>NZ_MTJN01000002.1:1270772-1588465 GCF_002017865.1 Rhodoferax fermentans | reverse complement strand
CGGACCGATGGGGTGAAAAAGTCATCCGGTTCATCGACAAACCCAAGCGTACGTCGTTGATGGAGATGCTCTACTACGCTGGTGACGACCGTTTTGGTGCGTTGGGGGTCTCGACCTCACCCGACACCTACCTTCCCAGAAAAGGTGGCCCCCTGCCGATGTTGGCGCAAGCCCAAGAGCTCAGCGAGGTTGTGGCCAAGATCGAAGCCGGCGACACCTTGACTGCTCTCGAAGCCAAAATCATTGAAGGGGGTGGCAGCCCGTTAGGCGGCGCAAAGCCCAAGGCGCTGATCGACATCGAGGGCGAGCAGTGGGTCATCAAGTTCTTCAACCACGAGTATGTGGATGCGCCGCTCATCGAGCACGCGACCATGACCTTGGCGGCGAAGGCCGGTATCTCCGTCGCCCAGACCCAGGTTATTCGCCTGGTGGCGGCGAACGCCGTGGCCATTCGGCGATTCGACCGCGTGAACGGTCGGCGAATTCACAGCATCTCGGCAGGCACTGCTATCCGAGCGGCAACCCCGGCCGGCAACGAGCCAGAAATGGGGTACCCACAGCTTGCCCGAATCCTTCGCAGAATCGGCGTCACCCACGGCGATGCGCATCTGGCCGATGCCCAAGAGTTGTTCCGCCGAATGGTGTTCAACATCCTGGTCGACAACACCGACGACCATGAGAAGAACCATGCACTCCTGGTCGTGAACCCCACCGCCCATGGACGGCTGAGGCTGGCACCGGCCTATGACGTACTGCCCACCAACTCCGGGCAGGGCTATCAAGAGTTCATCTGCGGGACGGACGGACAAGATTCCACGCTGGCCAACGCGATGTCCCAGTGCGACGCGTTTGGGCTGACGCCGGCCCAGGCCGCCGCGCAAGTCGTTCAAGTCATCGGGGTGGTCAACACCTGGCGCGCGCACTTTGAATCCATTGGGGTATCGGAGCGCGACCTGGACAGCTTGGCAGAACGCCTCGACGGTGACGAATTGCTGAGCCAGCGACAGACGTTTGACGCCAGTCAGTACCAGGGTGCAGCTCCCAAACGCAGGCCGACAAGCCCATTTCGCAGGACTTGACGCGCGGCCGGCGGGTCTCTGGCCGGGAACCTCAAAGTTTCTCGATTGAATGGCAAGTATTTGTCAGGCAGATCGGCAAGCTGTATGCCAGCTCCCAGCCTCAAACAGTCACCGGTCCATGCACGAGAAGTTATAAGTCTTTTTGGTCTCCAGCCCTTTTAACAAAAGGGCCAATAGCTACCAAAACCATATCAAAACAACGGCGCCAACACCGTCTCGGTGGCCAGCGGTTGGCCACCTTGCTGGTGTAGCCAGACAAAACGTTGCGCCGGTGCCGCTGTGGTGGCCGCCTGGGCCGGGGGCAGGTGGGTTTGGTCATTGGTCAGCACCACCACACGGCGCAGGTTGGGGGTCTCGGCCAGCACCTGCAGCTCGTGCAGGCAACCCCGGTTGTGGGCCTCAAAGTTGCGCAGGTCCATCAGCACCACGTCGCTGAGCTGGACCAGCTCGGCCAGCGCCTGCTGCCAGGTGTTGTCGTGGCAATAACATTCGTTGACACGGTGTCGGCCATCCACATCGGCGCGCCAAACAAACTCGGCCAGGCGGCGCGGCACGTCGGCCGGGGTCTGGATAAAACGCTCACCCAGCCGCCCGTCGATGAAGGTGAAGATGTCATCCACGTCGATGGTGCGATCCAGCAAGTCGGTGCCTGCAATCAGCACGGTGTTGCCCGTCAGGCGCCAGCGCTCAATCACCCGGTCAAACAGCTGCTGCACCTGGGCGTCCTGCTGGAACACGCGCAACACCAGCAACGTCGGTGGCCGCCCGGCCTGTTGCGGCGTGGCCAAGCGGCGCATCCAGGCCCCGGCCAGCACAATCCACAACAAGGGTGCAAAACACACCAGCGCGCCCCAGCCCAGGCTGCTGGAGGCGGCCAGCGCCGGGCCGGTGAGTGCCACCGTCCACACCGCGGTGAACAGGTAAAACAGCTCGGACACCTGTTGCTGGCGGTAGGCCTGGGCCAGTTGGCGGCCCAGCCAGCGCGCTGGCCACCAGGCCAGCAGCCAGGGCAGCAGCGCAAAGAGCATCAGCGCAGCAGTGGCGCCCAGCCAGCTGGCCAGCCACTGGATGAAGCCGCTGTTGGCCTCCACCAGCGCGGCCAGACCATCCAGCCCGGCCTGTGAGGACGCACACAGCAGCACAAACACCGGCGCCAGCCACGGCCCCACCGCGCGGGTGGCGCCGCCCAGGCACAGTGCGGTCACCACCAGCAGCGGCAGCCCGATGTCAAACGCCATCCATTGAACAAGCATCAGCAGCGTCACATTCGCATTGGTGCGCCAGCTCAGCAACAGCACCGCCAGCACAAACCAGCCCAGCATGGCAGCCACAAAGCGCCAGCGCGACCAGCGGCCTATCACCGCCAGCACCGGCAGCACCGGCCAGGCGTAGGCAGTGCCCAGCGTGGCCACGGTTTTGAAGGTGATGGGTGCGTCGGCCAGCCACTGGGTGAGCAGGGTGCGTGTGAAGGCGATCAGCAGCGTCAGCAGCAGAAACTGCGCCAGCAGCCGGTGGTAAGCGGCGCGGTTGTGGTCCAGCGTGACCGCGGCTGCCGGGGCGGGCCGCTGCGGGCTGGGGCTGTGCTCGGGCCCGGTGCTGTGCTCGGGCCCGGTGCTGTGGGCGGCGGCGTTCAAGGGCGCGCGCATCAGCCGCTGCATGCTGACGCGGTAACGCCAGGCCACCAGTTGGGCGCATACCACCGCCAGCAGCGTGGCGAGGACCAGCAGGGTCAGGATCTTGCCGGAGGCCATGGCGCTCAGGCCTGTCTGCTGGCGCGCAGGGTGTGGCTGCTCACGTCAGGCTCTCCAGCAGCTGCTCCAGCAGGTGGCGCGTGGGTTTGTCAGTTGCTGACCACAGGCTCAGCAAAAAGTCGAGGTTGTCGGTCAACGCGGCCAGTTCACGCGGGCTGCTGGCCCGGCCAATCGCAGCCCGGTAGGCCGCCAGCACCGGAGCAGCTTGCGTACCGGCAGGCACTTTGGCGCGGCGGCGTGGCTGGCTGGCTGCTTGTAACAGCAGCTGGCTCAGGCTCAGGTCGGCCAGGCTGGCGGCGTCCCAGAAGTTGGGGTTGTCGGCCAGGCGGTGGCTCAGTGCACTGCGCTGTTGCGCCAGCTGGGCGGTGATGCCCGCCGTGTCGAGCTTGGGCGCGGTGTCACGTTGAGCGATGAGCAGGGTGGCGGCCAGCCAGTTGGTGAAGGCATAGGCATCGCTGTGGCGCAGCAGCGACTGCTGGTAGTGCAGCGCCATCTGGCGCAAGGCGTCCAGCTGTTGCGAGGCATCGGTTTGTAACACGGCCAGGCGTTTGTGGGCGCTGCCCAGCAGGTTCTGCCGCTCAGAGCTGGGGCTGCGTTGGCACAGCAGCTGCAGGTCGGCCACCGCGGTGTCGATGTTGTGCACCGCCTGTTGCCGCACGCTCTCGCGTTTGGCCGGGCTCAGGCGGCGCGCGGCGCGCCAGCTGTGTTGCGCCAGGCGCACCCGGAAGTTGGCATGTTGCTCCAGCACCCGCATTGGGCAGTCGCCGCGCTCGGCGGCCAGGGCTTTGTCGAGCCAGTCCAGCGCCTGCTGCCACTCGCGCAATTCACCCCAGGCCAGGCCCAGCGCTGCGCAGACATCGGCGCGTTGTAACCACTGCTCGGCCTGGGCTTGTGGCACGCGGGCCAGTCGGCTGGCGATGCGTTCGCTGCCATGGCTGGTGTGGCCACCGGCGCACAGGTCGGCGCTCAGGTTGTTGAGGTCCACCACCAGCTCATGTGGTGTGCCGAAGTCGGGCCAGACGGTTTGTGTGGTGCTGCCGTCACGGTGCAGCCGGAAGTCCGGGTCGCCATAACACTGGTAGGCGCCCCAGGTGTTGACATCGGGGCAACGTGTCCAGACCTCTTCACGCGCGCGGCGCACGGCTTCCCCAAACGCATCACCCGACAACATGCCTTGGTAGAAATTGGTGGCAAACACCTGTCCGGCGCGGTCGTCCACCGCCCAGCCTGCGGCAACCACGGCGCGCACCCCCATGCGGATCAGTTCCTCACCCAGATTCGCCGCCAGCCCAAGCCGGTCCAGCGGGCGCGGGCCGTCCAGTCGGCCCAGGTGGCAGCAGTTGACAAACACCAGTTCGGGCACAAAGCGCAGTTGCGCGATGTCGCCCGGGGTCAGGAAGGTGTCTGCCCCCATCACCATGCCCGAGATCGCCTCGGCACCCACGACTGCACCCGGGCGCCGGTACTGGTGCACCCCATGACCGGCCAGATGCAGAATGCGCCAGCTGTTTTTGTGCAACGCCTCCAGAATGGGTGTGCTGCTCTGGTCCACACAGTCCAGCACCTCGTAGCCGTTGTGACTCAGTTGTTGTGCCACCTGCTGGGCTTCCTCACGCGCGCCGGGCAGGTCGGCAAAGTCGGCCGAGCCGCCCAGGTCGGGGTTGCCAATCACCAGCGCGGTGTTGCTCAGGCCGTGCACCGGCCGCTGGCGAAAGGTGCTGGTGCGGAACTGGCGGATAAAACCCGCCGCCACCGCAGGCGGGCGCTCACCGGTGGCCCAGCGGTTTTCTAGCAGTTCCCAGGGGTAGGGCGCGGTTTGCGCGTCCACCATCACCACCAGGTTGCCCTGTTGCAGCGCCATTTCGCGCAGGCGCAGCGGCAGCAGCATCTCAAACAGGGTTTTGGAGGCCTCCGAGTTGTGCCCGGTGCTCTGGCTGGCGATCTGCACAAAACTCTGCGCCAACGCCAGCTGCCCGGTGGCCAGGGTTTCTTCGGCGCGGGCGCGGTCGGTTGGGAACACAAAACGCAGGCGCCCGGTGTCTTCGGTGATCTCCAGGCGCTGGTACCACTCGGGTGAGGCCACAAAACGCACGCGCCGGTGCCCGCCTTGCCCGGTTTCCACCGCCTTGGCCTCCCAGCGCACAGCACCCGCCAGGGCCTCGTTATCCACCAGGCGGCCCAGGGCGTCGGCAGCGGCAATCGCAATGTCCTCAAACAGCTCCAGAAACTCCAGCCGGTCGATCAGCACCCGGTTGTCCAGGCCCTGATCGGCCAGGCGGCGGTTGGCGCAGACCGCAGCGCGCAAGATCGCCTCCAGCGCATCGGCCACCGGCAGCCCGCCTGAGCCGGTGCCCACCAGCAGGCAGGTCACTGCCGCCGAGCGTGGCCGCCCGCCCTCACCAAAACGTGGGTCGGGCCAGTGCGCCACATCCAGCGCAAAGTCCAGCAGTGCGGCGCGCACCGAATCTTCCAGCAGACCCGGGCTCAAGGCCCCCACCTGGCCCAGCCCCACCACCACCGCCCCGGCCGGTTTGGCACTGGCCGAGTCGTTGAGGAACACCGTGTTGCTGCCCAGCGGGCCGGGGTAAATGCCCAGATCGAGCCGACGCGTCAGCGCACCACCGAGCTGGCGGTCCAGCACCGCCTCGGCGCTGACCACGGTGTCACCCTGGTAGTGGCCCACCAGCACCGGGTGGCGCGCGTAGGCCAGGTTGCCGTGGCGGATGGCGATCTCGATGGGTGGTAGCGCCGCCTCGGACGTGGCTTGTGGCGCCAGCGCCTGACCAGACCAGCCCAGGCCGCTGATGTCACCCGGCGCGGGCATACCGTCCACCGGCGGTGTGTCGGGCAGCACAAAGCGCTCCTCACCCGCCGCGCCACGCGCGCGCGCTGGTGGTGTGTTGGGCAGCAGCCGGGTCTGGCCGTTGACCAGCAGGTCCAGATAGCCGGGAAAGGCCCGAGGCTGGGCACACAAGGCATCGTGTGCGGTGTCTTCGGCATACCAGGTGGGCACACCGGGCAGGCAGCCCGACTGCCAGCTCACCGTGCCATCGCCCTCGTGGGTGGCAATGAACTGCAGGCGCTTCTGCTCAGGCCGCCACCAGGAGGGGCCCGGACTGAGCTGGTAGTCGATCACCGTGCTGGGCTGGCAGCCCGCCACGTACACCATATGTTGCGGGTCGGGCGGTGCACTGCGCAGCAACTGCCAGGTGGTGGCGGCTTCCTGCAGCGCGGCGGTGGGTGCGGTGGCCCAGCTGGCGCGAATGGCCTGGCGCAGCTTGTCCCAGCGGCTGGTGTCGGCAAAGTCGGGGTCACTCGGGGCAAAGGGCAACAGCTCCAGCAGGCCCGGGTAACGCGCCACCAGGCCAATGATCTGGTCGGTGTTCTGGGTGATGTCGAGCAGCGTGAGCTTGGTCTGGGTCGGGTTAAAACCGGTCAGCCAGCGCACCGCCTCGTACGAGCCCAGATTGGGGGTGCCGAGCATCAGGAAGCGTGCGCCGGGCAGGCGGGTGATGCGCTGCCACACTGCGCTGCCCAGGCCACCGTCGGCGATCATGGCGCGCACCACCAGGCCCCCCATCGAATGGGCCACCAGGCGCAGCGGCTGGCCACTGCGTTCGGCCTGGGCCAGCAGCGGCTCCAGCGTGCTCGCCAGGCGGGCGGCCGCCTGGCGCACCGAGTGGCGCCAGTCGTAGGGGAACAGCTCCACCTGGTGGCTGCGGGCCAAAAACTCGACCAGCGGGCCATAAAAGTCGTCGACCAGCCCCACCGGGCTGATGCCTGGCCGATCCATGGCCAGGCGTTTCAGGCCGCCTTTGAGCAGCGCCCAGTAGTCCAGCCACACGGTGTCGTCCTGCACGCGCAGCTGACTGCCCATGGTGCCTGGCAGCAGCACCACAATCGGGCGCGGTTTGTTGGGGCTGCTGCGGCTGCGTGTTGCGGCGGCCAAGCAGCGCGGGGCGGCGGGTGGGGGTGCGGTGAGAGGTAGAAAACCACCGCTGTCGGCGTCGCTGCGCCCCAGCGCTGCGCCCAGCCAGCGGATGCTGGCCTCGTTGCTGAAATAACGGAAATGGTTGACCTTGGGGCCGCTGTCCTGGCGGAAACGTGCACCCGGTGCCAGGCGCGTCAGACCCCCCCCCATGGACGCGGTGTCCACCACCAGGTCGTGCTCGTTTTTGTAGAACCAGTCGCTGGCCAGCACCTTGAGGGTGTTCCACAGGCCGTCACCGGGCTCGATGTCACCGGCGATCACACTCAGGTCGGCACTGGTCACCAACTCGGGCACACCGTTGAGCAGCCGGGTCAGCGCCGAGCCGGGCACCATGGCCTCGATGCCGGGCAGGGTGCGTGGGTCAGTGCGCTCTTTCACTACCGCCAGCAGGAAATCCAGGCTGTCACCAAACAGACCGTTGCCGGTGGCCGCGTTCACCAGGTAGTCCAGCACCGAGAGCCAACGGTCCAACCGACCCGAGGCCAGGGTGGTGCCACGCGCTGGACAGGCCACACGGGCAAAACGGGTGACGTGTAACTGTTTCTGGGCCAGCAGCGCCACCAGCTCCAGCAGGTGCTGGCGGTCGGCGTGGTAGTCGGCATCACGTGCCTGGGCCTCGGTGTCAGACAGCGGCGAGAGCCCCAGTTGGGGGGCGATGCTGCGGTCGGCAGCAAACAGCTGTTGCACCTTGTCCGGGGTCAGCAGCTGGTCCAGCTTGGGGCAGCCAGAGAGGGCCAGCAGCTCACCCACCAGGCCGCCGCGTGAATGGCTCACCAGATGCAGCTCGGCGCCGCTGGGCAGGCGTTTGACCAGGGTCAGCGCGTTCTGGATCGGGCTCTCGGTCAGGCTGCGGTGCTCCAGCGCCAACACCCGCTCACCATACACCGGTGCCAAGGATTGGCGCAGACGCGCTGCTTCGGTGGCGCCCGGTTCCCACAACTTGCCAAAACTGCCCGCTGTGCTGGAGGCCGTGCCATGTAAAAACACCAGCAGCGGGCCCTGGTTGGACGGGATGGGGCTGGTGTCGGGCAGGCTGCGCAGTGTCAGATCGCCGCTGAGGTCCAGCTGGTACAGGCCAGGAGGGTGGTCACCCAGCAGCTTTTGTTCAAAGTGTTGACCCAGTTTGCGGGCGGATTTTTCTGCCAGGTCCAGGCCAAAAAAATCCAGCACCCGGATCGCCAGGCCCAGCAGTCCACGTTCACCCCCGCTGCTGGTGCGTGGTGTCAGGCGCGAGAACTCCCAGGCGGCACCGGCGTCCCGGCTGGGCAAGGCGCCGTACTCTTGCGTCAGGTCATCCACCCGGCTCCAGAGTGCAAAACCGTTGTCCAGCTCGACCCGCACCACGGTATTGCCCGCCACCTCGATCTGGTCACCGGCACCGTCACGTGCGGCACCGGGGATCAGCCGGTGGCTGGGTGTCACACCTCCGAAACGTGGTGCGCGGGTGTCACTCAGGGTGCCGCGGATCTTGTACAGCTGCTCTGCCATGGGACGCTCCTGCCAGATGGAACACAACCGGTGCCGCACGCGCGACACCGGCGCGGGAACTTACGCAAAAACCTTGCTTTTCCGGGCGGTGTCACTGCCCACAATTTGGGGCGACTGCGGGTAACTGGCCGAGGGCAGGTATTTGAGGATGGCCTTGTGCCAGTCGGCGTAGCTGGCTTCTGGTTTGAGCGTTTTGAGGGCTTTGAGCGCGTAGTAGGTGAAGGCGCCGTTGTAGCGGCCGTTGATGCGCGCGTCATAACTGAAGTTGTTGGGGCCTTCTTTGCAGCCCGACAAAAGCAAGTCACCCAGCAGCCGTGAATAAGCCCCCAGCAGCGGGGAGGCGCCCGCCGGTGCCAGCACAGTGGCTGCCAGTTTGCCCGCGCGGTTTTTGGGCAAATCTTTGGCCGGCAACCAGTTGCCCATGGGCATAAAACGTGGCCTGGTGTCGGCGCCGGGCTCCGCCTTGGCGGCACGGGTCACGGTGCCGGAGTGGCAGCTGTCCGCAATCAAAACCAGGCGCACGCCGGGCTTGCGCGCGGCAAACAGGGTTTTGATCTCGTCGTCGGTCAAGGCCTCACCGTTGGTCTGCAGGTCATACGGGCACAGGGCTTCATCGAGCCCGTCGGCCTCGTCACCATCGGTGTCGGGCTGGTAGCTGCCGTGGCCTGAGAAGGTGATCACCAGGCTGTCGTTTTTGCTGGCTTTGCTGATCAGGCTGCTCAAAGCCGCCACCATGGCCGCCTTGGTGGCCTGGTCGTCGAGCAGCTTGCTGACCCCAAAGCCGCGTGCGCCCAAGGTGTCCGCCCAGTCGTTGGCGTCGTTGACACAGCCCTGCAGGTCCATGTGGGTGCCGGGGTAGTTGTTGATGCCGATACACAGTGCCTTCTTGGCCATGATGACGCTCCTTGGTGGGACAGGTTGAACAAACGGGCAGGCTTGACTCTCCAGATCTTCAGGGGAACAAAAAAAGCAAAAAAACCAACGAGGGGGAGGCCGACGGGTGCGTTAGGTGGCAAGTGCCAGTCGGTGTCGCTTGAGCGACTTGTGTTTGGGTGGCATGAAATTCTAGCGAGGCTAGCTTGAGAATCGGTAATTTTTTGATGTGGATCAAGATGGATGTGCCGCACAACAGCCGTCAGGAAGTTGGCACTGACCAGACGACAATGCGCGGCCCTGCGGCCTCAGGCCCAAGCAAGACCGGTCCAGTGAGTGCAAGCCTTTTGGGCTTCTAGTCCTTTATGAATCAAGGACTAACTGCTATTGATAAGGGATTTCTGCTTGCGGGGCTGCCAGGTGCCGTTGTACGAGGTGGCAACTGGTCGCGCTGGTGGGGGACCGAAGAGGCATGGGGGCTTCGGCCTCATACTGTCAAAGGCCCAGAAATCGGCCGCCACCCCCATGCCTCTTCGGCTGGCGAGTGATGGTGGTGTGCGATGCCAAAGAGAACAGAACCAGTGGCTCTTTCGGCTTGAAAATGACTTGTTGATTGAAAGACATGGAGACAACTCGCCGCCAAATCGTTGACTACTGGACTCAACACCAAAGTGAGTGCGGTCTGTCTGTGGATTCGGCAGAAGCCGAGGAGTTATGTTGGTGCTGTGCGCAAAGTCGGCAGCTTCAGCGTTGTCACATTGACCCCCGTGCCCTTGGCGACTCCGAATGCCCTAGCAACTTGGTCCTACTGTGTGGTCAGTGCCACGCCGAGGCTCCCAACGTTGAAGATCCGGATTTCATGTGGACGTGGCTTCGTGCACATGCTGCCTCAGCTTGTGGCACCTATTGGTATCAGCGCGGATTTCTGGAGTACGAGTTTTTGTACGGAAAGAAGCCATTTGTTGGGCTAGAAAGGAACGAAGCCGTAGTCACTCGCATAGACGAAGAGATTGGGCGCTATATCCGGCGTACCAGTACACACTGGGGGCAAGGCAAACTCAACCCGGCAACAATCGCTTGGCTCTTGCGGCATGTTGAAAAAGCGTTGTCCGATGAGGCTTAGTCGTGCCACGAGTGCCTTTATGAAGCTGTCTTTGCTTAACTAGCTGGAACCACACCATGTTCTCTCACATCTTTGTTGGCACCAATCACTTCGAGTCTGCGTTGGCCTTTTACCAGCCGCTGATGGAGGTACTGGGGGTGCAGGCGCGGTTTGTTGAGGCTGATCGGCCTTGGGCCGGTTGGCAGTCGCAGCCCGACCCGAGGCCGCTGTTTTTGCTGGGCAAGCCGTTTGACCAGCAGCCCCATGCGCCGGGCAATGGGCAGATGGTGGCTTTTCTGGCCAGCAGCCGGGCCATGGTGGACGCGGCCTACGCGGTCGCGCTGCAGCATGGTGGCCGTTCAGAGGGGGCGCCGGGTCGGCGTCCGCAGTACCACGCCAACTACTACGGGGCTTATTTTCGTGATCCGGATGGCAACAAGTTATGTGTGGCTTGCCACACCGCCGAGGACTGAGCTGTCCGGCAGCTGATGGTGCTCTGGCTCAGGCGTCGAGGTCGAGCAGGGCGCCAGCCATTTTGTTGCTGGTCTTGAACACCGCCAGGTTCGCCAGGTAGGCGTGTTTGGCTTGTAATTGCGAGACCACGTCTTCCTCCAACGCCGCACCGGGTTGGGACGCCTTGCCCACACTGGCCGACACACCGCCTTCGGATTGTTCGGTCAGAGCCACCTGTTGCCGCGTGAACCCGTCGGTGTTGAGGTTGGCCACGTTGTGCGCCGCCACATTGAGCTGGGTCTGGGCGGCGTTCATGCCTGAGAGGGAAATGGATGAGACAGAGGCCATGGTGCTTCCTGTGGCAAAGGGGGAGGGCGCCAATGTAATCACAAGCTCAGGGTTTGACAAGCGCCGCGTCCAGACCAAGGGCTTTGATTTTCTGGATGCTGGCCTCAGCCTGGGTCGGTTTGGCGTAAGGACCGACCCGAATCCGGGTGCGTGACCCCTGGCTGGTGTCAATCTCCTGTGCCGTGGCGGGCAAGCCTGCGGCCTGCAATTTGGCCAATGCATTGCGCGCGTTGTCTGGGTTGGCAAACAGGCCAGCGTTGATGTAGAGGCCTTTGGTGGGCGGCGCTGCCTTGGTGACCTGACTGGCCTTGGTCGCCGTGGGTTTTGGTGTTTTGGCGCTGGCTACTTTGGCCACCGGTTTGGAGGCAGCGCGCGCTGCGGGTTTGGAAGCCGCTCGGGCTGCCGGTTTGGACGCAGAGGGTGCCGCAGCCGAGCTGTATGCCGAGGCTGGCGCAGCGCTGCGACCCCGTGGCGCGCTGGCTGCGCGCTCCAAGGCCGAAGCCGCAGCTTGGGGCGGGGCGGATGCCACCAGCGCAGCTGAGGCTGGTGGCTGGGTGAATGTGGTCGGCAACACGGCGGGCGCCGAAACCGGGGCCGATGCGGGCATTGCCAGGGGGGCAGAAGCAGCTGCAGACACCGCTGCTGATGCTGGTGTGGCACTGGCCGCCGAGGCAGCTGGCGCCGCCAACAGGACAGGCACCTCCAGCGGTGTCGAGGCCGCTGACGCAGGCGCCAGCGCGGCCGATGCCACCTGGCTGGCCGCAGGCGCAGCGGGTTCAACGGCACTGGCCGCCAGCGCGGGCGCTGGGCTGCTGTCTGGCACCGGGGTGTCTGTGCCGTCCCACCCCACCCAGCGCAGGTAAGCGAGCCCCGCCAGTGTCAGCAACAAGGTGTTGGTCAGCAGCAGCCGGATAAAACGCTGGCGCGTGCTGGCCTGCTGGCTGAGCTGTGCGCAGGCCTGCACCAGGGTCTTGTTGTCGGCCACTGCCGTCATCATGGCCTGGCGGCAGTGGTTGTAGAGCAGGGCGTTGCCCCACAGGCCGCTGGCCAGCATGCCCAAGCCCAGGCAAGCCAGCAAGAGCTGGTAGATCAGCTCGTGGGGCCAGTCCAACACCAGCAGGCCCAGCGCCACCAGCAGCACCGCGCTGCCCAGCAGAGCCCCTGCAAACACCAGCGCCGGGCCCCACAGGCGCCGGAAAATCATCCAGTTGATGGTGTAGAGGCAGGCCGACAGGTTCCACGACAAGGTGGCTTGGCCAGCGGCTTCAAAGCGGCTGAAGATGGGAAGGTAATAATCCTTGCCAATCGGGCCAACCGCCGCGCCGTACAGCGTGGTCATCGCCATGGTGGGCGAGCTGTCCAGCGAGACGGTGTCTTGGGCACGGGTGATGGGTTCGGGCATGGTTTATTTTGGCATGGGCACCCTTGGCTGGGTAGGGTCTTTGCAAACTATTGATTAAATAGCAACAAGCGCATACAGAACGAGGGGCAGCGTACTTTTTTATGGATATTTTTATTTCGGTCTTCATCATTGGTTTTGGCCTGAATTCGTTCACCCAGCGTGACCAGCAGGTGCGTATTGCTCTGCTTGGCGCCTGCCTGGCCAAATTCCAGATCGAGAAGCTGATGGAGAGCCTGTTGCAGGGTTATTTACGCGCCCTGGGTGAACCCGATGCACAGCGCCGAGCCGCCATCTGGAGCATGCTCGAGCCCGCCGAGACCGAGCTGTGCAACCAGTTCAACGCTTTTGTGCTGTCCTTCTCCAAAGTGCCCGAACCCCAGGCGCGCATCAGCAAGCTGCCGTTTGCGCTGCCTTACATCACCAAATGGCTGCCGGGTTACAGCTTTGACGCGCGCAAGGCGCTGAGCCTGCACGCCCACGCGATCACCCTGGCAGCCAGCCCGCAGCCTGGCCTGAGCCAGAAAGACAAGGCCTTCACCCTGATGGCCGAGCTGTTCCTGATGCAACACACCTGCCACTGGTTCTGCCGCTCGCGCATGGTGGCCTCGGCGCGGCTCGTGGCTCAGCACAAGAGCCCGTACGCGCAGGTGCTGCGCTCGGTTGCATCGTCCACGCGCGAGGCTTATCGCGCCCTGGTCGGGGTGTAAATGCCTGCGCCCAAGCTCTGGGGCCGGCTCAAGGCCGCGTGCCTGGGTAGCCGACCGGTCCTGACCGATGTGCAGCGGGCCCAGGCGCTGATCGCCGCGATTGATGCCGGTGGCATCCCGCTCAACGCGGCCCGCATCAACGCCATTGCCCGCAGTCTCGGACTGGAGGTGTCGACCCACGCCCCGGTCAACGACACCCTGGAGCGCATCCGCCTGGCGCTGCAGCGTGTGACGCCGCCAGACTCTCCCAAGCTTTGATGACAATACCCACCATGACATCCTCACCCATCCAGACCCTCACCCTGACCCGCCCCGACGACTGGCACCTGCATGTGCGTGATGGTGACGCGCTGGCCACCGTGGTGCCGCACACGGCCGCCCAGTTTGGCCGCGCCATCATCATGCCCAATCTGCGCCCGCCGGTGACCACCACCGAAGCCGCGCTGGCCTACAAAGCGCGCATCCAGGCCGCTGTGCCAGCTGGTGTGGCTTTTGAGCCGCTGATGACGCTCTACCTCACCGACAAGCTGCCCGCCGACGAAATCCAGCGCGCCAAAGACGCTGGAGTGGTCGCCGCCAAGCTCTACCCGGCCGGTGCCACCACCAACAGCGATGCAGGGGTGACCGACCTCAAGAAGATCTACAAAACCCTGGAGGCCATGCAACGCGCGGGCCTGCTGCTGCTGGTGCATGGCGAAGTGACCTCGCCCGAGATCGACCTGTTTGACCGCGAGGCGGTGTTCATCGACCAGCAGCTGATCCCGCTGCGCCGCGATTTCCCTGAGCTGAAGATCGTGTTCGAGCACATCACCACGCGTGAAGCCGCGCAGTATGTGCAGGAGTGTGACCGTTTTCTGGGCGCCACCCTGACCGCGCACCACCTGCTCTACAACCGCAATGCCATCTTCACCGGCGGCATCCGGCCACACTATTACTGCCTGCCGGTGTTGAAGCGTGAAACCCATCGCCAAGCCCTGCTGGCGGCGGCCACCAGTGGCAACCCGAAGTTTTTCCTGGGCACCGACAGCGCACCGCACGCGGTGCACCTCAAAGAACACGCCAGCGGCTGCGCCGGCTGTTACACCGCCCATGCCGCGATGGAGCTGTATGCGCAGGCTTTTGATTCGGTGGGGGCACTCGACAAACTCGAAGCTTTTGCCAGCTTTTTTGGCGCCGACTTCTACGGTCTGCCACGCAACAGCGGCCAGATCACGCTCAAGCGCGAGAGCTGGACACCCCCCGCCAGTTTTGCCTTTGGCCAGGCCGAACTAAAACCGTTGGCCAGTGGTGAAGCGCTGGCCTGGCGGCTGGTGGCCTGAGCCACAGCGCACGCGCCAGAATTCCCACCGCACAAGGAGTTGCCATGAATGTTTTCCTGATCGACGCCGACAACCTCAATTCGGGCGCCTGGGTGGACGAGGCCTTTCGTGTGCTGCAGGAAACCGAAGGCCCCTTGCCGGTGCGCCGTGCCTACGGCAGCGCCGAGAACCTCAAAGCCCTGGCCGACACCTTGTGCGCCTGGGCGGTGCGCCCGTTTGTGAATTTGGCTTTGACCAAAAACACCACCGACATGGCGCTGGCGGTGGACGCGATGGAACTGGCTTGCCAGAGCCCCACGCCCGGCTTGATCGTCATCGGCTCGGGGGATGCCGACTTCACCCCGCTGGTGGTACGCCTGCGTGAGCGAGGCATCCGTGTGGTCTGTGTCTCCGAGCGCAGCAAGATGGGCCGTGAGGCTTTGCCCGCCTACGACCGGGTGATCCTGGTTGGGCCGGAGCAGGGCGCAGCACCCTCAGCGCCGGCCCGCAAGACCGCGCGCAAAACGGCCGCCAAAACCAGCAGCCCGGCGGCCAGCCCCAAACCAGCGGCGGCGAAAACCCCCGCCAAAAAAGTGGCGGCCAAAACCAGCGCACGCACCAAAGCCCCGCAGGAACAGCCAGCCACCAGCCCGGTGCCCGTGCCACCACCTGCACCCGAGAAACCAGCGCTCCAACCTGCTGAAGGTGCGGCCCATGCCATGCCCCTGCTGGATCTGGCGGCCATTCTGGCGGCCGTGCCTGCCTTGCAAACCGGTCAGGCGCAGCCTCTGGCGGCGGTGGCCAAGGCTTTGCTGGACGCCCGCTTGCGTGGCAAGAACATGACGGCCACCAAACTGCTCAAAAAATTTCCCCACCTGTTTGTGCTGGCCCCACCCGAAAAACCCAGAACGGTGCAGTACATCCCGGCACCGCCAGCGGCTTGATTGCTGACATCGACTGGGCCGCACCCTGGCTGGCGCCTTGGCGGCAACGGGGTGAGGCCATCGCGCAGCAGGTGTGCGCCGGTGTGGCCCAGCCCGAGGCGCTCAATGCAGCTGCACAACAGCTCTGGCCTGCGCCGGATCGGCCCCCGGTGCATTTTGTGCCACAGGCCGATTTGCCACCCGGCAAAGCCTACGAACAGTACATTTTTGAGAGCGGCCAATGCCCGACCCGTGAGGGCTTGCACGACTTTTTCAACGGATTGATGTGGTTGCATCTGCCGCACACCAAAACCCGCCTGAACCAGTTGCAGGCGGCGCAGATCGAGCGCTTGGGCATTGCCCCGGTGCGCGGCCCCGCGCGGGATGCGCTCACGCTGTTTGACGAAAACGTGGCGCTGCTGCGTGCGCCCGATGCCTTGTGGGACGCGCTGGTGGTCAAAGACTGGTCAGCGGTGTTTGGCAGACTGCGCCCGCTGTGGCAACAGTCGGGCCTGTGGCTGTTTGGCCATGCTTTGATGGAAAAACTGGTTGTCCCAAGAAAACCGGCCACAGCCCACGTGTACCGGGTGTGCCCTGCTACGGACGACATAGCAACTCTGGACGCCTGGCTGGCAACCGATCTGAGCGCAGACAGGCTGGCTGAGAAACCTTTTGCCCATCTGCCGGTGCTCGGTGTGCCGGGCTGGTGGCCGGGCAACGAGGTGCCTGGTTTTTATGAGGATGCCTCGGTGTTCCGGGCGCCGCGCAGCGCGGCGGGCGCGGCACACAAATAGCTAAACCGCATGTGGATTTGGCCGCCGATTGGCTTGAATTCGCGCACTTCACCCTTACCATTCGCGCCATTACGCGGCAGATTCGCCGCAAAGCACACTGTTTTATCAAGAGGAAACCATGAAACGCATTCTTTTGTTTGTTCTCACCAACGTCCTTGTGGTGGCGGTGCTGGGCATTGTGGCCAGCCTGCTGGGCGTCAACCGCTTCCTGACCAGCAACGGCCTGAACCTGGGTGCTTTGCTGGGTTTTGCGCTGGTGATGGGTTTTGGCGGCGCGATCATTTCGCTGTTGATCAGCAAACCCATGGCCAAGTGGACATCGGGCGTGCGGGTGATCAACCAGCCGTCCAACGCCGACGAAGCCTGGATTGTGGACACCGTGCGCAAGCTGTCTGAAAAAGCCGGTATCGGCATGCCCGAGGTCGGCATTTTTGAGGGGGCCCCCAACGCTTTTGCCACCGGTGCGTTCAAGAATTCGGCCCTGGTGGCGGTCAGCACCGGCTTGCTGCAGGGCATGACACACGACGAGATCGAGGCGGTGATCGGCCATGAAATTGCCCACGTGGCCAACGGCGACATGGTCACCATGACCCTGATCCAGGGCGTGATGAACACGTTTGTGGTGTTCCTGAGCCGGGTGGTGGGTTCGCTGGTGGACAGCTTCCTGCGCAAGGGTGACCAGGAAAACTCTGGCCCCGGCATTGGTTATTACGTGACCACCATCGTGCTCGACATCGTGCTGGGTTTTGCCGCTGCCATTGTGGTGGCCTGGTTCAGCCGCCACCGCGAGTTCCGTGCCGATGCGGGTTCTGCCCAGTTGCTGGGCCGCAAACAACCGATGATCAACGCGCTGGCGCGCCTGGGCAGTTTGCAGCCCGGTGAGTTGCCCAAGAGTGTGGCGGCCTTTGGTATTGCCGGTGGCATCGGGCAGCTGTTCTCGACCCACCCGCCGCTGGAAGACCGTATTGCCGCGTTGCAAAACGCACAGAGCTGAGTCCACAAGCGCTCCGTACTGTTTTTCTGCCCCAACCAGGTGAGCTTGGTTGGGGCTTTTTTATGCGCTGGTCACAGGACTCAGGACGACGCGGCACTCAGCTCCGCGGCTGTCCCCCGCCCTGCGGGCTCCTCCTTGATGTGGCAAAACCCCAAGTCCTCGCTGCGCTGAATGCCACGCCGTCCTGAGTCAGCCAACAAGGCTTCAAGCTTGCGGTCGTCATGCGACAACCCCAAAGTGTTGGCTACCGATGACATTGGGGTGAATGGTGGAGCGAAATCAAGGAGGAGCCCGCAGGGCGGGGGACATTCGCGCAAGCATTCGCCCCAGTGCCATCGGTGATCATTCATTGGCGAGTACCCATCAGCGAACCCTGATCGGCACAGACCAAGCACCGTTCAGAACCGCTAGACTTGCCGTATGGAACTCTCAACCTGGCTCACCTTTTTCGCGGCCTCCTGGGCCATCAGCATCTCCCCCGGCCCGGGCGCCATTGCGTCCATGAGCGCGGGGCTCAACCACGGCTTCAAATACGGTTATGTCACGATATTTGGCTTGGTGCTGGGCATCTGGACGCAGTTGCTGATTGTGGGTGTGGGGCTCGGTGCGCTGATGGCCACCTCACACACCGCGTTTGTGGTGGTCAAGTGGCTCGGTGTGGCTTACCTGGTGTGGCTGGGCATCCAGCAGTGGCGGGCACCGGCGCGGCCGATGGTGGCGGCATCCGACAGCGACGAGGTGGTGAGCCAGCGCAAGCTGATCCTCAAGGCCTGGATGATCAATGTGGTCAACCCAAAAGGCACGGTGTTTTTGCTGGCGGTGGTGCCGCAGTTCATCAGCACCGCCGAGCCCTTACTGCCGCAGTACCTGATCATCGGCGCCACGCTAGCGTTCACCGACATGGTGGTGATGGCGGGTTACACCGCGCTGGCTTCACGGGTGCTGGGCGCGCTCAAGAAACCGGCCCACATCCGCGCCATGAACCGCACCTTTGGCAGTCTGTTTGTGCTGGCCGGGTCCCTGCTGGCGCTGTTCAAACGCTCGGCCTGAGTGTTACGTCTTTGATAGCTGCTGGCCCTTGATATATAAGGGCTATAGGCCGATTTTCTATATATCCACCGGTCAAGTGCTGGCGCGCACCACCAGCCTGTAGCCCAGATCGACACCGGGACAGGCCACCGGTTCGCGGTTGATCAGCGCCACCAGCATATTGGCCGCCGCTGTGCCGATTTCGCTGCGTGGGGTGTGTACGGTGGTGAGCGCTGGCAACATCTGGTCGCTGCCGGTCAGGTCGTTGAACCCGGCAATCGCCACCCGCTCTGGCACCGCCAGCCCCAGACGCAGGGCCGCCAGCAGGGCGCCTTGCGCCAAGTCGTCGTTGCAGAAAAAGATGGCATCCACCTCGGGCTGCGTTTGCAGGATCTGGGTCAACATCTCCCCACCCAGGGCCATGGAAGAGGGCGCGGGGTTGAGCCACTCCAGTTGCGGGTCATACAGCTGGGCCTGCTGCAGCTCGGTGCGCCAGCCCGCCAGCCGCTGGCGGGTGCGCGGGTCGAGCTGGGCGCCCGCAAAAGCGATGCGGCGTTTGCCGCGCGCCAGCAGGTGCCGGGTCATCTCGGCACCCGCATCGGTTTGTGAAAAGCCCACGCTGTAAACGCCTTCGGTGTTGGACACCTCCATCAGGTGCACACAGGGCACCCCACTGGTCGCCATCATCTGGCGGGTGGCTTCGTTGCGCTCAAACCCGGTGACCAGCAGGCCCGCCGGGCGGTGCTGCAGCAGTTCACGCAGCAGGTGTTCTTCTTCGTTGGCGTCGTAATGCGTCACCCCCATCAGCATCTGGTAACCCGCCGGGCGCAGACTGCGCTGCACCGCCTCCAGCACATCGACAAACAAGGCGTTGGAGAGCAGCGGCACCAGCACCACCACCTGGGCACTGTGGCGAGAGGCCAGGGCGCGTGCTGCCGGGTCGGGCACATAGCCCAGCTCCTTGGCCGCCGCCTGCACCCGAGCCACCAGCAGCGCGTCCACCGCGCGCTCACCCCGCAGTGCGCGTGACACGGTGATCGGGCTCACCTGCGCCAGTTGGGCCACATCGGCCAGGGTGACACGGCCGGTGGCACGAGATCGGGGGCTGGATTTTTTTGTGGAGGACATAGGGTAAATACTAGGGTACAACCAAAGTGAGCGGGACTAGGATAGCGCTATCCGAAGGTCGGAGTCAAGCCAGATTGCTCCTTCGCCGCTTGTTGTCAAGAGGCACGGTGGGGCAAGCTGGCAGCGACACCACCTTTTTATTTGATTTTTTGGGATAGCGCTATCCAAACAACGATGATGAATATTTCAATTGTGATTATGGGGGTGGCCGGGTGTGGCAAGTCCAGCCTGGGCAGTGGTGTGGCCCAGGTGTTGCAGCTGCCACTGGTGGAGGGTGACGACTTCCACAGCCCCGAGAGCCGCCAGAAGATGAGCCAAGGCATCGCCCTGACTGACGCGGACCGTGCGGGCTGGCTGGACCGATTGGGTGAGCAGCTGCGCCAGCAGCCGGGTGGCATTGTGCTGACCTGCTCGGCGCTCAAACAAGCCTACCGCGACCGGCTGCGCTTGGCTTCGCCGGGCTTGCGATTTGCCTTTTTGCAGATCAGCCGCGAAGATGCCCAGGCGCGGGTGGGTTCACGCGACGCGCATTTTTTCTCCACCACGCTGGTGGACAGCCAGTTTGCCACCCTGCAAGATCCCAGTGGTGAACCCGGTGTGTTGACGCTGGACGCGGCCAAACCGCTGCCGCAACTGCAGGCTGAAGTCGCGGCCTGGATGACTCACAAGGAGTTGACATGAGCAACAGCACACACATCGCACCCAAGGACAGCACCTTCCGGCGGCTGGCCAGCACCCTGATGGCGATCTGTCTGGGGGTGATGGCGCTCTCCGTCTTTATCAATGTGGTGCTGCGTTATGGCTTTGGCAGCGGTGTGGCCGCCAGCGAAGAGCTGTCGCGCCTGCTGTTTGTCTGGATGGTGTTTATTGGTGCCACCGCCGCTTACCCGGCCGGTGAACACATGACCTTCACCAGCCTGGTCGGGCTGTTGCGCCACAAGCCTCGGGCCTTGTTGGCCGCCACGCTGTTGATCCGCCTGCTGGTGATGACCTCGAGCGGCCTGATTGCCTGGGGTGCCTGGCAGCAGGTGGTGGTGGGCCTGGACAGCTATTCGGTGGTGCTGCGTTACCCCACCGCGCTGTTGCCCTTGCCCGCCTTTTTGTGTACCAGTGCGATTTGTGTGATGGCTTTGGTCGAATTTATCAAGCGCACGCCCTTGTTTTTGGGTGTGACCGCAGAGCAGGAGTAAGTCGTCATGTCAATCGAAGGTCTGGCTTTTTTTGTGTTCATCGGTGGCATGTTGTCGCTGTTGGGCATTGGCATGAACATGGGGTTGGCGCTGGCGCTCACCGGTGCCGCCATGTCTTATGTGCTGGGGTTCTGGGACACCCAGCTGCTGGCGCAAAACCTGGTGGGTGGGGTCGACAGCTTTCCGCTGCTGGCGGTGCCTTTCTTCATTCTGGCTGGTGAATTGATGAACGCGGGGGGCATCAGCCAACGCATCATCACCATGGCGCAGGCCTGGGTCGGCCACATCCGTGGTGGCCTGGGTTTTGTGGCGATTGGTGCTGCGGTGTTGATGGCCAGCATGAGCGGCTCGGCACTGGCCGACACCGCTGCGCTGGCGACCATTTTGCTGCCGATGATGCGCCAGCAAGGTTACCCCTTGCACACCTCGGCCGGGCTGATTGGGGCCGGTGGCATCATTGCGCCGATCATTCCACCCAGCATGCCGTTCATCATTTACGGCGTGACCACCAACACCTCGATCTCGCTGCTGTTCCTCTCGGGCATCGTGCCGGGGCTGATCATGGGTGTGGGCCTGATCTTTGCCTGGAAGCTGGTGCTGCGTGACCTGAGCCTGCCCAAGGGTGAGGCGCTTCCGATCAAGGCACGTCTCAAAGCCACGCTCAAGGCCTTCTGGGCGCTGCTGATGCCCATCATCATCATCGGCGGCATGAAGTCTGGCCTGTTCACCCCGACCGAGGCCGCTGTGGTGGCTGCGTTTTATTCGCTGGCCGTTTCGCTGTTTATCCACCGCGAAATGAAGCTGGTGCAGATCTACGACGTGCTGGTGCGTGCCTCTCGCACCACGGCCATCGTGATGTTCTTGTGTGCCGGTGCCCAGGTGGCCAGCTACATGGTGACCCTGGCTGACCTGCCCAATGTGTTGACCGCCTGGCTCGGGCCCCTGGTGGAAAGCCCCAAGCTGCTGATGGTGGTGATGATGCTGGTGCTGGTGATGATTGGCACCTCGCTCGACCTGACGCCCACCATCCTGATCTTCGCCCCGGTGATGTTGCCGATTGCGGTCAAGGCCGGTATTGACCCGGTCTACTTTGGCCTGATGTTCATTCTGAACGGCTCCATCGGGCTGATCACCCCGCCCGTGGGCACGGTGCTCAACGTGGTGGCCAGTGTCGGGCGGGTACCGCTGCACCATGTGATCAGGGGCATCAGCCCGTTCTTGATCACCTACCTGTGCATCCTGGCCCTGTTTATTGCGTTCCCGCAGATCGTTACCGCACCCGTTGCCTGGATGCGCTGACGTTCATTTTTCCAACTCTTTTCACGTGTTTCATTTCAACAACAGGAGATTCTTATGACATTGCTTCGCAGAACCCTCATCGCCGCAGCCAGTGTGGCCGTGCTCAGCGCCTCGTTTTCCGCCTTGGCGCAAGACATCAAGCCGCGCCTGATCCGTTTTGGTTATGGCCTCAACGAACAAAGCAACCAGGGCCGCGCCGCCAAGGTGTTTGCCGACGAAGTGGCCAAACTCTCCGGTGGCAAGATGAAGGTGCGCGCCATTGGCGCCGCCGCGCTCGGCCCGGACAACCAGATGCAACAGGCGCTGATTGGTGGCGCGCAGGAAATGATGGTCGGCTCTACCGCCACCCTGGTGGGCATCAGCAAAGAAATGGCGCTGTGGGACACACCGTTCCTGATTGGCAACGTGAAAGAGGCCGACACCCTGCTCGACGGCCCGATTGGTGACAAGGTGCGCAACAAGCTGCAGGACAAAGGCATGGTGGGCCTGGTCTACTGGGAAAACGGCTTCCGTAACCTGACCAACAGCAAACGCGCCATCACCAAGATGGAAGACATGCAGGGCATCAAGCTGCGTGTGATGCAGAACAACGTGTTCCTGAGCAGCTTCCAGACCCTGGGTGCCAACGCCATCCCGCTGGCCTTTTCTGAACTGTTCAGCGCACTCGAAACCAACACGGTCGACGGCCAGGAAAACCCGTTCAACACCATTTTGTCGAGCAAGTTCTACGAAGTGCAGAAGTACATGACGGTGACCAACCACGTCTACAGCCCCTGGATCGTCACCGCCAGCAAGAAGTGGTGGGACCAGCTCTCGAAAGACGAGCAAAAGGTGCTGATGGATGCCGCCAAGGTGAGCCGTGATTTCGAGCGCAAGGACACCCGCGACGAAGCCGCCAAGGCCATGGGCGACCTCAAAGCCAAGGGCATGCAGATCAACGAACTGTCTCCCGTTGAAGCCGGCCGCATGCGCGACAAGCTGACCAAGGTGTACGCCAGCATTGGTGCCGATATCGGCATGGACCTGTGGAACGAAACCCAGGCTGAGCTCAAGAAGATCCGCAGCGGGAAATAAATGCTGCTGGGGCAAGGCTTCGTTGGGAGCCGTGCCTCTGGCTCAGCTTAACCAGCATTACACGATTGATAGCGCCTAGCCCTTGATTCATCAGGGCTGCAGGCGCTTTTTTTATATGAAATCGGTGCTGGGTGTCTCCCGTCGGGTACGTTTCTGATCAGAAGGTGGGTGTATCGCCAACTTCGTTGATCGACGAGTACCGCAAGCGGTTTAGTCCCTCGGCGGTTCAGCCGCAGAGGGTGATTGAGGCGCACGTGGTGGTTCGGTGACTCCGAGATCATCGTGATGTGGCCAACACATTTCGAAGGTTGTCCCAGTCTCAGGTGATGGATAACACTTCGCTTGTCCGCCATGTGCCTGTGCAATGGCCGCAACCACGGCCAGACCGAGGCCGCTGCCACTGCCTCGCGCTTGCGGAGAACGTCGGAACGCTGTGAAAACATGTGGCAAAAAGTCTTCGGCGATACCAGGCCCCTCATCGACAACGATGAGGCGAAACTGACCATCATCCAAGCGTGTCAGAACCCTTATGGTGCCGGGCACGGCGTGTTTTCTGGCGTTCTCCAGAATGGCCAGAAGAGCCTGCCGAATTCTGGCTGGGTCGCAACACGCATGCTGTACCTGCAGGTCCAGGATGGGTCGCAGGCCGGCCTTGGCAAGAGACGCCGCAACAAGACCAACAACTGACCTGATTTCTGCGCCCAGGTCGACCTGTTGAACGCGCACGTCAAGATGACCGCTTTCGGCCAAACTGACCACGCGCAGGTCTTCGATGAGCTGGTTCAAGCCCTCAACCTGCAGCAACAAACTGCGGAATTGAGCCTCTTCCGGGGCGAACACACCTTCGGCCAGCCCGTGCAAGCGTCCACGCAAAATGGTGACTGGGGTGCGCAGTTCGTGGGCGATCGCCGCATTCCAGAAGACCTGCTCTTTGCTCATGCGCTGTAATTTGTCGGCGAGCAGGTTGAAGTCGTCCACCAATTGCGTGGCTTCACCCAGCGACCTGTCATCTGCCGACGCTCTCGCCGACAAATCTCCTTGGGCAACACGACGGATGGCCTCTGTCAACGAGTTCAGCGGGGCAAGAATGCGGCGCGACAAGTTGACGGCAAGGACGGCAGCCAGTCCCAGCGAAGCCAGTGTGGTGGCAATCAACCAGGCCCATTCTGGGCCCGTCGGAACAATACTTTCCGTAGGAGGATTGTCAGGCCAGTACTGTTCCCAAAGCGAATAAAAGGCATAGGACGTTGTGACAACCAGCAGGATGGCACCCAAGGCCATGGCCATCATGGAGAGCGCAATCCGTCGGCTGAGCCCGACCAGCTTCATTCCCCGCTCCAAAGCCGGTAGCCCACTCCGCGCACCCCGCTGGGAATGCCCGTTATGCCCAAGCCCTCAAGCTTTTTGCGCAGTTTGCTGAGGTGGCTATCCACGGTTCGCTCAAGGGCATCGCCTTCTGGCAGCGAGTTGACAAGTAACTCTGCCCGACTGAAAACGCGCTTGGGTGTGCGCGCCAGTTGCGCCAGCAGTTTGAACTCGGTTAGTGTGAGTTCCAGTTTCTGCATCCTGCCATTTGCCTCCACCATGACTTCATGGTTGTCCAGGTCAATCTGAAACGGCGCAACGCGCATCACCTGTTTGTCGTTGCGGCCACTTTGCGGGGAAGCGCGGCGAAGAACTGCCTGAGTGCGCGCAACCACTTCGGCAGGGTTGAAGGGTTTGACCACGTAGTCATCCGCTCCAATACGCAGCCCGGTCAGTTTGTCGATGTCTTGATCCATGGCGGTCAGCATGATCACCGGTGTGGTGCCCCGATGGCGAATTTCCGACAGGACGCGCCAGCCATCCACTTCAGGCATCTGCACATCCAACAGCACCAGATCGGGTTTGTGGCGCAGGTGCAAAACCAAGGCTTCCCGTCCATTTCTGGCATGCAGGCAGCGCAAGCCACTGCGAACGAGGTAGGCGGCAAGAATCTCTGCAATCTCTTCTTCGTCTTCTGCAATGAGCACCAAGGCCTGAGTTTTTCCAGGTGGGTTGGTGTTGGGTTGCTGATTGATCATTGCGTCATCTGTCTCCATTGAATCTTCACATTGTGTCAGCGAGCGCTCCATAGGGTCTATTGAGAATTGGGCGTGAGCAATGCGCAATGAAGGAATATGCATGAAGACCAATCCGTTCTCCTGGCGCGGCCGCTTGTTTGCGGCTGCGTCGGCTCTGGCAATGCGGGGCCCGACAACGAGGAGAACGATCCCCACGCACACGCAATCAGGTGCCGCTTCAGCATTCGTCCTGATTGCGCCAACCGCGCTGGTTGTCGCCGCCATGTCTGAACCGCTGCTTGTGGGCAGCCTAAAGGCGTTGTCCAACTTGCACGGCCCGCTGGCCTTCTGTGGTGGCCTTTCTGTCGGCCTGACGATGGGTTGGGTTCAGCAGATGCGTGGCATGCATTTCCTTTCTCACACCCTCGCCACGGCTTGGCTCAGTACGGTGCTTCTGTTCGCCATGCTGTCGATCTTCTGGAAGTGGCTGAACGCAAACGCGACACCGACAAGACCACAATGACCACCACTGCACTGCTCCCTGTTTCTGTCGGCATGCCCAGCCGTCGTCTGGTCATGCGCATCGAAACCCTCGCGCTGATCCTCTCCCTTTGGTTTACGGCATCCGCCAACCCGCTGTTTTGGGGCGTGGCACTGGCTGGCCGATCCCTGTCCGAACCAAGTAGCATCTTTTATGCAATAGCACTTGGCGTGGCGTTGACGGCACTGCATTTTGTGCTGCTGGCGGTGCTCGCAACACTTGTTCCCCGGCCAACAGTCCGTGCCCTGCTGGCCTTTCTCGCGGCGGGAACGGCGGTGGCCACCTATTTCATGCAGGGCTACCACGTCTATTTGGACCCGGGGATGGTCCGCAACGTTCTCGCCACCGATCCGCGCGAGGCGGGTGAGTTGCTGTCCTACGCGATGGTGCTGCCCATAGCGGTCAGACTGCTGCCGCCACTTGCGTTGATTTATGCGGTCGACATTCGCAGCCAACCGGCACTGAACGCCATCGGTGTGCGCGTCGCCTGCGTCGCGGTTGCTTTGCTCGTTGGTGTCGGGGCATTGATGACGTCGTTCAAGGATTTCTCGGCCTTCATGCGCGGGAACAAGGAGGCACGTTATCTGATCACACCAGCCAACCTTCTTTATTCGAGCGTACGCGTCGCCATCGCAGATGGTGCCGCCAAGCAGACGCGACAGCCCGTTGGAACCGATGCCGTGCTCGGCCCAGGGTGGGCCGATCGCACCAAGCCGGTACTTTTGGTTGTGGTCGTCGGCGAAACCGCGCGGGCCGCCAATTGGGGACTCTCTGGTTATGCGCGGCAAACCACACCACAACTGGCCGCACTGGATGTGATCAACTTCCCGAAAGTCACGGCCTGCGGAACCAGCACCGAGGTATCTCTGCCGTGTATGCTCTCCGCCGTTGGCCGACGCGCCTACGACGAAGAGCGCATTCGCAACAGCGAAGCCCTGCCGCATGTCCTGGCCCACGCCGGATGGCGCGTGGTGTGGCTCGACAATCAATCTGGCTGCAAGGGCACCTGCGACGGGTTGGAAACATGGCGCCCGGAGCCCGCAGCGATGCCCGCCATCTGTCCCGACGGGAATTGTTTCGACAGCGCCCTGGTCTCCGGCGCCCGCACACTGACTGCGGGCAGGGCCGAGAACACGGTGCTGTTCCTGCACATGATTGGCAACCATGGCCCAAACTACGCCAAGCGTTACCCAGCCGAGTTCCGGCACTTCACCCCGACCTGTGAAACGGCCGATCTCGGCCGCTGCACACAGCAGGAAATCGTCAACACCTTCGACAACGCGCTGCGCTACACCGATCACGTGCTCGCGCAGACCATCGCCTTTTTGAAGGAGAAGCAGGCCACCCACGACACGGCGATGATCTTCGTCTCCGATCATGGCGAGTCGCTTGGTGAGTACGGGCTCTACCTGCACGGTATGCCTTACGCTGTCGCGCCGTCGGTCCAGAAAGAGGTGCCGATGGTGATGTGGGTGTCGGACCAGTACCGTTCCAGTTTTTCCCTAAACACGGATTGCTTGCGTGCCCGCGCAGTGGAGCCGGTTGCGCACGACCATCTGTTCCATTCTGTGCTCGGCCTGCTGGACATTCGCTCGGGTATCTACGACAGTCGCTACGACCTTGCCTCTGCCTGCACCGCGCCGCTCCAGTCTGACGCGAACGCGAAATCCCGCCGGTCAATAGAGCGATCCTCTCCTTCAGCTCGAACCGACGAGCCGTATGCATGAAGCGAAGGTTGATCGTGTCTCCCTGGATCGCCATCGGTTGCCGAAACGCGCCAGGGATTTTGGAAGTGCGGCTGCATTGCCTGCACTGATGAGGCTTCACATGTCTGTAGCGAAACCCCAAGGTGGCTTCAGAACTTGACGTGCTGGACGCTTTGTCGCCAGTTTTCAAAGGAACGGTATATGAATTTTGATAAACGTTGTCAGTTGGTTTGTGCATTGGCCGCGATGGTCGTCGTCACCTTGATGCTGGGATCCTGTGGGAAGCTGGAGCCAGAGGACGCATCGTCTGCCCCCCATGTATCCACGGTGCTTGTTGCCTCTTCGCCGGTGGAACTGACTGAAGACCTACATGGCCGGGTGGAGGCCTTGCGTGCCGTCGAAATCCGTCCGCAAGTTGGCGGTATCGTCCAGCGACGCCTGTTCGAGCAAGGCCGGGACGTCATCGCTGGACAGCCTTTGTTCCAGATCAATCCGGCGCCGCTTGCTGCGGACAGAGATACGGCGGCGGCTGCGTTGCAAAGGGCAGAGGCCGTACTGTCGCGTGCTCAGCTTCAAGTACAGCGTCTGGGGCCACTCGTGGACACCGATGCGATCAGCCGTCAGACCTACGACGATACGGTGTCACTGCGCGACCAAGCGCTGGCTGACGTGGCGCTGGCACGGGCCACACTGGTGCGCAAGCAACTCGACCTGAAGTACGCCACCGTGGACGCGCCGATTTCCGGTCGTATCGATCAGGCACTGGTCGCCGAGGGCGCGCTGGTCAGCAGCACCGATAACCAGCCGATGGCGCGCATTCAGCAGATCGACAAGGTGTATGTCGATGTGCGTCGTTCAGCCGCCTCGCTCGCTCGCCTTCAGCAGTCTCTTGCCCAGGGGCAGGATGTCGGCAAAGGGCTGCCGGTCAGCATTCTGAGCAGCAATGGCGAATCCAATGTGGCCAGCGGTCAGATCCTGTTTTCCGGGATCAGTGTTGATCCCGGTACGGGTGATGTGTTGTTGCGCATTCAGGTCGATAACCCGAAGCGTCAGCTGCTGCCGGGCATGTTCGTGCATGCACGGGTGCCCGTCGCTCGTTATCCCGACGCCTTGACCGTGCCACAGCAGGCCGTGGTGCGATCCAAAGGGAAGGTGTTCGTGTGGGTGATCGATGTTCAAAACCTTGCGCACCTCACGCCGGTTGAGCTTGGTGAACTGGTTGGTCACAACTATCGCGTCGTTTCAGGGGTGGCCCATGGCCAGCGTATTGCCGTCGAGGGCATGAATCGCCTGACGGATGGCATGCCGGTCTTGCCCCGAGAGCATGCCGCTCCTGAACCCGCCACGCCTGATTGATCGGGAGACGTTTGCCATGCCCAAGTTTTTCATTCATCGCCCGGTCTTTGCCTGGGTGATCGCCCTGTTCATCATCGTGCTCGGCGTCATCGCGATTCCCAACCTGCCGATTGCACAGTATCCATCCGTTGCGCCGCCCAGTGTCACCGTGATGGCCACGTATCCGGGCGCCACGCCGGAGACGATGAGTGATGGGGTGCTCAGCCTCATCGAAAAGGAGTTGTCCGGTGTCAAGAACCTGTTGTATTTCGAGTCATCGGCCGACACCTCGGGTTCGGCCTCGGTCGAGATAACGTTCAAACCGGGCACAGATCCTGAGATGGCTCAGATCGACGTACAGAACAGACTCAAATCGGTTGAATCTCGCCTGCCCCAGGCTGTTCGCCAGAATGGTCTGACGGTGGAGTCGGCTTCGTCCGGCTTCCTGATGATCATCGCACTGAGATCAGACAACGGTCGCTTCAGTGAAGTCGAGCTCAGTGACTACATGGCTCGTAACATGGTGGAAGAGCTACGTCGCATCCAGGGTGTCGGGCGTGTGCAGTTGTTCGGTGCCGAACGGGCCATGCGGATCTGGGTCAACCCCGACAAGCTGATTGCCTACGGCCTGACCATGGCCGATCTGTCCGCAGCCATCAGCCAGCAGAATGCACCTATCGCGCCCGGCAGTATTGGCTCGGCTCCGACGTTACCGGGTCAGCGTGTCACCGTGCCACTCACAATTCGGGGGCAACTCACCGACCCTGAAGAGTTTTCCCGCATTGTGCTCAAGGCTGGGGCGAACGGCTCCAGGGTGGTGCTTGGCGATGTTGCACGTGTTGAACTCGGGGCTGCGGCCTATGGTTTTGACATTCGGGAGAACGGCAAGAGTGCCACTGCCGCGGCCGTGCAACTTGCGCCAGGCGCCAACGCGGTAAAAACATCGGATGCCATCAAAGCGCGATTGGAAGAGCTAAGCAAGGCGATGCCGGTTGGCATGAGTTATTCCGTTCCGCTGGATACGGCGCCTTTCGTCAAGATCTCGATCGAAAAGGTTCTCCATACGCTGGCCGAAGCCATGGTGCTGGTATTCCTGGTGATGTTCCTGTTCTTGCAGAACATCAGATACACCTTGATTCCCGCGATCGTGGTTCCGATAGCCTTGCTCGGAACGTTCTCCGTGATGTTGTTGGCGGGGTTCTCGATCAATGTGTTGACCATGTTCGGCATGGTGCTGGCGATTGGCATCGTGGTGGATGACGCGATCGTCGTGGTTGAGAACGTTGAGCGCATCATGGCGCACGAGGGTTTGTCTCCGCGCGCCGCCACCATCAAGGCCATGCAAGAGATCACTGGGGCAGTGATCGGCATCACGCTGGTGCTGACGGCTGTGTTCATTCCCATGGCGTTTGCCAGCGGCTCGGTCGGCGCCATCTACAAACAATTCAGTCTGTCGATGGCCGTATCGATTCTGTTCTCGGCTTTCCTGGCACTGAGCCTGACGCCCGCTTTGTGTGCCACGCTGCTGAAGCCTGTTGATCCGGCGCATCACCCGCGAGATCGCTTTTCGACCTGGTTCAACCGGCGCTTTGAGCAGATGAGCCAAAGTTATCAAACTCAGGTCGGCAGGCTGATCATGCGGTCCGGCAGGGTCATGCTGGTATTTGCTGCGCTGACGGCGGTCCTGCTGGTCGGATACAGGCAACTGCCTTCCTCGTTTCTGCCCGAGGAGGATCAGGGTTACTTCATGACGGTATTCCAGTTGCCGGCCGATGCAACCAGTGAGCGAACCCTGGATGTCGTGCGAAAGTTCGAGCGCCACATTGTGTCGCGCCCGGGTATCGAGTCCAGCCTGTCCGTCCTCGGCTTTGGTTTCTCAGGCTCTGGCCCGAATGCTGCGATGTCCTTCACAACCTTGAAGGACTGGGGGCAACGCGACGGTGCGACGGCACGTGAAGAGCTGACCTTGACCCAAGAGGCCATGGCCGATACGTCTGATGGAATGGTCATGAGTCATCTACCGCCTGCCATTGATGAGCTGGGCACGACCTCGGGCTTCACCATGCGCCTGCTGGACCGCACAGGCCAGGGACACGCGGCATTGAAATCCGCCGAGGCCAGACTGCTCAAGCTGGCGGCGCAAAGCAAGCTGGTGACCGAAGTCATTCCGGAAGGGCTGCCGACCGGAACCAGCATCCGCCTGGATATCGACCGTCAGAAGGCAGAGGCCCTGGGCGTCGCTTTCACCAGCATCAGCGACACGCTGTCTACGGCCATGGGCTCACTTTATGTCAATGATTTCCCGAATGCCGGGCGTATGCAGCAAGTGATTGTTCAGGCGGATGCACCCGCACGCATGCAGATCGATGATGTGCTCAAGCTCCATGTACGCAACGCCAACGGCGGCATGGTGTCTCTCTCCGAACTGGTGAAGCCGGTCTGGAGCGACACGCCGCAACAGTTGGTGCGTTTCCAGGGGTTCCCGGCGGTGCGAGTCACCGGCAGCGCAGCACCGGGGGTCTCCAGCGGCCAGGCCATGGCCGAGATGGAACGTCTGGTCAAACAGCTGCCACCCGGTTTTGGCGTATCCTGGACGGGGCAGTCCTTGCAGGAGCGCCAATCCGCAGCACAGGCCCCCATGCTGATGGCCCTGTCGATGCTGGTGGTGTTTCTGGTGCTGGCGGCACTTTACGAAAGCTGGAGTATTCCGGTATCGGTGATGCTGGTGGTGCCTTTGGGTTTGCTGGGCGCCGTGCTTGCGGTGCTGCTGCGAGGTATGCCCAACGATGTGTTCTTCAAGGTCGGCATGATCACTGTGATCGGGCTTTCCGCCAAGAACGCGATCCTGATTGTCGAAGTGGCCAGACAGCTGCGTGACCAAGGCAGCAGCTTGGTCGATGCGGCGCTCACAGCGTCGCGCTTGCGGCTGCGGCCGATTCTGATGACCTCGCTGGCCTTCGGTCTGGGCGTTGTTCCTTTGATGCTGGCCATGGGGGCCAGTGCCGAAACCCAGCATGCCATCGGTACAGGGGTGTTCGGCGGCATGGTCAGCGCCACCGTTCTGGCGATCTTCTTTGTGCCCGTGTTTTTTGTGTTTGTGATGGGCTTCCAGGAGCGTTTCGCATCCTGGCGCGCAGCGCGCCAGTCGCGTCATGTTCAGGCTCAAGAGGAGTGATACCCATGAGACGACACCTGTTTTTGCTGGCACTAGCCTTGGGCCTGTCGGCTTGTTCGCTGACACCCCCCTTGGTAACGCCCGAAGCGCCCGTGCCGACGCGCTACCCGTTGGCGAGTGGCGCGGATACACAAGCCAAGATCTCAGACTTGGACTGGCGAGCGATGTTTCCCGACCCACATCTACAAGGTCTGATCAGCCTGGCGCTTGAGAACAACCGCGATCTCCGTTTGGCTGCCTTGAACGTCCAGGCCGTGCAAGCGCAATACGGTATTCAGCGCGCGATGCAACTGCCCGCAATCGACGCAACTGCGGGTGTCACCCGCCAACGTGGCGAAAGCCGCAGCGCCGGATCTTCTGTCAGCACCCAGCACAACCTGGGGCTGGGCATCAGTGCGTTCGAGCTTGACCTGTTTGGCCGCGCACGTGCGCTCAGCGACGCGGCATTTTCCCGCTATCTGGCCAGTGAGCAAGGGCAAAAGACCGCTCAGGTCGCCCTGATCGGCGCGGTGGCAGATGCCTACCATGCCGGGCTCTTTGCGCAGGAACAGTTGCGGCTGGCGCAGCAAACCTTGACGGATTGGCGGCAATCCCTTGAGTTGGCCCGTAGTCTGAAAGCCGCAAAGCAGAGCAGCGGGCTGGATGTCTCCCAAGCGGAGGGGCAGGTGGCCAGCGCCGAGGCCGACCTGGAGGCGCGCACCCGTGCGCTGGAGCAAACCCGCAATGCCCTGCAATTGCTGCTTGGCACAGCGATTCCCGACGGTTTGCCGACTGCGCTGTTGCTGGACGATCTGCCCCGGCCCGTACTGTCGGCAGGACTGCCTTCCGAGCTGCTGACACACCGCCCGGACATTCTTCAAGCCGAACACAATTTGCGCGCCGCCAATGCCGATGTCGGTGCGGCACGAGCAGCGTTCTTTCCGCGTCTGTCGCTGACCGGCGCTCTGGGTTATGCCAGCCCGGAGATGGGCAACTTGTTCAACAGCGGCAGCCGGGTCTGGAGTTTTGCGCCACAGCTCAGCCTTCCGATTTTTAATGCGGGCAGATTGCGTTCCGAGTTGCGTCTGGCTGAAGTGCGCACATCCAGCGCGGTGGCCGAATACGAGCGAGCCATCCAGATCGCGTTCCGCGAAGTTGCCGATGGGCTCGCTGGGCGGGAAACCTACGGCCGTCAAGTGGATGCGCAACAGCGGGTGGTGGTCAGCGCGACAAGGCGGCTTGCGCTGTCAGACCTTCGCTACCGAGCCGGTGTCGATGGCCGCCTGGAGTTGCTCGATGCACAACGGCAACTGTATGCCGCGCGGCAAACCCTGCTGGATCTGCGCAGCGCCGAGATGGCCAACGCCGTTGCGCTTTACAAGGCGCTGGGTGGCGGCCATTCGCAGGCAGACAAGCGCGTCACCGAGTAGGGCTCGATGACAAACCCATAGCCTTCGACCCCCGTCGAGAGATGGCGCCGCCCGACGCATATCTTTCACAGGTCGTCAGCCGCCAGCGGTTCTGACGTGCTGGTGCCTGAAGACATCTTGCTCTGTGCTCAAGGCTTCTACGGGTTCATTGAGAGGCTGACGGTGGTGGCTGTCTCCCGCTGGGCTGTTGCGACAGCGCCACTGGGACAAATTCCTCTTCCCATTCCTGCCATGCCGCTGTGAGGCGCGCGCTATAGTCTTTGCAGCCCGGTGCCTCTCGCCGCTGATCCAGCCCGCAGGACCACAGGGCACAGCCGTCCACCCCTCTGGGCGGTTGGTGACATCACTCACAACGTGATCACATGGACCCTTAACACCTGCCAGGACTTTCTCTGCCATGGACATCCCACGGATCTTCACCATCACCGAGAGCGCGCACCGCATCCACAACCCGTTCTCCCCCGACAAACTCGCCACCCTCGGCGCGGCATTACGACTGACGCCTGGGGCCAGTCTGCTCGACCTGGGCAGCGGCTCGGGCGAGATGTTGTGCACCTGGGCGCGTGACCACCACATCACCGGCACCGGTGTTGACATGAGCCAGCTGTTCACCGAGCAAGCCCAACACCGTGCGCAAGAACTCGGCGTGGCCCACCAGGTCAAGTTCATCCACGGTGATGCAGCAGGGTACGTTTCTGACCAGAAGGTGGATGTGGCCGCGTGTGTGGGCGCCACCTGGATTGCCGGGGGTATTGCGGGCACGGCGGCGCTGCTGGCGCAGAGCCTGAGCCCCGGCGGGATCATCCTCATTGGTGAGCCGTTTTGGCGCCAGTTGCCCCCGACCGAAGAGGTGGCCCAAGGCTGCCAGGCCCACGCCATCAGCGACTTCTACACACTGCCCGCGCTGATCGCCTATTGGGGCCACCTGGGCTACGACGTGGTTGAAATGGTGTTGGCCGACCAGGACAGCTGGGACCGCTACGAGGCCGCCAAATGGCTCACCATGCGCCGCTGGCTGGATGCCAACCCGGGCGACGACTTTGCCCCCGAGGTGCGCGCCCGGCTCCACTCCGAGCCACAGCGCTACGCCACCTACACCCGCGAGTACCTGGGCTGGGGCGTGTTTGTTTTGGTGCCACGATGAGCCGCGACGCCGCACCCCCCTCCGTCTGGCCGGCACCCTTGCCGCTGGTGCTGGTCAGCGCCTGCCTGCTTGGCAGCCCGGTCCGTTACAACGCCATCCACAAACGCTGCGACAGCGAGGTGTTGGCACGCTGGTTAGCACAGGGCCGCGTGGTCCCGGTGTGCCCCGAGGTCTCAGGCGGCCTGCCCGTGCCACGCCCACCCGCTGAAATCAGTTTGGGCGCGGGCGGCGCCAAGGTTTTGCTGGGCCAAGCCAGGGTGATTGACCGACAAGGCCAGGACGTGTCGGATGCATTCATCTCCGGCGCCCGGCACGTGCTGGTACAAGCCCAAAGCCAAGACATCCGCGTGGCCGTGCTCAAGGAAGGCAGCCCCTCCTGCGGCTCGGGTTACATCTACGACGGCAGTTTCACCGGCCAGCGCATGGTCGAGCGCGGCGTGACAGCGGCTCTGCTGGAAAGTGCCGGTATCCGCGTCTTCAGCGAGGCGCAGTTTGTGGAGGCCAACGACTTGCTGCTACGGCTGGAAGCTGGGGAAGCGGCTTGAGTCAGAGCCAACCGCCAGCTTGTGAGGGTGGCTGGATTAGTATGGTATTGATAGCGGCTATCCCTTAATCTATGAGGGATGTAGGCACTTTTTGCGCAAAGGTGTGTTGGCGCTGAGATGGGCTGCCAATCGTGCAGATACGTCCCCCCATGCCGCACAGACAACGCGAATCACCGTTGTGCTGTTGCCACTGGAAGAAGAACTTCATGCCATGTAAGTTTGCCGGGGTGATGCGCTGGCTATAGTGCTTGAACCCCGGTATCTTCCGCAACTGATTCAGCAAGCGGGACGACTGGGCCACATCAAGTTAGACCGGAGGTGGATATATCGTGAATGACCGAGCATTTGTCGACTTCGATATTCGCATCGAGTTCGCCAGAGGCGAAGGTGATCCGACGCGAGTTTTCCGCTCCATGGCGGGACTAATTGATGCCTTCCAACGGTTAGATGGTCATCTTGCTCCGATGCTCGGCGCTTCCGTTCGGACAAGCCTTGTTCTTCAAGATATCGAAGCCGCCTCGTTAAAGTCACGTTTGCGAACTGTCATTGACGCGATACCAGACGAACCGCTTCAGCAGGGTGACATAAAGAAGCTGATCGGTCACTTCCTGCTAAAGGGTAAGCACACAATCCTTGATTGGTGCGGGGAAAGAAATGAAATATCTGACCGAGAGGATGTGAAGCGACTCGAAGCTGATCTAACAAAGCTCGCCCATGACACTGACATTAAGCTTCTTCCCGCATATGCTCAGATTGACACTCCCTCGCTCCTGTCTGACATATCAGCGGTAAACGACGCAATGGTGCCGCTTGAAAAGCGTGATCGCGCAACTTTCGCATCCCTGGAAGGTAGATCCAGTTTCAATCCAGACCTTGTTGTTTCTGGTGAAGTCATTCGTGAGATAGTTACGCGGGAACGGTTAGAAAACACTGGGGAGCGAATCCTCAAAGTCAAAAAGCCTGACTATCTCGGAACCTCAAAGTGGACATTCAAGTACGGGACGCTGACTATTGAGGCTAAGATTTGTGATGAATATTGGCTCGACAACTTTCAAAAGGGACTCGTGGAGCTGGGTCCTGGTGACTCGCTTCGCGTTACTCTCTATGAAGAAGTCTCCTACGGATATGACAACGAAGTGGTACACACCGAGTACGAGGTCCGTAAAGTAGATGTCGTAGTCCGCGGGCCGAAGGGAAACCAAATCGGTCTTATCGGAGGGTAGACGTATGTGGTCTGATTTTTTTATCGAGACTTGACTGTCAAGGGATATCGTCGTCGGCAGAACGGTTACCCCGCCGCTCGCCTAGCGCCACGCGCACCAAGCAATCCAAAGAAACGATAGCTACAGGCCCTTGAAAGATAAGGGCTGCAGGCCAATGTGACCAATAACTACCCAACTACCCGCCGCGCCAGCGCCTCCGCCAGCTTGATGCCATCCACCGCCGCCGACAGGATGCCGCCCGCGTAACCCGCGCCTTCACCACCCGGATACAGACCCGCCGTGTTGATGCTCTGAAAATCCTCACCACGCGGCATGCGCAAGGGCGACGAGGTGCGGGTCTCCACCCCGGTCAACACCGCGTCGGGCAGGTCAAAACCTTTGATCTTTTTGCCAAACACCGGCAGCGCCTCACGCAGCGCGGTTATCGCGTAGTCGGGCAGGGCGCCATGCAAATCGCCCAGCTTGACGCCCGGTTTGTACGAGGGCAACACACTGCCAAACTGGCTCGATGCCTCACCCCGGATGAAGTCACCCACCAGCTGGCCGGGTGCTTCGTAGGTGCTGCCGCCCAGCACATAGGCGTTGGCTTCGAGCTGGCGCTGCAGGTTGATGCCCGCCAGTGGGTGCACGGCTTTCGGGTCGAGTGCTCTCAATTCCAGAGCTTCCTGCGCATATTGTTCGCCGGTCACAGGCCCAAAAGCCTCGATAAACGCGGCGCTGTCTTGCGGGTAGTCGATGGGCTCGATGCCCACCACCAGCCCGGCGTTGGCGTTGCGCTCGGCGCGTGAGTACTGGCTCATGCCGTTGGTCACGACCCGGCCCGGCTCACTCGTGGCGGCCACCACGGTGCCGCCCGGGCACATGCAAAAGCTGTAGACGGCGCGGCCGTTTTGCGCGTGGTGCACCAGCTTGTAGGCAGCGGCGCCCAGCACCGGGTTGCCCGCGTGGCGGCCCCACAGTGCGCGGTCGATCAGGCTTTGTGGGTGTTCAATCCGAAAGCCCACCGAAAACGGTTTGGCCTGGGTGGCCACACCACGCCCATGCAACATGGCAAAGGTGTCGCGTGCGCTGTGGCCCAGCGCCAGGATGACCTGGTCGGCGCGCAAGTCATACGTCTGACCGCTGGCCTGATCCAGCACCGTCAGGCTACGCAGCTGGCGTTTGCCGTTGGCTGTGTCGACCTCGACATCCATCACGCGCTGCTCAAAGCGAATTTCGCCACCCAGGGCGATGATGCGTTCGCGCAGGTTCTCGACCACCTTGACCAGCTTGAAGGTGCCGATGTGCGGGTGCGCTTCCACCAGAATCTCGGGCGGCGCGCCAAAATTCACAAACTCGGTCATCACCTGGCGGCCCAGGTGGCGCGGGTCTTTGATCTGGCTCCACAACTTACCGTCCGAAAACGTGCCGGCGCCGCCTTCACCAAACTGCACATTGCTCTCGGGGTTGAGCACGTGTTTGCGCCACAGGCCCCAGGTGTCTTTGGTGCGTTCACGCACCTTGCGGCCACGCTCCAGCACGATGGGTTTGAACCCCATCTGCGCCAAAATGAGCGCGGCAAACATGCCACACGGGCCAAAACCCACCACCACCGGACGCCGCGGCAAATTGGCGGGCGCGCTGGCCACCAGCTTGTAAGCCATGTCGGGTGTGGGCTGGATGTGTGGGTTGCCTTGAAACTGGGCCAGCAGCCGGGTTTCCAGCGCCGGATCGTTCAACGTGACGTCGACGATGAACACCGCCAGCAGTTCGGCCTTGCGCGCGTCAAAACTGCGTTTGAAGACGTGCAAGTGGGTGATGTCTGCTAGGTCCACACCCAACGCCTGCGCGCTCATTCGCGTCAGGGCCTCAAACGGATGGATGATGGGTGCGCGGTCGGCATCGGTTTCAGCCGGGGCATCGGCAGAGCGGCGGGTCACCACCGGCAGGGCGGACAGGGGAAGTTTGAGTTCTGAGAGTCTGATCATGGCGGGCTCGTGTTCATCAAGCAGGGGGGTGATGATAAATGGCGCGGTACGCTGCGCCGTCAGATTGGGCCTGGCGGGTGCTCAGCGCGCAAGCCTGCGGTCTAGAATTTCTGCAAACTCTGCGACGAAAAAATGAACAAGACGGCCGCTTCCAACCTGTCGCTCGGTGCTGAATGTGTCGGGAGTGCAGACTGCCTGCGTGCCCAAGCGGCCTTGCGGGCATGGGCCGACCCTGAGAAAGCGAAGTTCTTGGCCGGATTTTTCAAAACCGGACCAGGCCAGTACGGCGAAGGTGATCACTTTCTGGGTGTTGTGGTCCCCGCCGTGCGCGAGCTTGCCAAGCAGTTTCGTCTGCTGCCACTGGCTGACTGCGACGTCTTGCTGGCCTCACCCTATAACGAAGAGCGGCTGTTGGCCTTGCTGATTCTGGTGGGGCAGTACCCCAAAGCGGACCAAGCCACCCAGGACAAGGTGTACCAGTTTTACGTGTCCCATCGCCAGCGGATCAACAACTGGAATCTGGTGGACAACTCGGCGCCCAAGATCGTGGGCAGGCACTTGCTGACGCGCGATCGGTCGGTGTTGTATGAATGGGTGCGCTCGCCCATGCTCTGGGAGCGCCGGATCGCGGTGCTGGCCACGTTGACCTTCATCCGGGCCAAGGACTTTGCCGACACCTTGCGTCTGACCGAGTTGCTGCTGGCTGACCCGCAGGACTTGATGCACAAGGCCTGCGGCTGGATGCTGCGCGAAGTTGGCAAGCGTGACGCAGCGGTCTTGGAAGACTTTCTGAGCCAGCACCAGCGGGCCATGCCGCGCACCATGTTGCGCTACGCCATAGAGCGTTTTTCGCCCGACAAGCGGGCAGCCCTACTGGCGGGAACGTTTATGTCGGCAGGAAACCTTCCACCGACAGATAACGCTCACCGGTGTCGTAGTTGAAGCCCAGCACGGTGGCGCCGGGGGCGATCTCGGGCAGCTTCTGTGCAATCGCGGCCAGCGTGGCGCCGCTGGAGATGCCGACCAGCAAGCCTTCTTCAGCCGCGCTGCGCCGGGCGTATTCACGCGCGGGTTCGGCGTCGACCTGGATCACACCGTCGAGCAGGCTGGTGTTGAGGTTTTTGGGCACAAAGCCGGCGCCAATGCCCTGGATCGGGTGCGGTGAAGGTGCGCCGCCCGAGATCACCGGCGAGGCCGAAGGCTCCACCGCGTAGACCTTGAGCTGCGGCCACTTGGCCTTGAGCACCTCGGCCACACCACTGAGGTGGCCGCCGGTGCCGACACCGGTGATGAGCACATCCACACCCTCGGGGAAGTCGGCCAGGATTTCCTGGGCCGTGGTGCGGGCGTGTACCGCCGGGTTGGCGGGGTTGTCAAACTGTTGCGGGATCCAGGCACCGGGGGTGCTGGCGGCGAGTTCCTGGGCGCGGGCAATCGCACCCTTCATGCCTTTTTCACGCGGTGTCAAATCGAAACTGGCGCCATAGGCCAGCATCAGGCGGCGGCGCTCAATACTCATGCTGTCGGGCATCACTAGGATCAGCTTGTAGCCTTTAACCGCAGCCACCAGCGCCAGCCCGACACCGGTGTTGCCCGAGGTGGGCTCAATGATGGTGGCGCCGGGTTTGAGTTCCCCTGATTTTTCGGCAGCCTCGACCATTGCCAGCGCAATGCGGTCCTTGATCGAGCCGCCGGGGTTGCCGCGCTCGGATTTGACGTACACCTTGTGTGTGTTGCCAAACAGGCGGTTGATACGGATGTGTGGCGTGTTGCCAATGGTCTGCAGGACGTTGTCGACTTTCATCAGGGCTCCTCGAATGGGTCACGCCGTGTGCGTGAGTGAAGCTATTTTGAACCAGTTGTTCTGTCCGAATGCATATAAGCTTATGCCAGCACGTGGGGTGCGGTCTATCTGATGAACCACTGGGAAAGGCCGCGCCGATTGCCGCGATAATCCCCCGTGTGAAGCCCGCCAGACTGCCGCTGGTGCAATTCTGGAAACAGAGCACTGGAGGAACGTCCGGACTGCATAGGGCAGCGTAGCAGCTAACGGCTGTCCACTGAAAGCCTTTGGCGCAAGCCAGGGGTATAAGGTGAGGATCAGAGCAACAGAGACGAGCCGATTAAGTTCGGGTGAAACGGGCAATCTCTACGCGCAGCAATACCAAGTAGGCCAACGTTGACGGGGCCCCCGGAGTTGGCGGGTAGGTAGCACCGAGCTGTTGGGTGACCAACAGCCCAGATTAATGGCAGTCACACCCGGGGCAACCCGGGTGCACAGAATCCGGCTTATCGGCGGGCTTCACACTTTTTCATAGCGCTCAGCCCAGGTGCTACCTGGGCCAGAGGCCAATCAGCCGCGTGCCAGCAGGCTTTGGCCGAGGGCAAACACCGAGTTCGGTGCGCTGGTGCGCAGCGGCGCATGCACCGGCTTTTTGAACACACCGCGGTTAGCAGCAGGTTTTTGTTCGATCTTGACACCCTTGGCCAGTTGTTCCAGCACCAGACTGCGCAAGCTGACCGACTGCATGAACTCGAACACCTTGGCATTCATCGAGTCCCACAGGTCCTGAGCCATGTCTTTGGTGTCAGCCGCCTCGGCTGGCTTGACTTCTGGCACGGCGTCTTCCACCGCGCAGATGATGTCGGCCACCGTGATCGCATCGGTGCGGTGACCCAGGGTGTAACCACCGCCCGGCCCACGTGTGCTGCGCACCAGACCCTGCTGGCGCAGTTTGCTGAACATTTGTTCCAGGTACGACAGTGAAATTTGCTGCCGCACGGAAATGTCAGACAACGGCACCGGCCCTTGTTTCTCGCGCAAGGCGACATCAATCATGGCGGTGACGGCAAAACGACCTTTGGTACTTAAGCGCATATGTATTACTCCTGTCAGTGTCTGTGAAGATGACACGGATGGAACTATAAAGTTCAACTCACTTCGCGTAAATTCGAATTTAAGGCATTTAAACTTCGATTAAAACGAACAATCAAGCAGACACATGAGGCTGGTCAGATGAATTTCAAGCACCTCTATTATTTTTGGGTCACGGCCCGGGCCGGCGGCATCATGCGCGCGGGGGAGCAGTTGCACATCACGCCGCAAACCCTGTCGGGGCAGATCAAGTTACTCGAAGACCGGTTAGGGCGCAAGCTGTTTCGCAAAAGTGGCCGCCAGCTGGAGCTGACCGAGCACGGCCGCTTGGCGCTGGGGTATGCCGACCAGATCTTCAGCCTGGGGCAAGACCTGGAGACCGCGCTGCGTCAGACACGTGGTGCACAAAAGCGGCTGGACTTCCGAGTCGGGGTGGCGGATTCGGTGTCCAAGTCGCTGGCCTACCGCCTGCTGGAGCCGGCCTTGTCGATGGCGCAACCGGTCAAGCTGCTGGCCAGTGAGGGCACTTTTGACGATTTGCTGGCCGCACTGGCGCTGCACCGGCTGGACCTGGTGATTGCCGACGAGCCGATGCCACGGCGCGTCAGTGTCAAGGCCTTCAACCACGCGCTGGGCCGCAGTGTGATGAGTTTCTTTTGCGCGCCGGGACTGAAACCACGGGTGAATGGCCCGTTTCCGGCGTGCCTGGACGGTGCGCCGATGCTGGTGCCCGGCGCGTCGTCCTCCGTGCGCCGCCAGCTGGAGGGCTGGTTTGCCCGGCACCAGGTGGCGCCTGTGGTGGTGGGTGAGATTGACGACGCCGCGCTCATGAAAGCCTTTGGTCGGGAAGGCCAAGGTGTGTTCATGGCGCCGCGTGTGCTGGAAGAGGAGACCTGCGCCCAGTTCGGGGTGTCGGTGATTGGCCGCACCGATGAGCTGGTGGAGGAGTTTTATGCGGTGTCGGTGGAGCGGCGCATCAGCCACCCTTGTGTGCAGGCGATCACCGACGCCGCCCGGGGGCAACTTTTCAATCTGTAAGTCCCCGCAAATGCTGCCGGGATAATGCACACCCATGCCTTTGCAAGAAATCTCCCACCCCGCCATCGACATCGATCTGCGTTACGCCACGGCCAACAACCTCACTGGCATCCCGATTTACCAGCACGCCGTCGCCTTTTTGCACCAAGACGCCTTGGCCGCCTTGGTGGCCGCCGCCGACTTGGCGCAGGCGCAGGGCCTGCGCTTGTGTGTGTTGGACGCGTACCGGCCCTCGGCCGCGCAGTGGCGGCTGTGGGCGGTGTTGCCCAACCCGATGTTTGTGGCCGACCCGCGCATCGGCTCGATGCACACGCGCGGTGTGGCGGTGGATTTGACGCTGTGCCAGGCGGACGGCACACCGCTGGACATGGGCACCGAGTTTGACGAGATGACCGAGCAGTCACGCCATGGCCGCACCGACATTTCTGAGCAGGCGCAGCACAACCGGCGCCTGTTGCTCGATGTGATGACCGCTGGGGGCTGGGCGCACCACCCGCACGAGTGGTGGCATTACAACCTGCCCGAGCCAACCCGTTATCCGCCGCTGAGCGACGAGGTCGAAGGCCGGGCGCTGCTGGCCTGAGGGTTTAAAACCGCTCGTGCGGTAGCAGGTAGCGCCATTGCCCTTCGGGCAGATGGGCCAGCGTAACGCGGCCAATACGCAGGCGCTTGACACTCAGGATCTGCAGCCCGGCACGTTCACACAGGTAAGCCGCCAGCCCGGGGTGCGCACCCTTGACGGCAAAACGCAGCCGGGTTGAGGTTTCACCGGTGCTGTTGACACTGACTTTGACTGGCGGCAGCGTGCTGCCCGCATGGGTGGACGGCACGTTCATGCGCTGCAACTGCTCGGGCGATACCTCGCCTTGCACCTCCACCGCCAACTCATGTTCGATCTGCGCCGCGTCTTCGGTCAGCTTGCGCAGCACGCGCCAGTCCTGGGTGAAGACGATCAGCCCGCTGGCTGCCAGCTCCAGCGGCACACCCGCGGTGAGTTTGGCCAGATGGCGTTTGAGCACGCGTTCGTTCGATTCGTCCTGCTCCCAGTGCGTGGCTGCTTGTAAGAGGGTGTGTGCGGGCTTGAGCCGTTTGTTGGCGGCACCCAAGGGCGCCATGGCCTCAAAACCGGGCGGTTTGTGCAACAGCAGCGTGACCTCGCTCAAAGCCATCGGGTTGGCCTGCGGGTCAACCACCACGCTTTGGTCCAGCACCCGCGCCATCGGTTCCTCCACCACCTTGCCATTGACCTGCACCCAGCCGCCCTCAATGATCTGTTCGGCCTCGCGGCGTGAGCAGTTGACTTGCGCTGCCACCAGTTTGGACAGGCGCACACCGGCCATCTCTGGGGCGGGTGGTGGTGTGTTTTTGTGCAGGCGTGGCTTGATGGCGCCGCCAGCGGGCGAGGTTTGGCGCGCGCGTGCTTGGCTCGGGGTTTTGGCGGAAGCGGGGCGGGGCGCTTTGGCAGGAGCCGGTTTGGGCACAGGAGCAGGGGCGCGTGCCACGACGTTTTGGGAGGCGCTGTGGGCAAGTGGGGCAGGCGCTGGCGCGCGCGCGGGAACTTTGAGCGTGGGGCGCTTGGGCGCGGCGGTGCGTGGCGGTCGGGGCAAGGTCATATGCCGGGCATGTTAACCCGCGTGCCCTTGTGGCTGGCGGGCGTTTTTCAGCGCACGTGGGCGGTGATACGCGCCAGGTGCGCCATCAGTGAGCGTTTGGCCACTGGCCACATGCGTTCGGGTACATCGGCATAGGCCAGCGCCAGCCAGTCGTCGGGGCTGCCATCGGGCATGCTTTGCATTGCCGCCAGCACCTTGGCTTCGCGCTGTTGGCGGTGGGCTTTCAGGCGGGCGATGGCCGTTTGTGCTTCGTCCTCTGGGCCGCCGATCACATAACCATGGGCGGGCAGGATGTAGTGCACACCCAGTTCTGTACAGGTGTGGCTGAGCAGATCCAGCGAGGCCATGTAGTCGTCCATGTCGCCATCGGGCGGGTCAACCACCGTGGTGCTGCCGTTGAGGATGTGGTCGCCTGAGAACAGCAGCCCGTCCTGCAGCAGCACCAGGCACAAGTGGTTGGCGGCGTGGCCGGGCGTGTGGATCACCTGCAGCGTGTGGCCAGCGTTATAAGCTAAATCACTTTCTAGCCCTTTTGGATGAAGGGCTAGCAGCTCATGATGTTGTAGCGTCCTGTCGGGACTGAACTGGCTGGCAGCACGCGCCGTGGGTGCGCTGGGCAGGCCCAGAACCGGCGGTTTCGGTTGGCACAAAGCCTGCAGGGGCCGGGCGCCGGGGGCGTGGTCGGGGTGGGAATGGGTGCAGACGATGCCCCGGATGTCACCGCCCGCTGCGCGCCAGAGTTGCTCCAAGTGCTGCGGGTCGGCCGGGCCGGGGTCGATCACGATGTAGCCGGTGTTGGGGTCACCCACCAGGTAGCTGTTGGTGCCCGGGCCGGTCATCGCGCCGGGGTTGGGTGCGGTCAGGCGCTGCACATTTTTAAGCAACGGCACCACCCGTTCACTCTGCCAATCGAGCGGGTGTTGCGCCTGGCCGTCTGGGCAGACCAGGGCCAGCTCACCAAAGGCGCTCTCAAACTCCATGTAACGGACTTCGCGCCCCCCCATTTGCCCAGTGCGGGGGCAGCTGATCCACAGCGGCGCCTCGGTCTCGGCGCAGGCCAACAGCACGGCCGCCACGTCGGGGAAGTTCCGCAGCCGCTCCAAGGTGCGGATCGTCGGGAAGATCATGAAGAAATTGCCCGCCGCATGGCGCGCCAGCGCATCCGCCGGGCGCAGCCAGACTGGTTCAAACTGTTCCGCTTCATCGGCCACCGGCACCTGGCCGTCGGGCATACGCGACACCAGAAACGGCACCTCGTAACGCTGGGGCAGCTGGCGGTCGGTGGTCCAGCGCGCCAGCACAAACACCTGGTCGGCCGCCAACGTCAGGCCGCGTGCCTCAACCTGGGCAAAGAAGTCGCGCTGGCGGTCCAGGGTGTCAATGTCCTGCTGGTTGGCCCAGCGCCCATCCGGGTGGCGCGCCAGCAACACACCGAGTTCCTCCAGGCTCTCGCGGATCGCGGCAATGGCCTCGGTGAGGGGTTCATCGTGTTGCCCTGGGCGTCTGGTGGCCAGGTGATGGTGCAAGGCGTCGGCCGCATCCACACCGCCGCCCGGAAACACATAAGCGCCCGGTGCAAAACGCGCCGTGTCAGAGCGCCGGGTCATCAGCACCTCCAGCCCGTCCGTACCGTCACGCAGCAATAGCACGGTAGCCGCCAGCCGCGCCGGGGCGGGTTCGCGGTGGGGGTGAAGTTGTTGGCTGGGGCGTGGCATGGGGAAATTATGACGACACAGAGGTGACAAGCGTGTGATACCACATCGGCAGGGGTGCGGGCTGGGCGGAGGTCGGGGGCGATTTCAAAAAGCGAAGCGTCATGAGCCCCCGGCATCTGCACTGTCTGCACCCCGGATAAAAAGTGGAGCCTGTGCGGACCCAGAAGGCGGCGCCTGACTTGACACCCATAGATAATGCCACCCATGCGAATCCCCTTTACCAAAATGCAAGGTGCTGGCAACGACTTTGTGGTGCTGGACGAAACCCGCACCCACTACGGCCTCAGCCCCGCGCAATACCGCTTTCTGGCCGACCGCCACTTTGGTGTGGGTGCCGACCAGATCCTCACGGTGCGCCCGGCCACCAGTCCCGATATGGATTTCTCCTACGTCATCCACAACGCCGACGGTGGCCAGGTCGAGCACTGCGGCAACGGCGCACGCTGTTTCATGGCTTTTGTGCGCCGCCAGGGCCTCACAGCCAAAGACCAGGTGACGGTGCAGACCATGAACCGCGTTTTGCAGTTGCAACGCCAGCCCGATGGCCGCGTGACGGTCGACATGGAAGCGCCAGACTTTGCGCTGGCCCACCTGCCATTTGATGCCACCGGTTTGCAGGCCGAATCCTCTGGATCATGGCAAAAATGGCCTCTAGCCCTTGATAATCAAGGGCTGAATACTATTGTTAAAGTAGCGCTTGTGTCCATGGGCAACCCCCATGCGGTGATGCTGATGGACGATGTGGACACGGCCCCGGTGTTGACTCTGGGGCCGCTGGTGCAGCAGCAAGGCGCTTTCCCGCGTGGTGTCAATGTGGGGTTTATGCAGGTGCAAGACCGCAGCCACATCCGCCTGCGCGTGTATGAACGCGGCGCCGGTGAAACCCTGGCCTGTGGCACCGGTGCCTGTGCGGCGGTGGTGGCGGGCATCCGCCTGGGCCTGCTCGACGCCACGGTTGATGTGGCCACCCACGGCGGCACCCTCACCATTGCTTGGCAGGGCGGCAGCGCGCCGGTGCTGCTGACCGGCCCGGCCACCGTGGTTTTTGATGGCGAAATTGAACTCCCGAACTGAAGGCAAACATGTCACCCACCTCCCATCTCCCCAGCGCCATTGGCAGCCCGATCACCGAAGACGACATCGCCAACTACCTGGCCAACACGCCCGACTTTTTTGAACGCCATGCCGAGTTGCTGGCCGCCGTGCAGCTCACCAGCCCGCACAGCCAGCGTGCGGTCAGCCTGCAAGAGCGCCAGGCCACCTTGTTGCGCGAAAAAATCCGGATGCTGGAGCAGCGCATCATGGACATGATCCGCAATGTCAACGAAAACATGGTGTTGTCCGACAAGCTGCTGTATTGGGCGCGCACCCTGTTCCTCAACACCGATGTGCAGGCATTGCCGCAGCTGATTGCCGACGAACTGGCCGACCAGTTTTCGGTGCCGCAGGTCGGCATCAAGGTCTGGGGTGTGGCGCCACAGTACGCGTCCTGCGAGTTTGCTACCGGCGTCAGCGACGATGCCAAGTCCTTTGCCACCTCGCTGACCGAACCGTTTTGCGGTGTCAACACCGGGCTGGAGGCGATCAACTGGCTGCCCGAACCCCAGGCGGCGGTGTCACTGGCGATTTTGCCGCTGCGTGGTTTGCCCGAGACCAACGGCGCACACGGCGGTGTGGCGCCAGCGTTTGGTCTGCTGGTGCTGGCCTCCCCCGACGCACAACGTTTTGCCAGCACCATGGGTACCGATTTCCTGGCGCGTATTTCCGAGCTGGCCAGCGCCGCGCTCTCGCCGCTGCGTTAGTCTCTGTTGCACCGCTTGTACCGCGCATGATCGACCCCCTGGTTCAGCGTTATCTGGACCATGTGCGTTTTGAAAAACGCCTGGCCGAGCGCACGGTCACGCTTTACGGCCTGGACCTGGCCAAATTGGCGGACCTGGCCGCTGCCGCCGGTGTGGGGCTGACCGAGGTCCAGCCGGCCCACATCCGGCGCTGGGCGGCGCAGATGCACAGCGGTGGCCGCAGTGGCCGGGGGATTGCGCTGATTCTGTCGGGCTGGCGCGGTTTTTATACCTGGCTGGGCCATGAAGGCCTGGTGCAGGTCAACCCGGTGCTCAATGTGCGCTCGCCCAAGGCCGCCAAACCCTTGCCCAAGGCGCTCACAGTGGACGACGCGGTGCAACTCGCCAGCTTCCAAAATGAGAGTGACAAGCCCTGGCTGGAAGCGCGTGACGCGGCCCTGGTCGAGTTGCTCTACGGCAGTGGCCTGCGTCTGGCCGAAGTCACCGGTCTGGATGTGGTGGCCAGCGCCAGCGCACGTGGCTGGCTCGATTTACAAGCCGGTGAGGCCCATGTGTTGGGCAAAGGCAGCAAACGACGCATTGTGCCGGTCGGCAGCCAGGCGGTGGCTGCGGTGCAGCGCTGGCTGGCTGTGCGGGATCAGGGACTGGCCCGCTTGTCCGAGCCGACTCAGCAGGCCGCGCTGTTTATTGGGCGCAACGGCACGCGTTTGTCGGCGCAGTCGGTCTGGAAGCGGCTGCAGTCACGCAGTCTGCAAGCCGGACTGGCCGCACCGGTGCACCCGCACATGCTGCGCCATTCCTTTGCCAGCCATGTGTTGCAGTCCAGCAGCGACCTGCGTGGGGTGCAGGAGTTGCTGGGCCATGCCAACATCAGCACCACCCAGATCTACACCCGGCTGGACTTTGGCCACCTGACCAAGGCCTATGATGCGGCGCACCCGCGCGCTCACCTCAAGCCGGGTAGTTCAAAATAGCGACTTTCCCCTCAACTTCTCATCAACAGGTGCCCTATGCAAAAGCAAATCAGCGTTGTCTTGGACAAAGGAGTTGAACTGACTTTCCCCGTGCCCGATGGCACCCCTCTGGCGCACGACGCCGCACGTGCCTGGCTCGACAAACAGTTCACCGAACTGGAGTGTGAGCCGCTGCGCGCCAGTGGCAAGGTGCTGACCGCTGACAAGGTGCTGGTGGTAACCCAAGCCGCCGGTGCCGCGTTGTTGAAAGATCCGAAGTGGGCCGCTGGCTACGTTGCAGCGGTGAGTTCGGCGCTGGGCAAACCCATGATCCGTGTCGATGTGCCTGCCATGGCCATCACCTATTGAATGAAAATTATCCGTCTACGACCTGGCAAGGAGCGTTCCCTCCTGCGCCAACACCCCTGGATTTTTGAGTCGGCCATCGCCCGCGGGAGTGCCGACCCCGGTGAAACCGTGCGTGTGGAATCGAGCGAAGGCCAGTTTCTGGCTTGGGCGGCGTTCAGCCCCAGCTCCAAAATCCGCGCCCGAGCCTGGAGTTTTGACGAAAAGCAACGCATCGATGCATCGTTTTTTGTAGCTACTTGCTCAAACGCGATAAGGGCTAGAGGCCGATTTGGCATACAAAGTAATGGTGTGCGCCTGATCCATGGCGAGTCTGACGGTTTGCCCGGGCTGATTGTGGACCGCTACGCAGACACGCTGGTGGCGCAGTTCACCAGTGCCGGTGTCGAGCGCTGGAAAGACGTGATTGCCGACGCATTGCTCGCCGCCACGGGCCTGACCAAACTGTACGAGCGCAGCGACGCCAGCAGCCGCACGCTCGAAGGCTTGGCCGAGGCCACCGGCTGGCTGCGTGGTGAGGGTGAGGTGGAGCTGCTGTTGCAGGAGCACAGCTGGCAGCTCGCGGTGAACATCGCCGAAGGCCACAAAACCGGCTTTTACCTGGACCAGCGCGACAGCCGCAAACGCTTTTTTGACTACTGCCAACGGCTCCGGTTTGAGCGGGTGCTCAATTGTTACTGTTATACCGGTGGTTTCACTGTGGCCGGGCTGCAGGGCGGCGCGGCGCATGTCACCTCGATCGACTCCAGCGGCCCGGCCTTGGCCAAGGCAGCGGCCAATGTGGCGCTCAATGGGCTGGCGCCAGAACGTGCCAGTTTTATGGACGCGGATGTGAACGCCTCGCTGCGCCAGTTTGCCGAACAGGGCCGCACGTTTGATGCCATCGTGCTGGACCCGCCCAAGTTTGCACCCACGGTGGCACATGCCGAACGCGCCGCACGCGCTTACAAAGACATCAACCGCCTGGCCTTCAAGATTTTGGAGCCCGGGGGTGTGTTGTTCACCTACAGCTGCTCGGGCGGCATCAGCGCCGACCTGTTCCACAAAATTGTGGCCTCGGCCGGATGTGACGCCGGGGTCGACGGTTTCATCCACGAGCGTTTGGGCGGCGCGCCAGACCACCCGATGACCATCCATTTCCCCGAGGGGGAATACCTGAAAGGTCTGGTGGTCATGCGTAAGTAAGCTGTAGCCGGTTCGTCGTTACACTCGCTGCCTTTCCAACCCCCGCTCTACCATGTCCCTGATTCCTGCCACGATCCTTACCGGCTTTCTCGGCTCCGGCAAAACCACACTGCTCAAACGTGTGCTGGCCGAGGCGCATGGCCAGAAGATTGCTGTGATCGAGAACGAGTTTGGTGAGGAAAACATCGACAACGACATCCTGGTGACCGACTCCAAGGAGCAGATCATCCAGATGAGCAATGGCTGCATCTGCTGTTCCATCCGCGAAGACTTGCGTGAAGCGCTGCAGCTGCTGGCCGCCAAGAAGCGTCAGGGCCTGCTTGACTTTGACCGCGTGGTGATCGAAACCACTGGTGTGGCCGACCCCGGCCCGGTGGCGCAGACCTTTTTCATGGACGACGAGATCGCCGAGAGTTATCTGCTCGATTCGATCCTGACCCTGGTGGATGCCAAACACGCCAACCAGCAGCTTGATGACCGCCAGGAAGCCCGCCGCCAGGTGGGGTTTGCCGACCAGATTTTCCTCAGCAAGACCGATCTGGTGTCGGCCGACGAGGTGGCGGACCTGCAGCATCGCCTCAAACACATGAACCCGCGTGCGCCGCAAAAAGCCGTGCATTTTGGTGAGGTGGCGCTCAGTGAGGTGTTTGACCTGCGCGGTTTTAACCTCAACACCAAACTCGACATTGACCCGGACTTCCTCAAGGAAGACGAGCACGATCATCACGAACACCATGACCACGCACATGGTGAACATTGCAACCACCCGTCGCACCAGCATGATGGCCACCACCACGCCCACGATGACGACGTGAAAAGTTTTGTGTTCCGTTCAGATCGCGCGTTCGATCCGGCCAAGCTCGAAGACTTTCTGGGCGCGGTGGTCAACATCTATGGCCCGCGCATGTTGCGCTACAAAGGTGTGCTGTACATGCAGGGCACCGAGCGCAAGGTGATTTTCCAGGGCGTGCACCAGTTGATGGGCAGTGACCTGGGCCCGGCATGGGCCAAAGACGAAAAACGTTGTAGCAAAATGGTATTTATTGGTATCGATCTGCCCCAGGACATTTTCCTGCAAGGTATGGAGCAAGCCTTGTGTGAGCCTGTCTTTTAACCCCGCCCCGGAGGGCTGATGTTTGTCTCTCTTTTGCAACTGATGGGTTTTTCGAAGGCTGCGCCAGTACACTCGCGCGCCGAAGAAAAAGCGCCAACCGGCGTTTCCAGGTTGCCAACGACGGTACAAACAACAGTTTCCTCTGCCAAAGCTCATAAAAATCCCGCCAGGAGACCACCTGTGAAAGCGCCAGTCGTGAAACAGAAAGCTGTACCCGCCAAAGCGGTTGTTGCCGCCAAGCCCGCACCTGCGGCCAAAGCCAGTCAAGCGGCGCCAACCAAGAAGGCGGTGGTGGCCTCTCCAGCCAAACCGGCGGCCAAGCCAGCTGCCAAAACCAAAGCAGCGGACACGCCTGTGGCGGTTGTTAAAAAGGCAGCAGCGGTCAAAAAAACCGAAACTGCCAAAGCAGCGCCGGAGCCAAAACCGGCGCCATCCCGTTCCCCAAAGAAGCCTTTATCTGTGACCACTCTCGATCAAACCGCAACCGTGACCTCTACTCCCAAATTCACCAGAGCCCCGAAACCCAATGAGTCGGTGGCAGCGGTCAAACCAGCCGCTGTGGCGCAACTCACGCCGCTGGGCGTGCCGGTGCGTTCTGGGCGCCCGTCCTCGCGGCTGGCACAGTTGACCGTTCCGTCCATGGCGCAGTCGGTGGCGTCCACAGCGGCCAAGGCCAGTTTTACCCAGATGACATCGGTGCAGCCGATTGTGTCGCCGCTGGCCTCGGCCATCAAAAAAGACCCCAAGCTGGCCAACAACTGGAAGACCAAGTCGGTGGCCGAACTGACGGATGCCGAAATCATTGCCATGTCGGATGACGACTACATGAACGACACCCAAATGGCGTTTTTCCGCCAGAAGCTGGTGGCGCTCAAGACCGACATCCTCAGCAACGCCGGTGAAACCACCGAGCATTTGCGTGAAGACACCGTGGTGGTGCCGGATCCGGCCGACCGGGCCACGATCGAGGAAGAACACGCCCTGGAGTTGCGCACCCGTGACCGTGAGCGCAAGTTGCTCAAGAAGATCGAGCAGTCCATCAACCGCATCGACGCGGGTGACTATGGCTACTGCGACGAAACCGGCGAGCCGATTGGTGTGGGCCGACTGCTGGCCCGACCGACCGCCACCTTGTCGCTCGAGGCACAACAACGTCGTGAACTCAAGCAGAAAATGTTTGGGGACTGAGACCGCGTGTTGGCAGGGCTGATAACACCAGACTGAGTGATGGCAACCAAAGACACGTCTACCGGTTTGTTGGCCAGGGTTGCCAATTTTGTGCGTAGCCCGGTGAGTGATGTGCCACCGCCGCAGTCGCCGGCCGGGGATCCGGGGGAGCTGGGCAAGCTGGCAATCAAACGCATGGTTGAGCGCAAAGCGCACAACGATGCGGTGCGTCGGCGCGAGTTCAGCCAGCTGCGCAAGTTGCGCGAAGTGTCGCCGTCCGCCTTGTCCGAAATGGCAGCGCGCGCATCGTTCTACCAGGACAGTTCGGGGTTCCCAGAGTCTGAAACACGTGCCTCGACCCTCAAGAAGATCGACGAGATCGAAGCCCAGATGTCCAGGCAGTGGTGGAACGGCCAGCAGCGCAAGCCCGGGGAGCCCGCGTCAGCGGCACCACCCAGCCCCAGCGCATCCACCAGCTCAGCCACCTCCGTGGCGCGAGCGCCAGCGCTTGCCAGTGGCAGCAGCCTTTCCAGCACAACAGCGGTAGAGTCACAGATCGACACCCGTCTGGCCTTTGCACCGACCATGCCCACCAGTCTTGAGGCCTTGACGCCGCAGTTGCCCATCAGCGCAGCGCAGGACCAGGCGTGGTCTGCCAAGTCGCGCTCCAAGCTCACGATGCCGGTTGGTGTGGCCAGTTTTGAACCCACCGATTACAGCGACTTTTCCTGCTCCAACATGGTCTCGGTCGAGATGGGGCAGGTGTCCTCTGATCCGGTGATCGAAGATGCGGCCATCCGTTTTGCCAACAGCGATGACGCCGGTGCCGAGTCGGTGCTGACGCTGGCGCTCAAAGGGGAAGCCGCAGATCCAAGCGCCAAGGCGGCGTGGACCACCGCCTTGCAGGACCTGTACCGATCCACCGGCCAGGTCGCCCTGTACGAGCGACTGGCGCAGGTTCAAGCCCAGCGCAGCCCCGCAGTGGCACGGTGGCAGTCGCCCGCGATGCTCGACAAGCTGGCCGTTGCGCAGTTGCAAGCCAGTGTCACAACGGGGGGCGGCCTTCACCGACTGGACTGGCGTCTGCTGGAAAACATCAGCCCGGACGCGGCAGTGGCTTTGGCGGCGGTGATGCGGCAGTGGTGTGATCAAACTTTGTCCCTGCAATTTGACAACCTGGGTAGTCTTGACGCGCAGTTGCGAGCCAACACGCCCCTGGGTGACAGGGACGTTGCCCCGTTCTGGTGGCAATTGCGCCTGAATGCTTTGCGTGTGCTGGGCTCGCGCGAAGAGTTTGAGCTGGTGTCGATGGACTACTGCGTGACCTACGATATCTCGCCGCCGGCCTGGCAGGATGCGCGTTGTCAACATGTGTTGGCTCAGAGCGTGGGCGCCATGGGTTTGGACTGGCGCGACGAACTGAACCAGGTGTCGACGCTGGCCGATCCCCTGACCGAGCGCACACCGTTTGTTGATGCCAATGCCAGCCGTTTGGAGCTGGCCGGTGATCTTCTCGGTAGCGTGGCTGCAGGTCTCAAGCCCTTGCAGCAAGCCTTGCAAGCCAAGGGGGATGTGCTGATCACCTGCGACGCGCTGGTGCGTGTCGACTTTTCCGCCGCCGGCAGCATTCTGAATTGGGTCGCCAGTGCACAGGCGACCGGCAAAAAGATCGAGTTTGCGCGCCTGCCACATTTGGTGGCCGCGTTTTTCAACCTGATCGGCATCAACGAACATGCGCGGGTGACGGCCCGCAGCAACTAGGACATACAGCGAGTTTATGGAACAATTTCACGGAACCACCATCATCAGCGTGCGTCGCCAGACACCAGACGGTGTCCAAGTGGCGATTGGTGGTGACGGGCAGGTGACCCTGGGCAACATCGTGGTCAAAGGCACAGCACGCAAGGTGCGCAAGCTCTACCATGGCAAGGTGCTGGCGGGTTTTGCAGGCGCTACGGCCGATGCCTTCACCTTGTTCGAGCGTTTTGAGGCCAAGCTGGAAAAACACCAGGGGCATCTGGTGCGAGCCGCCATCGAGCTGACCAAGGACTGGCGCACCGACCGCGTGCTGCGCCGCCTGGAGGCCATGCTGGCCGTGGCCGACAAAGAAGCTTCGCTGATCATCACCGGCAACGGTGATGTGCTGGAGCCCGAAAACGGCATTGTGGCGATTGGCTCAGGTGGCGCCTATGCGCAAGCTGCGGCTATCGCTTTGCTCAGCAACACCGAGTTGTCAGCCACCGAGATGGTCAAAAAGTCCTTGGAAATTGCGGGTGAGATTTGTATCTACACCAACATGAACCACACCATCGAGAGTCTCTGAACGCCAGCACACTGGTCTGAACCTCAGCAGCCGGACGGCTGCACCTTTCACTGATTGAACCATGTCATCTTTAACCCCCCAGGACATCGTCGCTGAACTCGATAAACACATTGTTGGCCAGCAGCAGGCCAAACGGGCCGTGGCGATTGCGCTGCGCAACCGCTGGCGCAGGCAGCAGGTCCACAGCGATCTGCGTGCTGAAATCACCCCCAAGAACATCCTGATGATTGGCCCCACGGGCGTGGGCAAAACCGAGATTGCGCGGCGCCTGGCTCGTCTGGCTGATGCACCGTTCATCAAGGTGGAGGCGACCAAGTTCACCGAGGTCGGGTATGTCGGCAAAGACGTGGATTCGATCATCCGTGATCTGGCGGATGTGGCGGTCAAGCAGACCCGCCAGACCGAGATGCAGAAAGTGCGCTCCCGCGCCGAAGACGCCGCAGAGGACCGTGTGCTTGATATCCTGATCCCGATGCCACGCAAGGAATTTGGCGTGATGGAAGCCCAGGAGCCCGAAAGCGCCGCACGCCAGACCTTTCGCAAGAAGTTGCGCGAGGGGCAGTTGCATGACCGCGAGATCGAGCTCGATGTGGCCCAGGCCTCACCTCGCCTGGAGGTCATGGGCCCGGCGGGCATGGAAGAGATGGCAGAACAGTTGCGCGGCATGTTTGGTCAACTCAATACTGCCAAAAAACAGACCCGCAAGCTCAAGATCAGCGAAGCGCTCAAACTGCTGGCCGACGAGGAAGCTGCCAAACTCGTAAATGACGACGACATCAAGACCCAGGCGTTGCAGATGCTGGAGCAAAACGGCATCGTGTTTATTGACGAGATCGACAAGGTTACCTCGCGCGCAGAAAGTGGCAGTGCCGAGGTGTCACGCCAAGGCGTGCAGCGCGACCTGTTGCCACTGGTGGAGGGCACCTCGGTGTCGACCAAATACGGCACCGTCAAGACCGACCACATCCTGTTCATCGCCTCGGGGGCTTTTCATCTGAGCAAACCCAGCGATCTGATCCCCGAGTTGCAGGGGCGTTTTCCGATCCGGGTCGAGCTGCAGTCGCTCTCGGTGGCGGATTTTGTCGCGATCCTGACCCAAACCCACGCCTCACTGGTCAAGCAATACCAGGCTTTGCTGGCCACCGAACAGGTGGCTGTGGTCTTCACCGATGAGGGCATCACACGCCTGGCGCAGATCGCCTTTGATGTGAATGAGCGCACCGAGAACATTGGTGCACGCAGGTTGTCCACGGTGATGGAACGCCTGCTTGATGAGGTGAGTTTCAACGCCAGCCAACTGGGCGGTCAAACAGTGCAGGTGGATGCCGCCTATGTTGAGTCTCGCCTGGCAGAACTCAGCAAAAACGAAGATCTGAGCCGTTACATCCTGTAATTGCCTGTCGGCAGCCGTCCGTCATCCGGTAACTTCGCACGTTTCTTGAGGATGTTTTTCATCCTCAAGCATCACTTTCAGTGCGTCTTCTAAGTGCTTCATTTACAACGATTTTGTCGGGCTGTTGCCTTCAAAGTCGCTGCTAAGTTGTTGATTTCATTGTAAAAATTTGTAGTCCGTGTGTTTGCGGGAAACAATTTTGCTGATACAGTGCAAAAAAGTGCAATTTAGTGGTGGAAAGTGCCTTTTCTCTGCGTTTGCTCAACTGGTTTATCCAAAAAGGTCATTTCAAGTGTTTCAAGGGGCTTCCTCATTGAGTCTGGATGCAAAGGGTCGGCTGTCTGTGCCGACCCGGCATCGTGACGTCTTGAGTGCCACCGCGAGTGGCCAGCTCACCATCACCAAACACCCGGACGGCTGCCTGATGATTTTCGCGCGGCCCGAATGGGAGAAGTTCCGCGAACGCATCGGCTCGTTGCCGATGTCGGCGCAGTGGTGGAAACGTATCTTTTTGGGCAACGCCATGGATGTGGAGATCGATGCCACCGGTCGTGTGCTGGTCTCCCCCGAACTGCGCGCGGCCGCCGGCATCACCAAGGAAGCGGTGTTGCTGGGCATGGGCAGCTACTTTGAGCTCTGGGACAAAGCGACCTACGATGCCAAAGAAGCCCAGGCCATGCAGGGCGGCATGCCCGATGTTTTCAAAGACTTTGCGTTCTGAAGGCTGGCGGTGGACAACGCATGGACACACACCACCGTGTTGTTGGGCGAAGCAGTCGACGCTTTGCTTGGCAGTGCTGACACGACTGGCCCCAGCCCGGCGCCAGCGGTGTACGTGGATGCCACTTTTGGCCGGGGTGGCCACAGCCGCCTGATTCTGTCGCGATTGGCTGCAGACGCGCGGCTGATCGCGTTTGACAAAGACCCCGATGCCCTGGCGGAGGCTGCCAGCATCACCGACCCGCGTTTTTCGATTCGCCACCAGGGTTTCAGGCATCTGGATGAGTTGCCTGAGGCCAGTGTGGCCGGGGTTTTGCTTGATTTGGGTATCAGCTCGCCGCAGGTGGACAACCCGGCGCGGGGTTTCAGTTTCAGGTTCGAAGGTCCTCTGGATATGCGCATGGACACCACCCGCGGCACCTCGGTGGCGCAATGGCTGGCCCATGCCGAAGTTGATCAAATAACGGAGGTGATTCGTGACTATGGCGAAGAACGGTTTGCTGGCCCCATTGCAAAGGCGATTGTTGCGCGCCGACAGGCTCGGGGCCCCCTTGTCTCCACCACTGAACTGGCCCAGCTCGTGGCTGACACGGTCAAAACCCGCGAGCCGGGTCAGAACCCTGCAACGCGCACATTTCAGGCTTTTCGGATTTTCATCAACGCCGAGCTTGAAGAGCTGCAACAGGCGTTAGACGGCGCACTCAAGGTGCTTCAGCCCGGTGGGCGGTTGGTGGTGATCAGTTTCCATTCGCTGGAAGACCGCATCGTCAAACAGTTCATCACCCAGCATGCCAAAGAGGTGTATGACCGCCGTGCCCCGTTTGCCGCACCCCAAGTGATGCACCTCAAGGCGCTGGGTCGCACGCGTCCGGGTGCTGCCGAGGTGGCGGCCAACCCGCGCGCCCGCAGCGCGATCATGCGGGTTGCCGAGCGCACAGCCGAACCGATTCGGGGGCACGCATGATGCGCCTGAACATGCTGTTGTTGCTGGGGGTGGTGCTCAGCGCCCTGTACCTGGTGAATGTGCAATACGAGTCGCGCCATCTGTTCTCGGAGCTTGACCGTGCCCGTGCCCAGGCGCACAAACTGGAGCTTGAAAACGAGCGCTTGCAGGTGGAGAAACGCGCGCAATCCACCTCGGCGCGGATCGAGGGGCTGGCCAAGTCGCGCTTGCAGATGCGCCCGGCCAACCCGGCCATTACGACCTATGTGGCCTATGTCGGCGGCGCCAACGAGCAGCCTGGTGCCGGTAAACCCGCCAACCCCAGCAGCGGGCAGTTGAGATGAGCCGCAGCATCGCCTACAACTCCAGCCCCTTGCTGGCCAGCCCGACCCCGGTCTGGCGCAGCAAGTTCATCGTGGCCGCGATTGCCCTGGCTTTTGCCGGTTTGGCCGGGCGCGCGGTGTACATCCAGGTGATTGAAAACGACTTTTTCCAGCGGCAGGGTGAGGTGCGTTTTGCCCGCACGCTGGCGCTGCCGGCCAGTCGCGGGCGCATTCTGGATCGCAATGGGGTGATTCTGGCCTCCAGCATCCCGGTGCCCAGCATCTGGGCGATTCCCGAGGATGTGGACCGCGACCCGGTCAAGCTCAAGAAGCTGGCCAAGTTGCTGGGTCTGACGATGACCGATCTCAACAAGAAGCTCGAAGACGAGGACAAGAGTTTTGTCTGGCTCAAGCGCCAGGTGGACGAGTCGGTTGGCAAAGAGATCGAGGCACTGGCCATCAAGGGCATCTACCAGCGCAAGGAATACAAACGCCAGTACCCGGAAGGTGAGTCAGCCGCCCATGTGGTGGGCTTCACCAGTGTCGAAGACATGGGTCAGGAGGGCATCGAGCTGGCCTTCAACAAGGACCTGGGCGGGCGCAGTGGCTCGCGCCGGGTCATCAAGGACCGCATGGGCCGGGTGGTGGAAGCCGTGGGTGAGCAGATCGCCCCGGTGGATGGCCGTGACCTGCAGCTCAGCATCGACAGCAAGGTGCAATTTTTTGCCTTCCAGACCCTCAAGGAAGCGGTGTTGTTACACAAGGCCAAAGCCGGCAGCGTGGTGGTGCTCGATGTGCACACTGGCGAGGTGCTGGCGCTGGCCAACTACCCGAGTTTTGTGCCGGACAAACGCCAGAACCTCAGCGGTGAACAGCTGCGCAACCGGGCCTTGACCGACAGTTTTGAGCCCGGTTCGACCATGAAGCCCTTTGTCATCGGGCTGGCGCTCAACACCGGGCGCGTCACCCCCAACACCCCGATCCAGACCGCCCCGGGGCGTTTGACCATTGGCAGCGCCACCATTTCCGACTCACACGCGCACGGTGTGCTCAGTGTCAGCGAGGTGATCCAGAAGTCCAGCAACATCGGCACCGCCAAGATTGCGCTGCAAATGCCCGCGCGCGAGATGTGGGAGATGTTCAGCAACGTGGGTTTTGGCCAGAAGCCGCAAGTGCCGTTCCCGGGCGCGGTGAGTGGCCGCCTGCGCCCCTACAAAGGCTGGCGGCCGATTGAGCAGGCCACGATGAGCTACGGCTACGGCCTGTCGGTCAGCCTGATGCAGCTGGCCCACGCCTACACGGTGTTTGGCCGTGACGGTGACCTGGCACCGATCTCGATGCTCAAAGTGGACAACCCGGTCAGCGGCCAGCCGGTGTTCCAGAGCAAGGTGGCACGCGATGTGCGCACCATGTTGCACATGGTGGTTGGCCCCGGTGGAACCGCTTCCAAGGCGCAAACCATGGGTTACTCGGTGGGTGGCAAAACCGGTACCGCCCACAAGCAGGAGGGCCGGGGTTATGCCGGTCACCGTTACCGGGGTGTGTTTGCCGGTCTGGCACCGATCGACGCGCCGCGGATTGTGGTGGCGGTGATGATTGACGAGCCCAGCAATGGCAAATATTTCGGGGGCGACACGGCCGCGCCGGTGTTCAGCAAAACCGTGCAACAAACCCTGCGGGTGTTGGGCATTGCACCTGACATGACGGTGGTGCCCCAGGTGGTCACCGAGACCGTCGAGGAGTCCTTCTGATGCGGCATCTGTCCAGTCCCCAAGAGGCCGTGTCCTGGTTGCGCGCACAGGTGAGTGGCAACTTGCGCACCGACAGCCGCCAGCTGTTGCCAGGTGACGGTTTTCTGGCCTGGCCCGGTGCGGCAGTGGACGCGCGCCAACATGTGGCGGGCGCGTTGGCAAAAGGTGCAGCAGCCTGTCTGGTAGAACAAAGCGGTGCCGAGGCCTTTGCTTTTGATGACCCGCGTATCGCCAGCTACAGCGGCCTCAAGGCCGCCAGCGGTCCGCTGGCCAGCCTCTACTTTGACCAACCCAGCCAAGCCTTGGCCGTGCTGGCCGTCACCGGCACCAACGGCAAAACCTCCACCGCCTGGTGGTTGGCCCAGGCACTCTCGAATTTGAAGCAGGCAGCCCCCATTCCATGCGGGCTGGTGGGTACTTTGGGCATTGGTGTGCCGCCCGATGTGGTGAGCACCGGCCTGACCACGCCCGACCCGGTGGCGCTGCAGTCGGCGTTTGCGCGTTTTGTGGCTCAGGGATTTGGTGCCTGCGCCATTGAGGCATCCTCGATTGGCATCGAAGAACATCGCCTGGACGGCACGCAGATCCACACCGCGATCCTGACCAATCTGACGCAGGACCACCTGGACTACCACGGCAGCATGGAAGCCTATTGGCAGGCCAAGAGCAAACTTTTTGCCTGGCCCGGCCTGTGCGCGGCGGTGGTCAATGTGGATGATGCTTACGGCGCCGACCTGGCCCACACCCTGGCGGGCAGCGCATTGGATCTCTGGAGTGTGTCGATGCTGCCCGGTGTCGGCAATGGCGCGCGCCTGCAGGCGCAGGCGATTGATTACAGCCAGGGCGGAACCCGTTGCACGGTCGTGGAAGCTGAGCAGGCGCTGCCACTGGCCACCGGTCTGATTGGTGACTACAACGTGGCCAACCTGCTCGGTGTGATCGCGACTTTGCGCAGCCTGGGTGTGCCGCTGGCGGCGGCGGTGGAGGCCTGCTCGGCCTTGACCCCGGTGCCGGGGCGCATGGAATGTGTCAACCAGCCAGGTCAGCCGCTGGTGGCGGTGGACTACGCCCACACCCCTGACGCCCTGGCCAAGGCGCTCGACGCCCTGAAACCGGTGGCGGCGCAACGTGGTGGCCAGCTTTGGTGTGTGTTTGGTTGTGGGGGTGACCGCGACACCAGCAAACGCCCGCTGATGGGCGCGGTGGCCGCGAGCCATGCCGACCGGGTGCTGGTGACCAGCGACAACCCGCGCAGCGAGGCGCCCGACGCCATCATTTGTCAAATCTTGCTGGGCCTGAGTGGGGTGCCCGGTGTCATGGTGGAGCCAGACCGTGCCCGCGCCATCAGCCAGGCAATAACGCAGGCCGCCGCCGCCGATGTGGTGCTGGTGGCAGGCAAGGGCCACGAGGATTACCAGGAAATCGCCGGCAAACGTCACCCGTTCCTGGACCTGGACCAGGTGCGCCAGGCGCTGGCGCAACGCGCCCCCAACACCAGCGGGGTGGACGCATGAGCAGCCTGATGACCCTGCAACAAGCTGCCTACTGGCTCGATGGGGCGCAAGCCGTGGGCCTGGACGTGACTGTGCCGGTGGCGATTGCCCGCGTGCACAGCGACAGCCGCAGCTTGCAGCCCGGTGACCTGTTTGTGGCTTTGCGCGGTGAACGTTTTGACGCCAATGCCTTCCTGGCAGAGGCCAAGGCCAAAGGCGCGGTGGCTGCGATTTGCCAGGGCGAGGGCGCCGCAGCCCAACTGGCGCAAGCCGGTTTGCCTGGTTTGGTGGTGCCCGATGCGCGGCTGGCGCTGGCACAACTGGCCACGCAGCACCGTGCCCGGTTTGCACTGCCGCTGATCGCGGTGACCGGCAGCAATGGCAAAACCACGGTGACCCAGATGGTCGCGGCCATCCTGCGCGCCCACCAAGGCGCCGCTGCCCTGTCCACCCAAGGCAACTTCAACAACGACATTGGCGTGCCACTCACCGTGCTGCGTCTGACCCCGGCCAACACCATCGCGGTGGTCGAACTGGGCATGAACCACCCCGGTGAAATTGCCACGCTGGCGGCCATTGCCCAGCCCACGGTGGCGCTGGTCAACAACGCCCAGCGTGAGCACCTCGAATTCATGCACACGGTGCAGGCCGTGGCCGAGGAAAACGGCTCGGTGATCCGTGCGCTGCCTGTTGACGGCGTGGCGGTGTTCCCGGCCGACGATGCTTACAGCCCGGTCTGGGCGGCCTTGGCGGGTCAGCGCAAAGTGCTGACTTTTGCGGCGCAGGCACAAGCAGGTGCCGATGTGTTTGCGTTGCACACCGGTTGGCAGGACGCCGCCTGGCAAGTCAGCGCCAGCACACCCGCCGGTGCGCTGTCCTACAGCTTGCACATCGCCGGTGCCCACAACGTCAAGAACTCCCTTGCAGCGGTGGCTTGTGCGCTGGCCGCTGGTGTGCCGCTGGCCGCCATCGCGCAGGGTTTGAGTGCGTTTGAACCGGTCAAAGGCCGCAGTCGGGCACTGCAGCTGCAGCGCCTGGGTCGCGCCATCACCGTGGTGGACGACACCTACAACGCCAACCCGGACTCGGTGCGTGCCGCCATCGACGTGTTGGCGGCTTTACCCGGGCCGCGCCTGCTGGTGCTGGGTGACATGGGCGAGGTGGGTGACCAGGGCCCGCAGTTCCATGCCGAGGCGCTGGCCCATGCCCGCCAGAAGAATATAGAAAAAGTGCTTGTGACCGGTATACAGAATGGGCAAGCAGCTATGAATTTTGAAGAGATCAAGGTGTACCCCGAGATGATGGATTTACAAGCGGCGGTGCTCAGCACCTTGCCGGAGGTGGCCAGCGTGCTGGTCAAAGGCTCGCGTTTCATGAAGATGGAGCGCGTGGTGGAGGCACTGCTGGCCACCGCTGACGCACCCAAGGGGGTCACATGCTGATCTGGCTGGCCCAATGGTTGCAAACCCTCTCGCCCGAACTGGGCTTTTTGCGCGTGTTCCAGTACCAGACCTTCCGCGCGGTGATGGCTGCGATGACTGCGCTGCTGATGGGCATTGCCGCCGGTCCCTGGGTGATCCGTCGCCTGACCGCCCTCAAGATCGGCCAACCGATCCGCGGCTACGGCATGGAGTCGCACCTGGTCAAAAGTGGCACGCCGACCATGGGCGGGGTGCTGATTTTGCTGAGCATTGCGCTCTCGACCCTGCTGTGGTTTGACTGGAGCAACCGGTTCGTGTGGATCGTGCTGCTGGTGACGCTGGGTTTTGGCGCCATTGGTTGGTCCGACGACTGGCGCAAGGTGGTCAACAAAGACCCCGAGGGCATGCCCTCACGCGAAAAATACCTGTGGCAGTCGCTGATTGGTCTGGCGGCGGCGCTGTACCTGGTGTTCAGCATTTCCGAAAACACCAACTACCGCGTGCTGGAGCTGTTTTTCACCTGGGTGCAGTCGGGGTTCGATCTGAGCCTGCCGCCCAAGGCCGGGCTGATGGTGCCGTTTTTCAAGGAAATCAGCTACCCGCTCGGTGTGCTGGGTTTTGTGATCCTGACCTATCTGGTGATTGTGGGTTCCAGCAATGCGGTGAACCTGACCGACGGGCTGGACGGCCTGGCGATCATGCCGGTGGTGATGGTCGGTGCCTGCCTGGGCATTTTTGCCTACGTCACCGGCAACGCGGTGTTTGCCCGTTACCTGTTTTTGCCGCACATCCCCGGGGCCGGTGAGTTGATGATTTTTTGCGCCGCCATGGCCGGTGCCGGGCTGGCCTTTTTGTGGTTCAACGCGCACCCGGCCCAGGTCTTCATGGGGGACGTGGGTGCGCTGGCGCTCGGTGGTGCTCTGGGCACCATCGCGGTGATTGTTCGGCAAGAGATTGTGCTGGCCATCATGGGCGGCATTTTTGTCGCCGAAGCGGTTTCGGTGATGCTGCAGGTGACGTATTTCAAGTACACCAAAAAACGTTTTGGCAGCGGCAAACGCCTGCTCAAGATGGCGCCCCTGCACCACCATTTTGAGAAAACCGGTTGGAAAGAAACCCAGGTGGTGGTGCGCTTCTGGATCATCACCATGTTGTTGTGCCTGATCGGCCTGTCCACCTTGAAGCTGAGGTGACCATGACAACAACACCCCTTGACACCACGATCACCGCATTGCCCCCCGAGGGGGCTTTGGCCGTTTTGGAACAGCCCGCCAGCAACCCACACCCGCTGCAAGACCAGCCCGTGCTGATCCTGGGCCTGGGTGCCTCTGGCCTGGCGATGGCGCGCTGGTGTGACCGCTGTGGTGCGCAGGTCACCGTGGCCGACACCCGCAGCGCACCGCCGCAGCTGGCCAAGCTGCACAGCGAGCTGCCCGGCGTCCGGTTTGTGGGTGGTGCTTTCACTGCGGCCCTGGTGCAGGGCCCCCATCTGCGTGCGGTGTTCAAGAGCCCGGGTTTGAGTCCGGCCGAGGTTGCTCCTGTGTTTGAAGCGGCCAAGGCAATCGGTATCTGGGCTGCAGGCGAATTGGGCTTGTATGCGCAGGCGCTGGCCCAGTTGAAGGCTGAACGCGGCTACACCCCAGCGGTGTTGGCCATCACCGGCACCAATGGCAAAACCACCGTCACCTCACTGACCGGCCAGCTGGTTGAGCGTGCCGGTAAAACGGTGGCGCTGGCGGGCAACATCGGCCCGACCCTGCTTGACACCTTGGCGCAGCATCTGGACAACAACACCCTGCCCGAGGTCTGGGTGCTGGAGTTGTCGAGTTTTCAGCTAGATGGTGAAACCAGTTTTGAGCCCACCGCTGGTGCGGTGCTCAACATCACCCAGGACCATCTGGATTGGCATGGCTCGATGGCCGCCTACGTCGAGGCCAAGACCCACATCTTTGGTCAGAGTGGCCTGATGGTGCTCAACCGTGAAGACGAGGCCGTGATGGCCATGCTGCCACCACCTGTCAAGGTCAAGCTGCAAAAACCGCAGCAGCGCCCTTGCATCCTGTTTGGTGGTGACCTGCCCCGGCGCCCGGGTGACTTTGGCATCGAGTCGGTCAACGGCATGACCTGGCTGGTGCGGGCGCAGGATGCGGACGAGACCAAACGCAAACGCAGCGAAGCGGCTGACGAGCTGTTCATCCAGCGCCTGATGCCCGCTGACGCCTTGCGCATCCGGGGCCGCCACAACGCCATCAACGCCTTGTCGGCGCTGGCCCTGGCCAGTGCGGCGGGTTGTGCGCTGGCGCCGATGCTTTATGGCCTGCGCGAATACACAGGTGAACCGCACCGCGTGCAGCCGATTGGCACCGTCAAGGACGTGGAGTACTTTGACGACAGCAAAGGCACCAATGTGGGCGCGACCGTGGCCGCGCTGATGGGCCTGGGTGCCGACCGCAAGGTGGTGGTGATTCTGGGGGGTGAGGGCAAGGGCCAGGACTTCGGACCTTTGGCCGAGCCGGTGCGCCGTTATGTGCGTTCGGTGCTGCTGATCGGGCGCGACGCACCACAGATCCGTGCCGCATTGTTGGATACCGGTGTGCCGCTGCTGGACGCCAGCTCGATGATGGATGCGGTGGCCCAGGCCAGCACCCTGGCGCAGGCGGGTGATGCGGTGTTGATGTCGCCGGCGTGCGCCAGTTTTGACATGTTTGACAACTACGAACACCGGGCCCAGGTGTTTGTGCAGTCGGTGGCCCAACTGGCCAGCGACGCCGGTGTGATGTTGGAGGCAAGCGCATGAGCAGCCGCAGTCTGCCCCTGGGTCAGCGCCTGCGTTTGTGGACGCTGGGCGGGCCTGCCGGTGATGTGTTGCCGGTGCGCCTGGGTGCCACCGGCTCGGCACCGGTGCGGGCGCAGGGGTTTGATCAGCCGCTGTTCTGGGTCACCACGGCGTTGCTGTTGTGGGGGCTGGTGATGGTGTATTCGGCCTCGATTGCGCTGCCGGAGAACCCGCGTTTTGCCCAATACACACCGACCTACTTTCTGGTGCGGCACAGCATGTGGCTGGTGATGGCCTTTGTCGGCGCCCTGATGGCCTACCAGGTGCCGTTGGCGACCTGGGAAAAAGCCGCACCCTGGCTGTTTGTTGTCTCGTTGGTGCTGCTGGCCCTGGTGCTGGTGCCCGGCGTGGGTAAAAAAGTCTATGGCGCACGCCGCTGGATTAGCCTGGGGCCGCTGAGTTTTCAGCCCTCCGAGATGGTCAAGTTCACCGTGTTGCTGTACGCGGCCAACTACATGGTGCGCAAGATGGATGTGAAAGAGCGCTTCCTGCGCGCGGTGTTGCCCATGGGCGCCGCCGTGGCGGTGGTGGGGGTGCTGCTGCTGGCCGAGCCCGACATGGGCGCCTTCATGGTGATTGCGGTGATCGCCATGGGCATCCTGTTCCTGGGTGGCGTGAATGCCCGCATGTTCTTCCTGATTGTGGCGGTGCTGCTGCTGGCCTTTGGCACCATGATCGCCACCAGCGAGTTCCGTCGGGAGCGGATTTTTGCGTATCTGGACCCCTGGAGCGAAACCAACGCCCTGGCCAAGGGTTACCAGCTGACCCACTCGCTGATTGCCATCGGGCGCGGCGAGATTTTTGGCGTGGGTCTGGGTGGCAGTGTGGAAAAACTCAACTGGCTGCCCGAGGCCCACACCGACTTCCTGCTCGCGGTGATTGGTGAGGAATTTGGCCTGGTGGGTGTCATTCTGGTGATTGGCCTGTTTTTGTGGATGGTCCGCCGGGTGATGTACATCGGCCGCCAGGCGATTGCGCTGGAGCGGGTGTTTGCCGGCCTGGTGGCTCAGGGGGTAGCGGTGTGGATGGGCTTTCAGTCCTTCATCAACATGGGTGTGAACCTGGGCGCCTTGCCGACCAAAGGCCTGACCCTGCCCCTCATGAGTTACGGCGGCTCCGCCATCCTGATCAACCTCGCTGCCATCGCAGTGGTGCTGCGGATTGACCAAGAAAACAGAACCCTCATGCACGGAGGCCGTGTATGAGGGCTCTGTTTCACCAAAACTGGACCCAGCGCGCAGCGCGTCAGGGCGCGCCAGCGGCCTGGCTGATGCATGGGGGGCGTGTATGAGCAAGTGCGCCCTGATCATGGCCGGTGGCACCGGTGGCCACATCTTCCCGGGGTTGGCGGTGGCTCAGGCGCTGCGCGAGCAGGGCTGGCGCGTGCATTGGCTCGGTGGTCGTGGTCAGCCGGGCCAGCCCAGCATGGAAAGCCAGCTGGTGCCGCCGCAAGGTTTTGCTTTTGAGGCGATTGAATTTGGGGGCCTGCGTGGCAAGGGCCTGAGCACGGTGGCCCTGTTGCCGCTGCGTCTGCTCAAGGCCTTCTGGCAGAGCATCCAGGTGCTGCGTCGGGTCCGGCCCGATGTGGTGGTGGGCCTGGGTGGCTACATCAGTTTCCCCGCTGGTTTGATGGCGGTGGCGTTGGGCAAACCGCTGATCCTGCACGAACAGAATTCGGTGGCGGGTCTGGCCAACAAGGTGCTGGCTGGTGTGGCAGACCGTGTTTTCACCGCGTTCCCGAAGGTGCTTAAGGGCGCCCGGTGGGTCGGTAACCCGCTGCGTGCCGCCTTTTTGAACCTGCCGCCACCCGAACAACGTTTTGCCGGGCGCAGTGGGCCCCTCAAACTGCTGGTGGTGGGGGGCAGTCTGGGCGCCAAGGCGCTCAACGACATCGTGCCGCAGGCGCTGGCGCTGCTGCCACCTGAGCAACGCCCGACTGTGTTGCACCAAAGCGGCGCCAAACAGATTGAGGCCTTGCGCGCCAATTACGCCCAGGCCGGTGTGGCCGCCGAGTTGACGCCTTTCATTGACAACACCGCCCAGGCTTTTGCCGAGGCCGACCTGGTGATCTGCCGCGCCGGTGCCAGCACCGTGACCGAGCTGGCCGCCGTGGGCGCCGCTGCCTTGTTTGTGCCGCTGCCGCATGCGGTGGATGACCACCAGACGGCCAACGCCCGGTTTCTGGTCGATCAGGGCGCGGGTTGGCTGGTGCCGCAGCGCGAACTGACGCCGCAGAAGCTGGCTGACATGTTATTAAAAATGGAGCGATCTACCCTGATGAATCAAGGGCTAGAGGCTAAAAAGTTGCAAAAACTGGAGGCCACCGAGCAGATCGTGGCCGCATGTGTAGAGGTGAGCCCATGACCAGGCTGACGCTGATGCGGACGACTTTCTTTGGCCCCCGCTACGCCCCCCTTGAGCGGGCCAGGACAACCCACGTGGTGGGAGAAAAGAATCTATGAAACACGCCATCAAACACATCCACTTCGTCGGCATCGGCGGTGTTGGCATGTCCGGCATTGCCGAAATTTTGTTCAACCTGGGCTACACCATTTCCGGCTCGGACCAGGCCGACAGCGCCACCTTGCAACGCCTGGCCAGCCTGGGTATCCAGACCTACATCGGCCATGATGCCGCGCATATCCAGGGTGCCAACGCGGTGGTCACCTCCACCGCGGTGCAGGCCGACAACCCCGAGGTGCTGGCCGCCCGGCACAGCCGCATCCCGGTGGTGCCACGCGCGTTGATGCTGGCCGAACTCATGCGCCTCAAACGCGGCATTGCGATTGCCGGCACCCACGGCAAAACCACCACCACCAGCCTGGTCGCCAGTGTGCTGGCCGAGGCCGGACTGGACCCGACCTTTGTCATTGGCGGGCGCCTCAACAGCGCCGGTGCCAATGCCCGCCTGGGCAAGGGCGACTACATCGTGGTCGAGGCCGACGAGTCGGACGCGTCGTTTTTGAACCTGTTGCCGGTGATGGCGGTGGTGACCAACATCGACGCTGACCACATGGAAACTTATGGCCACAACTTCGAGAATTTGAAGAAGGCCTTTGTCGACTTTCTGCACCGCATGCCGTTTTACGGCACCGCCATCCTGTGCACCGACGACCCGGCGGTGCGTGCCATCGTGCCGCAGGTCACCTGCCCGGTCACCAGCTACGGTTTTGAGGAAGGCGCCGAAGTGCGCGCGGTCGATGTGCGCGCGGTGGACGGCCAGATGCACTTCACCGTGCAGCGCCGCAACGGCGAGGTCTTGCCCGACCTGCCCGTGGTGCTGAACCTGGCAGGCCGCCACAACGTGCTCAACGCCTTGTCCGCGATTGCGGTGGCGACCGAACTCAATATTGCCGACGACGCGGTGTTGCGTGCACTCGCCGGGTTCAAAGGGGTGGGTCGGCGCTTTCAGCGGTATGGCGATCTGCCCGCGCGCAACGGTGGCAGCTTCACCGTGGTCGACGACTACGGCCACCACCCCATCGAGATGGCGGCCACGCTGGCGGCGGCGCGTGGTGCCTTCCCCGGGCGGCGCCTGCTGCTGGCCTTCCAGCCGCACCGCTACACCCGCACCCGCGACTGTTTTGACGACTTCGTCAAGGTCATCGCCCAGGCCGACGCGGTCTTGTTGACCGAGGTCTATGCCGCCGGTGAAACCCCCATCGTCGCCGCTGACGGCCGCAGCCTGGCGCGCGCGCTGCGTGTGGCCGGCAAGATCGAACCGGTGTTTGTGGACCAGGTGGCCGACCTGCCCCAAGCCATTGCCGACAACGCCCGCGACGGTGATGTGGTGCTGTGTATGGGCGCAGGCTCCATTGGTGCGGTGAGTGGCAAGGTGGTTGATTTGCTCTCGAATAAAGAGCTAACAGCGCAGGAGATATAAGGGGTATGAGCCAATTTGATATAAAAACCGAGAAAGTCGCCGTGCTGCTGGGTGGCCAGTCCGGCGAGCGTGAGGTGTCGCTGATGTCGGGTGCGGGTGTGCTGGAGGCGCTGCGCTCGGTGGGTGTCAACGCCCACGCGTTTGACCCGAGCCAGCGCGACCTGAGTGAACTCAAGAAAGAGGGTTTTACCCGCTGTTTCATCGCCTTGCATGGCCGTTTTGGTGAAGACGGCACGGTGCAGGGCGCGCTGGAGTTGCTGGGCATCCCCTACACCGGCCCGGGCGTGATGGCATCGAGCATTGCCATCGACAAGATCATGACCAAACGCCTGTGGTTGGCCGACGGCCTGCCCACACCCGCCTGGCGTCTGGTGGCCAGCGCCCAGGCCACCGAAGCCGCGTATGCCGAGCTGGCCCAGCCCGGAGCCCCCATGATTGTCAAACCTGCACGGGAAGGCTCGACCCTGGGTCTGAGCAAGGTCACCGCTGCCGACCAGTGCGCCGCCGCCTACGCGCTGGCCGCTGGGATGGACGAAGAAGTGCTGTGTGAACAGTTCATCGCGGGTGACGAAGTGACCGTGCCGGTGCTCGGCAGTGCTGCCCAGGCGCGGGTGCTGCCGGTGATCCGCATCCAGGCGCTCGACGGCAACTACGACTTCCAGGCCAAGTACTACACCAACACCACGCGTTACCTGGTGCCCGCCGGTTTGCCCGAGGGTGAAGAGGCCGCGATCCAGGCGCTGGTGTTGCGGTCCTACCAGAGCCTGGGTTGCCGCGGTTGGGCACGTGCCGACGTGATGATCGACGCGGCCACCCGCCAACCCTACCTGCTGGAGATCAACACCTCGCCGGGCATGACCAGCCACTCGTTGGTGCCGATGTCGGCCAAGGCCGCTGGCATCAGCTACCCCGAACTGTGTCTGCAGGTGCTGCAGACCGCCACCCTGGACCACGCCCTCGCATGAGCCAGACCACCCCCCTGCCGATGGACGTTCGCCTGATGCATGCTGTGGCCAGCCTGCTGTTTGCCGCTGCGGCATTGGCGGGCCTGAGCGCGCTGCTGGCCTGGGGGGCCCGACTACCTGCGTTTGCCATCCGCGAGGTGCGTGTCACCGGGGATGTCAGCCACTACAACGCCATCACCTTGCGTGCCAATGTGATCCCGCGGCTGCAGGGCACCTTCTTCACGCTGGACGTGGCGGCGGCACGCCAGGTGTTTGAGACCATCCCTTGGGTGCGCCAGGCGATTGTCCGACGCGAGTTTCCGAACCGCCTGAATGTGCAATTACAGGAGCACCAGGCCCTGGCGTTCTGGGGCCCGGAGGGCTCTTCGAGCATGGTCAACAGTTTTGGCGAGGTGTTTGATGCCAATGTCGGTGAGCTCGAGCAGGACAACCTGCCGCGCCTGAGTGGCCCAGACGACCAGTCGGCCCGGGTGCTGGCTATGCAGCAGACGCTGCAGCCGCTGCTTGCGCGCCTGGACATGACGATCAATGCGCTGGAGCTCACCCCACGCGGAGGCTGGCGCGCCCAACTCGATACCGGCACCGAGGTGGAGCTGGGCAGCGGTGAGGCCCCCGAACTGGTGGCCCGTGCCGAGCGTTTTCTGGCCACCGTGACCCAGGTCACCGCACGGTACCAGCGCCGACCCGAGCAACTGGCTTCGGTCGATCTGCGCCACACAGACGGTTATGCGATGCGGCTGGAGGGGGTGACCACCCTCGACAGCACGGCCAGCAAACAACAGTAATGCAAGACAACAGGTGACATCATGGCAAAAGATTACAAAGATTTGGTTGTTGGTCTGGACATCGGCACCGCCAAGGTGATGGTGGTGGTGGCCGAAGTGTTGCCCGACGGCCACCTCAAACTGGCGGGTCTGGGCGTGGCGCCCAGCAACGGCCTCAAACGTGGTGTGGTGGTCAACATCGACGCCACCGTGCAAAGCATCCAGCAGGCTTTGAAAGAAGCCGAGTTCATGGCCGATTGCAAGATCACACGCGTCTACACCGGCATCACCGGCAGCCACATCCGGGGCATCAATTCCCACGGCATGGTCGCCATCAAGGACCGCGAAGTCAGCGCCGCCGACGTGGCCCGCGTGGTGGAAACCGCCAAGGCGATCAACATCTCGACCGACCAGCGCCTGCTGCTGGTGGAGCCGCAGGAGTTCATCATCGACGGCCAGGACGTGAAAGAGCCGATTGGCATGAGCGGCATCCGCCTGGAAGCCAAGGTGCACATCGTCACCGGTGCACAGAGTGCCGCCGAGAACATCATCAAATGTGTGCGCCGTTGTGGCCTGGAGGTCGAGCAACTCATGCTCAATCCGCTAGCGTCGAGTCAGTCAGTGCTGACCGAAGACGAGCGTGAATTGGGTGTAGCCCTTGTCGATATTGGGGCGGGCACGACTGATTTAGCCATTTTCACCAACGGCGCCATCCGCCACACTGCGGTGATTCCGATTGCCGGTGACCTGATCACCAGCGACATCGCCATGGCGCTGCGTACACCGACCAAGGACGCCGAAGAAATCAAGGTCGAAAATGGTTTTGCCAAACAACTGCTGGCCGACCCCGAAGCGCAGGTGGAGGTGCCGGGTCTGGGTGACCGTGGCCCGCGCATGCTGAGCCGCCAGGCACTCGCTGGTGTGATCGAGCCGCGGGTGGAAGAGATCTTCAGCCTGGTGCATCAGGTGATGCGTGAATCGGGCTTTGAGGAAATGCTCTCCAGCGGCATTGTGCTCACCGGCGGCAGCTGTGTCATGCCGGGCATGGTCGAGCTCGGTGAAGACATCTTCCTCAAACCGGTGCGCCGTGGCATTCCCAAATACACCGGTGCTCTGTCCGACATGGTGGCCCAGCCACGTGCGGCCACGGTGATGGGCCTGCTCGAAGAGGCCCGACTGGCGCGTCTGCGTGGTTTCAAGGTGGCGCAGAAAAACGGTTCGATGAAAACCGCGTTCAGCGGCATCAAAGATTGGTTCGTAGGTAATTTTTAGCATGAAGCACCCCCCTTCCCAACTGCAAGGCAGCCTGTCACGACGATGGCGATGTGTTGATCCGCCACCCGATCCTGCCCCCTTCATCAACCCAGATTTTTTTGACAACTTTTTCAGCATTCACCCCCAAGGAGCACACCATGCCTATCGAACTCATTGACGAAGAAACATTCAACCAAGGCACACAAATCAAGGTGATTGGTGTGGGCGGTGGCGGCGGCAACGCCGTGGCCCACATGATCGCCAGTGCGGTGCAAGGCGTTGAGTTCATTTGCGCCAACACCGACGCACAAGCCCTGTCCACCAGCGACGCCCACCGCATCATCCAGCTCGGCAGCACGGGCCTGGGCGCAGGCAGCAAGCCCGACAAGGCGCGTGACGCCGCTGAACTGGCCGTGGAGCACATCCGCGAAGCCATCAACGGCGCGCACATGTTGTTCATCACCGCCGGTATGGGTGGTGGCACCGGCACCGGTGCGGCACCGGTGATTGCCCGGGTCGCCCGCGAGATGGGCATCCTGACTGTGGGTGTGGTGACCAAACCCTTCGAGTTTGAAGGTGCCCGCCGCATGGCCAATGCCGACAGCGGCCTGACCGAGCTCGAAGCCAATGTGGACTCGCTGATTGTGGTGCTCAACGAAAAACTGCTCGAAGTGTTGGGCGACGACGCCACCCAGGACGACGCCTTTGCCCACGCCAACGATGTGCTGAAAAACGCCGTCGGTGGTATTGCCGAAATCATCAATGTGCCCGGCCATGTGAACGTCGACTTTGAAGACGTGCGCACCGTCATGGGTGAACCCGGTAAGGCCATGATGGGTACCGCCGTGTCGGCTGGCCCGGACCGCGCCCGCATCGCCGCTGAACAGGCGGTGGCTTGCCCACTGCTCGAAGGCATTGACCTGTCTGGCGCCAAGGGTGTGCTGGTGCTGATCACGGCCGCCAAGGGCTCCCTCAAATTGAGTGAATCCAAACTGGCGATGAACACCATCCGTGCCTACGCTTCACCCGACGCGCATGTGATCTACGGCACCGCTTATGACGACCACCTGGGTGACCAGATCCGTGTCACCGTGGTGGCCACCGGTCTGAGCCGCCAGGGCGTGCGTCCCAAGCTGGTGGTGGCACCGCCGCAGCAGCAAGTGCAGCTGCGCACCGGTACCCATGACGTGCCGTTCAATGTGCCGACGCTGGACAACCCGGTCAGCAGCAACCAAGTCACCGGTTTGGCCTCCACCACGCTCGGTCGCAGCGCACCTGACTATGGCTCGATGGCCACCCCCAGTGTCTGGCGCACGCGTGACCGCACCAGCGCCGCCGCCAAGGTGGATGCCTTGTCCAGCGGTGGCATGGATGACTTCGAGATCCCGGCGTTTTTGCGCAAGCAGGCGGACTGAGCCCGGCGGGTCACCCGCCAGCGCATGCTGCGGGTGGCCAAATTGACTTGGCCACCGGCGTGTGGCTCGGCACACGCTGCTGTACAGTCCCTGTTTTGATCCGAGAGGTTTGACATGAGCAAGCAAGAGCAAGTGAGTGACGTGGTCTATGGCACTGAGGACCTGCTGATCAGTTTGTGCAATTCAGTCACCCGTGTGCTGAATGTCGCCACCAACTGCCAGATCAACTATTCCGGCATGGTCCAGCGCATCACCAAAACCTGCCTGAAGCCGGACATTGGCTGTTTTGTGCTGTTTGACGGCGGTTTTTCTGGCCTGGTGGTGCTGAACTTCTCCTCACAAACCGCGATGGAGCTGTACGAGAGTTACATGATCAACATGGGCATGCCCAAGAGTGAGTTGGCCATGTCGCACACCGCTGATGAGGTGAGCAACATCATGGGTGAGCTGATGAACCAGATTGTGGGTGACTTCACCGGCAAGGTGCGTCGGGAGTTGCAGACCCACATCACCCAGAACCAGCCCAAGATGCTGGTGCTCAACAAACAGGTGATGCTCAGTGTCGACACCCAGCTCGACAACCCGGAAGCCCGCCGGGTGACCTTCTACACCGGCAAAAACAACATCTTCTATCTGGAGCTGGCGGTGGACCGCGCCGAGTTCATCAAGTTACACGACTTTGATGCCAAGGAAGTCAACCCCGACGATGTGCTGGCTGAAGTGAATGCCGGGCGCAACACCGCCCCGGACACCGCGGTGAGCGACGCAGACGCCGTCAACCATGAGGAGTTGCTGCGCTCCCTGGGCATGTAAGCAGGCCGCGCCGCAGCACTTGTAGTCGCCCCGACTTGGCGTGGGGCTGTGCCCTCAAACGTAAAATCAAGCCGTGCTGAAACAAAGAACTCTCAAATCCCTGACCCGCGCCGTGGGTGTGGGTCTGCACAGCGGTCAGCGGGTGGAAATCACCTTGCGCCCGGCGCAACCTGACACCGGCATTGTGTTTCGCCGGGTCGACCTGCCGCAGGTGGTGGACATTGCGGTGTCGGCGCAGGCCGTCACCGACACCCGCATGGCCTCAACCATCTCGCATGGTCAGGCCAAGGTGCACACGGTGGAACACCTGATGTCGGCCTGTGCCGGTTTGGGGGTGGACAACCTGTATGTCGACATCACCGCCGAAGAGGTGCCCATCCTGGACGGCTCAGCCGCCTCGTTTGTGTTTCTGCTGCAAAGTGCCGGCATCGAGTTGCAGAACGCACCACGCCGGTTTGTACGCATCCTCAAGCCAGTGGAAGTGTGCCAGGGGGAGGGCAACAACGTCAAGTGGGCCCGGCTCACGCCCTACCACGGCTACCAGCTCAGTTTTGAGATCGACTTCAGCCACCCGGCGGTGGACTCCACCGGCCAGCGTGTGGTGTTTGACATGGGCACCGGCTCCTACTCCAAAGACATCGCACGTGCGCGCACCTTCGGTTTTACGAAGGATGTGGAGATGATGCGTGCCAACGGCCTGGCGCTCGGTGGTGGCCTGGACAACGCCATCGTCATGGACGACTACAAGGTGCTCAACGCCGGTGGTCTGCGTTATGACGACGAGTTTGTCAAACACAAGATCCTGGACGCGATGGGCGATTTGTACCTGCTGGGCAAACCCCTGCTGGCGGCCTACAGCGCGTTCCGCTCCGGTCACGGCCTCAACAACCTGCTGCTGCGTGAGTTGCTGAACCACCCCGAGGCCTGGGACGTGGTGAGTTTTGACGACGAGAAAAACGCGCCCCAGGGTTTTGCCAAACTGGCCCGGGCCTGGTGAAGACCACTTAGTCTGCCACCATGCTGCTGTTTCGCTGGACCATCCTGTTGCTGCTGCTCTCGGCAGTCGCCTGTTTTGTGTTCTACATCGGCACTGGCCAGCAGCGTTACCGGCTCTGGGGGCTCACAGTGCTCAAGTGGACGCTGGTGGCCGCGTTTGGCTTTTTTGCAGTGCTGATCCTGGAGCGCTTGGCGTAACGGCGTCAGTTTGTCGAGGACGCCAGCCGCAGCCAGGGGATCAGGTTTTCTTGATGGTTGGCAGAAAGGCCGTCAGCAGACCGATCAGTGGCAGGAAGGCGCAGACCCGGTAAACCGTTTCGATGCTGGTGGCATCGGCCAGTTGACCAAGCAGTGCAGCGCCAATACCCCCCATGCCGAAGGCGAAACCAAAAAACAGTCCAGAGATGGCGCCCACCTTGCCCGGAACGAGTTCCTGGGCATAAACCAGGATGGCCGAGAAGGCGGAAGCCAGAATCACGCCGATGATCACCGAGAGCACACCGGTCCAGAACAGGTTGACATGCGGCAGCAGCAGGGTGAAGGGGGCGACGCCGAGGATCGATAACCAGATCACCCACTTGCGCCCTATCCGGTCACCGATTGGTCCGCCCAGCACGGTGCCAACTGCCACAGCAAAAAGAAAGGCAAACAGGTAGAGCTGTGCGGCGTCGATTGGCAGGCCAAATTTCTCCATCAGGTAGAAGGTGTAGTAGCTGCTCAGGCTGGTCATATAGAAGAACTTCGAGAACATCAGCAGGCCAAGGATCGCCAGTGACCAGCCGATCTGGCGGCGACTCAAGCCATTGCCGGTGTGTGCCTGCATGCGCTTCCTGAAGCTGGCCCCATGTTGACTGGACCAATGGCCAACAAAACTGAGCACAACGATGCCGACCAAAGCTGCCAGCGAGAACCAGGCCGCACTGCCTTGTCCATGGGGCACGATGATCAACGCGGCGAGTAGCGGGCCGATGGCCGAACCGAGGTTGCCACCAATCTGGAACAGCGACTGCGCCAAACCGGGCTGACTGCCAGCCGCCATGCGTGCCACGCGTGAGGATTCAGGGTGAAACACCGATGAGCCCATGCCAATCAACATGGCTGACATCAAGACCGAGACAAAGCTGCTTGCATGTGCCAATGAAAGCAGTCCCACCAGGGTGAAGCCCATACCAACGCTCAGAGAGTAGGGCATGGGTCGGCGGTCGGTGTAGAGGCCGATCAGCGGCTGAAGCAGTGACGCGGTGATTTGGTACACCAGCGTGATCAGCCCAATCTGGCCAAAGCTCAGGTGCAGGCCGAGCTTCAACATCGGATAAATGGCCAACAGCACCGACTGCATCATGTCGTTCAACATGTGAGAGAAGCTGATGGCCGCAATCACCGGGTAGGTGGTGCGGCTCAGGGCATCGGGTGCGGGCGGTATTGGGATGCTGGCGTTGGCCGTCGCAAGTTTTATTTCCATGGAGAGGCGCTCAATTCAGGGAGGAGGCGCGAGTCTAGAATGACCGATTCAATGTTGTCCTGACAAAATATATCGTGAATTGGACATCTTCCAAGCATTCCGCGAGCTGGGCCCATGACGATGAGCACCAGACGCTGCCGCACCCGGTCACCGCCAAGGCGCGCAATTACCGGGGTGGCGAAACACCGGCGCACAGCCATCCGCGTGCCCAGTTGATCTATGCGGGCAGCGGCGTCATGCGCGTAGAGACCGAGGTCGGCTGCTGGGTGGTGCCGCCGGTGCGGGGCGTCTGGATTCCAGCCAACACCACACACCGTGTGATCATGCTCGGCAGTGTGGAAATGCGCACGCTCTATATCCGTAGCGATGCGGCCCCCGACTTGCCCGAAACCTGTTGTCTGCTCGAGGTCAGCCCGCTGCTGCGGGCTTTGATCCTGGCCCTGCTTGACGAACCATTGGCCTACGAGCGCGCTGGCCGGGCGGGTCGCATCGCTGAATTGATCTTGCTGGAACTGCGTTTCCTGAAAATTCCGGCGTTGTATCTGCCGATGCCGGGTGAGACGCGCATGCACAGCCTGTGCCAGGAGCTGGTCGCCAACCCGGACAGTCACGAGACGCTGGAGACGCTGGCCGCACAACAAGCCGTCAGCAGTCGCACTCTGGCACGGCAGTTCCAGAGCGAAACGGGTATGAGTTTTCGGCAGTGGCGCCAACAGGCCCGCCTGGTCGAAGCACTCGGCCACCTGGCCAACGGCGTGCCTGTTGCGCGGGTGGCCGAAAAGCTGGGTTACCGCAGTGCGAGCGCTTTCACCGCGATGTTCAAGCGTGCGCTGGGGATGGAGCCGCGTCGTTACTTTTCGACAGAGTCGGCTGGGACCTGACAGGCTGTGGTGTGCAGATGCTTCGTTTGTGTGGCATCCGCATGACCTCGGTGTGCAGCTTCAGCGGCTGCGCCCGCCCTTGTAAGCCGCCTTTTGGGTCTGCTGCTGCACCCCGCCCACGCCTTTGGCCTGGGCCAGGCGGGCCATCGAGGTGGCGGCGTGGGCGTGGGTGATGGCCAGGCCCAGGGCATCGGCCGCATCTGGCCCGGGCAGGCCGGGTAAGGCCAGCAGGCGGCGCACCATTTCCTGGATCTGGGTCTTGTCGGCACGGCCATAACCCACCACCGCCTGTTTCATCTGCAAGGCGGTGTATTCGGCCACCGGCAGGTCGGCCGACACCAGCGCCGTCACGATAGCGCCACGCGCCTGGCCCAGCAACAGGGTGGACTGCGGGTTGACGTTGACAAACACAATCTCGACCGAAGCCGCATCCGGCTGATAGCGCGCTACCACCTCACGCACGCCGTCAAACAGCACCTTCAGGCGCGCGGGCAGCTGGTCTTTCTCGATGTGGATGGTGCTGATGGTGCCGCTGGCCACATAACTCAGCGTGCCGCCGTCGCTGTCCACCACACCAAAACCGGTGGTGCGCAGGCCCGGGTCGATGCCGAGAATTCTCATGGTGATGGGGCTCTGGTTTGCTGCAAGAGATATAGCTATCTGCCCTTATTGGATAAGGGCTAGAGCTTGAAATACCATCTGGCAGAGTAGAAAAACACCGGCGCTGCAAAACACAGCGCGTCGATGTGGTCAAGCATACCGCCTGCGCCAGTGACGGCGGTGCGCTGGCCGCGCCACATCGGGATGCCGCGATCGCGCTTGAGGGCCTTCATCACCAGGTGCCCCATGCTGCCTGCGGCGCACGCAATGAAAGACAGCGCAAACGCCTGTCCCGGCACAAAGGGGGTGATGCCCGACAACAAGGCCCCCATCAAGCTGCCTGCGGCCATGCCTGCACGCCAGGCGCGCCAGATGAAGCTCTGGCTGATGGCGGGCACCGCCGGGCGTTTGCCCAGCTGCATCAGCCGGTGTGACACCAGGTGCTGGGTGACCATGCAGGTCTGCACCACCAGCACCAGAAACAGCACCAGAAACGCGTTTTTGTGGTTGTAGTGCGGGAACTTGAGCAGCAGCAGCGCTGGCACATGGCTCATGCCGTAGATACACACCATGATGCCCCACTGCAGTTTGGCGTTGCGCTCCAGAAACTGTTTGGGGTCGTTGGCCAGCACACTGGTCACCGGCAGCGCCAGAAACACATAGACCGGGATGAACACCGTGAACAGCGCCACCTGCCCGGTGCCCACCAGCCAGTACTGGCATGGCAGGATGACAAAAAACGCCAGCACCAGGCTGCGGTGGTCGCCATGGCGGGTGGGTGAGAGTGTCAGAAACTCGCGCAATGCAAAAAACGAACCCAGCGCAAACAAGACCAGGCGCGAGATGTCCCCAGCCAGCCAGGCCAGCCAGAACACAAACACCAGCAGCCAGCTGGTTTTGAGCAGCTGGGTCAGCCGGTCGAGCTCGTCGCGGTGTTGTGCGCCCTGCTGCGGGTCGTCAAACTCGCGCATGGAGCGCAAAAAGATCACCAGCCCGCCGACCATCAGCAGGCCAAACACGATGATGAACAGCGCACCGATCTGCTCGGTGGGGTTGAGGTTTCTCAGGGCCCGATGCATGGTTCTGACACTTTCAAACGTCGCGCAGCGCGAGCACCGCCAGGCGGGCACGCTGCAAAAAAGTCGGGCAGTCTTCGCCGGGCAAGACCTGCATCGGCACCCCGAAGGTCACCGAACACAGCACCGGCACCGGCACCACCTCACCCTTGGGCATGACCCGCTGCACATTGTTGATCCAGGCCGGCACCAGTTCCACCTCGGGGAACTTGAGCGCCAGGTTGTAGAGCCCGGCCTTGAAGGCTTGGGGTTCGTCGGCAAAACCGCGGGTGCCCTCGGGAAACAGGATCAGCGAGTCGCCGTGGCTCATGGCCTCGATCAGCGGCTCCAGCGGGTCCTCGCTGGCCTGGCGATCACGTGACACGTAGATCACATTGAACACCGCACTGGTGAGCCAATGTTTGAACGGGGTGCGTGTCCAGTAGTCGCGCGCCGCCACCGCACGGGTGTTGTGGCGCAGCTCCTTGGGCAGCGCGGCCCAGATCATCACCAGGTCGGCATGGCTCTGGTGGTTGGCGAAATAAATGCGCTGCAAGGCCTTGGGCGGGCAGCCCCACCAGCGCGCCTGGGAGCCGGTCAGGATGCGGATCAGCCCGAGCAGGAAATAACTCACGAGCACCGCCACCCAGTCGAGCACAACACGTTTCATCATGACAAAGTTTCCGTAATCGCAGATGTGTGCCGGGTCAGGGCAGTTCGGCGTTGTCCAGCCGGTTGGCAATGACACGGGCGCGCCCGGCCACATAACTGGAGTTGGGCAGTTTCTCGAAATACTTCGGGCGCGGCAACATCACCGCCAGCCGTGCGGCTTCGTAACTGCTGAGCTGGGCCGCAGATTTGCGAAAGTAGTGCTGGGCGGCGGCCTCGGCGCCAAACACACCGTCACCCCACTCGACGTTGTTGAGGTAGATCTCGAGGATGCGTTGTTTGTCGAGCATCGCCTCCAGCAGCAGGGTCAGCACAAATTCCTGACCCTTGCGCAACAAGGTGCGTTCACCCGACAACAACAGGTTTTTGGCCAGCTGCTGGGTGATGGTGGAGCCACCCACCACCTTGGGCGCTTTCACGGGTTTGGGCGGTGTTGCGGCGGCTTGGGCCGGGTTTTTGCTGGCTGAGCGGGCCTGGGCCTTGGCGGCTTGTTCCTGCGCCTTGGCCAGGCGTTGTTCAGCGAGGGCGTTTTTTTGCCAGGCTTTCTCGAGTGCATCCCAGTCGACGCCGTCGTGGTTGACAAAACCATCGTCCTCGCTGGCAATCACCGCCCGTTTGAGGTGGTTGGAGATGGCGCTGTAGGGCACCCACTGCTGGCGCCAGCGCAGTTCACCCTTGTCCGTGAGCAGACGCCAGGCCTCCGAGCGTTCAAACGCGGTCGACTGCGGGTCGATCACCACCATGGCCGCGATCCGGACCACAAAAAACAGCTGCAGCAGCAGACCCGCCAGCAGCACCAGAAACAGCCATCGCCACAACGCCTTCATGTCACTCCACTCAGTGGCCCAGGTGTACCCGCAGTTCAGCCAGCACCTGCGCCGCAGGCGGCATCACACCGCGCCAGAGCGCAAAGGCCTCGGCGGCCTGTGCCACCAGCATGCCCAGGCCGTCACGCGGCACCGCGCCGTGGTTGTGTGCCCAGTCCAGGAAGGGTTTGGCCGCGGCGCCGTACATCATGTCGTAGGCCAGTGCGCCGGGCGCCAGCACATGCGCGCTCACCGGTACCCCCTGGCCACCCAGGCTGCTCGCCGTGCCGTTGATGATGATGTCAAATTGTGCCTCCAGCCCTTTTAGATCATGGGCTGATAGCTCTACATTGTGTAGCGCGGCGAGGGGCAGGTGGCGCGCCACCAGTTGCTCGGCTTTGGGCAGGGTGCGGTTGGCCACACAGATCTGGGCGGGTTTGGCCTGGATCAGCGGGCCCAGCACACCTGCGGCGCCACCGCCGGCCCCCATCAACAGCACGCGCTGGCCCGCCAGCACCACACCGGCGCCGTGCAGCAAGTCGTGCACCAGGCCGATGCCGTCGGTGTTGTCGGCCAGGATCTGCCCGGGTTTGAAGGTGAGGTGGTTGCAGGCCTGGGCCAGCTTGGCGCGTTCGCTGGTGTGGGTGGCCAGCAAGGCCGCCTCAAACTTGAAAGGCACGGTGACGTTGCAGCCGTGCCCACCTTCGTCGATGAAGGCCTGCACACTGCCGGGAAAGTGGTCCAGCGGGATCTCACGCTTGGTGTAGAGCATGTCCTGCCCGGTGAGTTCGGCAAAGCGGGTGTGGATCCAGGGCGACTGGCTGTGCGCCACCGGGTGGCCCATCACGCAGTAGAGGTCGGTGCTCATAACAAGGTTCTTTCTTGAATGACCGGGTGGGTCAGGGGGCGCTGAGGGGGGCTTGCAGGGTGTCGTCGCGGGTGAACTTGAAGCGTGACACCACCGCAATCTGGTCGGCCTGGCGGCGCATCTCGCGGTTGAAGTTGCCAAACGGTCCGGCGCTTTTGGCAATGGCCTGGGCGCGCCGGTCCAGCAGCTTGTTGCCCGAGCTTTGCACCACCTCGGTGGCCAACACTTTGCCATCGTGATTGACGGTGACGATCATGGTCAGCTCACCATAGAGCTTCTGGCCATTGGCCTCGGGGAAATTCTCTGTGCCTTTGTCCTCGATGGCGCGGCGCAGCCGGTCGTAGTAGATGGCGTAGACCGCCTCACGCGTGGCCGGGCTGATGTAGCGCTTTTTCGGGCGCTCGTTTTCCATCTGGATACGCCGCTCGATCTCGGCCAGCAGGTCAATCAGCTGGCGGCGTTTTTCCTCGCGCTGGATGTCGTCGGGGCTGAGTTTTTGTTGCAGCGGGTCGGTGGGCGGCATCGCTGCCAGCACCGATTTGACCTTGGACAACAACACCCTCTGCTGCTCCAACATCTCGCGCACCTGGCGTTCGCGGTCGTGTTCGCTGGCCTCACCGGGCATCGCCACCAGGGCGGGTGGCAGCGGGCTGGTGGCACGGCCTTTGGCCGCATCACCACCACCAGCCATGTTGGCCTGGGCGATGGCGCGTGCCTTGCTCGGCTTGTCGTTGGTCTGGGCGTTGACCAGGATCACTTCCAGCGGGGTGTCTTCAAACACCCGGTTGAAGGCCTCGGGGTCGACCACCCGCACCGTCAGCAGCGCGGCGTGCACGGCTATGGACACGCCCAGGGCGAGTTGGAGGGTGCTGAAAGACCGCAGTTTCACGGGGCGGAATTATCGCCGGGTGCCGGGTCACCTTCGCCCAGGTCCACCGCAATCGCAATCGGGCCGGCCAGGGTGTCGTCGTCGGACTCGTCGTCTGGCGCTTGGGCCGATTCGCCTGCGCTTTTGTCGTCCGGGCCACCGTCAAGCCGTGCGGTCACGGTGCCATGGATGTCGAGCGACACCTCGTCGATGTCGCCCAGGCGCACCATCACCTGTGCCCAGCGCGGCAGGCCTTGAGCCCCGGCCACCGGCAACACCAGCGGTAGGTGGTCGGCACGCACCAGGTTGTCCTTGAACAGGCTTGCGGGCAGCTCGGTGATGCCTTGCTGCTGCACATACTTGAGCACCCAGAAACGCTCCATCGCGTTCTGGAAGCCGTTGTAGGCGGCGTAGGTGGCATCAAAGCTCGAGATGATCGAAAACAGCTCGGCGTCTTTGGGTTTGAACGGTGCCGCCAGCGCAGCGGTGTTGCCGTGACGTGCGCAGGCAATGATCTGCCACTGGTTGACCAGGTCGGTGTAACGACGCAGCGGCGAGCTGCTCCAGGCGTAACTTTTCACACCAATGCCGGCATGCGGCAGCGCCTTGGTGCCCATGCGCACTTTCACACCCGGCGCCAGGCTGGCCTGGCTGCGGTAGATGCCGGGCACGCCCAGATCTGCCATCCAGCTGCCCCAGCTGCTGTTGGCCAGGATCATCGCCTCGGAGACAATCAAATCGAGTGGCGCACCACGCTGGCGCACACTGATCTCGACCTGTTCATCACCCTTGGGCTCGGCACCGTTGTTACCGACCAGGCGGTAGTTGTAATCGGGCCGGTTGAAGGTTTCAGGTTTGCCACGCACCACCTCGCGCTTGGCTTTGAGGTCTTTCGCCAGACGGTATAAAAAGGAGAGCTGCTCGCGCTTATCCAATAAGGGCTTAGGGTCGATTTCATGCTCAAAGGCCGGGTTTTCCAGCCAGTCGGTGGTGACCACCGCGTCGAGCTGGTCGTGGCGCAGGTTGGCTTCGATGAACACGCGTTCCAACTTGGTTTCGCTGCTTTTGATCTCGAGCGTGGCTTCATCGAGCGTGACGTAGAGCGACACCGCCGGGCAGTTCTGCCCCTCCATCAAGGTGTAGGCCTGCACCACCTCGTCGGGCAACATGGTGATCTTGTAACCGGGCATGTAGACGGTGGACAAGCGGGCGCGGCCCAGCTGGTCAATCGCGCTGCCGGGCTGGATCGCCAGACCGGGTGCGGCGATGTGGATGCCCAGCAGCACCGTGCCACTGCCCAGGCCTTGTACGGACAAGGCGTCGTCAATCTCGGTGGTGGCCGAGTCGTCGATTGAGAAGGCACGGGCACTCGAGAGCGGCAACTCGTCGGTGATGCGTGGTGCTTCGAGTTTGGGGAAAGCCGTGCCTTTGGGAAAGTTTTCCAGCAAAAAGCGTTTCCAGTGGAACTGGTAGGGCGAGTCAATCGCTCCCGCTTTGATCAGCAGCTCGAGCGGGCCCAGGTGCGTGGCGCGTGAGGCTTCCACCACCGCCTTGTATTCGGGCGCGTTTTTGTCGGGTTTGAATAGGATTTTGTAGAGCTGATCACGGATCGCGGCCGGGCAGGACCCTGCGCTGAGCTCCTTGACCCAGGCCTCGATCTGCAGCGCAATCTGTTTCTTTTTCTCGATGGCGGCCAGCGCCTGTGCCAGGATCTCTTTGGTGGCCTTGCGAAAACGCCCTTTGCCCGCGCGGCGGAAGTAGTGCGGCGCCTCAAACAGCGCCAGCAGCATGCCGGCCTGTTCACTCAGCGTGGCTTGTTCAGAAAAATAGTCGCGCGCGAGGTCGGCAAAACCAAACTCGTCTTCGGGGGCAAATTCCCAGGCCATGTCGAGCTCGATGCCGCTGGCCACGGCCTGGGCGGCCGCCATCAGTTGGGCCGGTTCGGGCTTCTCAAACTTGAGCAGGATGTTGGCCGCTTTGACCTTGACACGTTTGCCGCTGTCGAGCTCGACCTGCGCCGAAGCGTCGGCCTCGGACAGGATCCGGCCAGCGAGGAATTTGCCGGTTTCTTCAAATAATAGGTGCATGCGCCGGATTGTCCCATGGGTGCCTGCTGTCTGGGCTGGGGTCTGACTTGCGTGGGCGTATATTGGCCGGACAAGCTTTGCACCAAGCTCCCGCACCAGAAAGGACAAGCATGAACGAACGTATCAGCCAGCTGCTGGCCCAAATGGCCACTCTGGAGGCCGAACTCGTCACCGCCATGCACGAGCAGCAAAGTCGCATGTTTTTCCAGATCAAGGGCAAACGGGTGGAGTTTGAGAGCTCGGTCAAAGCCGCGCACCGCAAGCTCAAGATGAATTTTTTCAGATGGCTGGTGAGTTTTCGCCCACAAAACCTGATCACCGGCCCGATCATCTACGGCATGATTGTTCCGCTGGTGCTGCTGGACCTCTGTGTCAGCTTCTACCAGTGGAGCTGTTTTCCGATTTACGGCATCACCAAGGTGCGCCGCGCCGACTACCTGGTGTTTGACCGCCGCCAGCTGCAGTATCTGAACTTCATCGAGAAGTTTCACTGCACCTACTGCGAATACGGCAACGGGCTGGTGGGTTATTGGCGCGAGATTCTGGCGCGCACCGAAGCCTATTTCTGCCCGATCAAACACGCCAAAAAAGTGATGGGCACCCATGCCCGTTACAGCCAGTTTCTGGACTACGGTGATGCGACTGACTACGAGGCGCGGCTGGAGGCGATCCGGGTATCTCTGGGCAAACTCAAATAGCCCGCGCCTGAGCGTTCCGGGCGGCGCACCATTCGGCTCAGTCTGATGCGTCCTGGGTAAATACCGCTGGCAATTTGGTCGGCGCGGTGATGCGTAACTGCTTGTTGACGTTTTCCTGGCCAAACACCACCTCAATGGCAGACACACTCACACCAAACAGCGGCGCCAGAAAACGCACCATGTGGTCTGTGGCTTTGCCACCCAGCGGTTTGGCGGTCACGCTGACCTTGAGCTGGGTGCCGTGGGGTTTGCCAATCGCGTCCTTGGCCGCGCTGGGTTTGCCCAGGATGTTGACCACCAGGACGATGCCATCCCAGGCAAAAAAGGAGTCGCCGGTGATGTTCCTGATCTGGCCCCGGCTCATGGGGCAAAACCCAGCACCACACGGCGGGTGCTGGCAGACTTTTTCTCGATCTTGGTGACGATGACCGGGCCAATTTCCGCCGTGTTGGCCACATGGGTGCCGCCGCAGGGTTGCAGGTCGATCAAGGTCTCGTCGCCGATCCGTATCGTGCGGATTTGCCCGCTGCCGCGCGGTGGTTGCACCGACATGCTTTTGACCAGCGCGGGGTTGGCGTCGAGTTCGGCATCGGTGATGGCGCCGACCGTCACCGGGTGGGCGGCGGACACCAGCGTGGCAATGGCGGCGGTGAGGGCCTCTTTGTCCAGCGCGTCAGTCATGTTGAAGTCCAGCCGCGCGTAGTCAGGCGTGATCGAACAGCCGTTGACCAGCTGAGGCACGATGTGGCACAACAAATGGGTGGCGGTGTGGAAACGCATCATCCGGTGGCGCCGCGCCCAGTCGATGCGGGCTGTGACCGTGTCGCCCACCGCGAGTTTGCTTTGCTCTGGCGTTAATAGCTGCTCAAGCACGTCTGGCGAGGGCAAATGGCAGATATCTTGTGTAAAACTGCCATCCTCGGCCTTGCCCTTGCGGGTGTCCACGATGGTGATGTCGGTGCCATCGGCCAGTACCAGCACACCGGTGTCCCCCGCCTGGCCACCGCCCAGCGGGTAAAACACGGTGCGGTCCAGCACAATGCCTTGCGATGTGATCGCTGTCACCGTGGCGGTGGTGTCAAGCAGATAAGCGTCGGTGCGGAAGAGATCTTGTGTCATCCGCACATGATACTGAAGCGTGATCGACGCGACCAGTAGCCGGATAGGCCTCGTACACTTGTCACCCTTGGGTTGAACCCACCATTTTTTTGCACTTTCACCATGCCCCAGTTTCCCGCCTGCCCCCAATGCACCTTAGACAACACCTACCCGGATGGGGACAACTACATCTGCCCGGACTGCGGGTTTGAGTGGCCCCAAACCGCTGCGGCGGAAGAGGGTGAAGCCGCCAGCGGTCCGGTGCTTGATGCCAATGGCAACCCCTTGGCCAGTGGTGACACGGTGATCCTGATCAAGGACCTGAAGGTCAAAGGCTCGTCCATCGTGCTCAAAAAAGGCACCAAGATCAAAGGCATCCGCCTGCCCGAAGGCGCGGGTGACCACGAGGTCGACTGCAAGACCGACCAAGGCGCCTTCATGCTCAAAGCCGAGTTCATGAAAAAGGCCTGAGTCGAGCACGACCTCACTTTCCAAAACGCACCATGAGCACCCCATCACGCTACTGGGTCGACCTGAGTACCCGTGACTTTGCTGCTTTGTTGGCCAGTGGCGAGGCGGCGCGCACCATCGCGGTGTTGCCGGTGGCCGCGACCGAGCAGCATGGGCCACATCTGCCGGTGAGTGTTGACACGGTGCTGGTCAACGGCATCGTGGCGGCCAGCTTGCCGCACTTGGCGCCAGACCTGCCGGTGCTGTTTTTGCCGACCCAAGCCGTGGGGCTGAGTCCTGAACATGCCCGTTTTCCAGGCACACTGACGCTCAAGAACGAGACCATCTTGCGGCTGTGGACCGACATCGGTGAGTCAGTGGCGACCAGCGGCATCACCAAGCTGGTGTTGTTCAACACCCATGGTGGTCATGTGGGGGTGATGGACCTGGTGGCGCGTGACCTGCGTGCACGGCTGGACATGCTGGTGTACAGCGTGAGCTGGTTCAACCTGCCGCTGCGTGATACCCAAGGGCAAGACGTGAATGCCTTGTTCTCTGCCGATGAACACCGCTTTGGCATCCACGCGGGCGACATCGAAACCTCTATGATGCTGGCGTTGGACCCAGCGCATGTAGCTTTGGATCAGGCGCAGAACTTTGCCTCCACCTCACAAACCCGTGCCCAGCAATTTGAGATTCTGGGTAATGGCAAAAGCGCCAAGCTTGGCTGGCAGATGCAGGACTACAACCCGGCGGGTGCGGTCGGCAACGCCGCCGCCGCCACGGCCGACAAGGGTCACGCCCTGGTGCAGGCGGCTGGCCGGGCACTGGCGCAACTGCTGGCTGAAATCGATCAGTTGCCGCCAGACACCCTGACGAACTGCACCGCACTGCGCTGACTTTCCCCATGCTTGCTTACGATTTGTTGGCGCTGGGCGCCGCCGCCTGCTGGGCGATGGGCAGTGTGATGTCGGTCACACCTTCGCGCCACCTCGGTGCGTTTGCTTTCACCCGCTGGCGCATGGCCATGGTGGCGGTGATGTTGTGGTCGGTGGTGGCCGTCACGGGTGGCTGGCGTGGGTTTGGGCTGGAGGCCTGGGGCGCGATGGCGATCAGTGGGCTGATCGGCATTTTTGTCGGTGATACCGCCTTGTTTGCGGCCATGAACAGCCTGGGGCCACGCCGCGCCGGGGTGTTGTTCGCCACCCATGCGGCTTTCAGCGCGGCGTTGGGCTTTTGGCTGCTGGACGAGCGCATGAGTGTGCAGGCCTTGGTGGGTGCGGCACTGACGCTGGCCGGGGTGATGACCGCGATGGCCCTGGGCCGACGCAAGGACGAAAACCACGCCTGGGAGGTCGACCGTGGCCATGTCGGGCTGGGCGTGGCGCTGGCGCTGCTGGCCGCCTTGTGCCAGGCGGTGGGCTCGCTGGTGGCCAAACCGGTGATGGCTTTGCAGGTGGACCCGATGATGGCCTCGGCGGTGCGGGTGACGGTGGCCACCGCCGCGCATGGGGTGCTGCTGCTCTCCGGTTTTCGGGCGGCGCGCGCCACCACGGCGCCGACGGCGCGTGTGCTGGTGCAAACCGGGCTCAACGGTTTTGTGGCCATGGGGGTGGGCATGACGCTGGTGCTTCTTGCCTTGGAAAAGGGCGATGTGGGCATGGTCGCGATCCTGTCCTCGGTGTCACCGATTCTGGTGCTGCCCTTGTTGTGGTTCCAGCTCAAACGTGCGCCAGCACCGGGTGCCTGGCTGGGGGCGCTGATGACGGTGGTGGGCACCGGGCTGTTGCTCTGGCGCTGACCACGGTTTTAGAGGCTGTCACCTAGCTTATTTGTTGCGGTGCAGCAAAAAATACTTGTTTTGGCGTCAGGTGTTCCTATAATTCAGTCATGCTGCACTGCAACATAAGTTTGCAAAGCATCCCTGGTTCATCAACCTCTTCCTGAAAGACACCGCCATGTTTATCACCGCTGACCAAATCACCGCCGCCAACAAGACCAACCTGGACGCGTTCACCGGCCTGTCCACCAAGGCCTTCTCTGGCTTCGAAAAACTGGTTGAACTCAATCTGGCCGCTGCCAAAGCGGTGTTGACCGAGTCCTTCCACCACGCCCAAAGCCTGCTGGCTGCCAAAGACCTGCAACAAGTTATGACTTTGCAAACCGGCTTGGTTGGCCCTGCCGCTGAAAAAGCCGCTGCTTACAGCCGCCATGTGTACGGCATCACCGTGGAGACCAGTGCCGAGTTCACCAAGGCATTTGAAGCGCAGGCCGCAGAGAGCCAAAAGACCATGACCAAGGCGCTGGACAGCTTGAGCAAGAACGCACCGGCTGGCACCGAGTCGGCCGTGGCGGTGCTCAAGAGCGCTCTGGCATCCAGCCAAAACGCCATCGAATCGGCCCAAAGCACCGCCAAAAAAGCGCTCGCCATGGCTGAAAGCAATGTCGCTGCAGTGACCGAACACGCCTTGAGCGCCGCCGCTGCGGTCAGCAAGAAGGCCTGATTTGCCCGATGGCCTCGTGCCTGTCGGCCCACGTGTGGCCATAAAAAAAGCACCTTCGGGTGCTTTTTTTGTGTCTGACGCAGGCGCCGCGTAGGGTGGCTTATTCCGAGAGCATGGCCTTGGCCTGTCTGACACGCAGGTTGGCGGGCATGGTCAATGTGGTGCGGTCCCATTTTTCGAGGGTCAGGATCTGGTCCAGACAGTCCTGCAGGTGGGCATGGGCGTGGATCGCGCTTTGGGCAATGGTCTGGTGCACCTCGGACTGGTTGTCCGGGTCGTTGATGCAGTGGTACTGGTAGCGGTAGAGCCCGCGCAGTTTGCGGATGGCATCGGCCACCTGTGCCGGGCAGGCGCACATGTAAATCAGGCCTTCATCAACGATTTTTTCCAAATCGCGGTCGGTAAATCGTTCTTGGTAGTCCATGTTGGTCGTGCTCCGAGTGCTTGTCATGAGCAGCAGTTTGCGCCGACAACGGTGCTGAAGTGTGGCGCGCACTGCCAGTCAGCAACTTTGATTTTGCACCCTTGTGATGCGCTTGGGGTCACTATTTGGTGGCTGCCACCTGAAAAATGCCCGCGCCCGGGTCATCCGGGCGCGGGCGGCGTGTGGCTCTACAGCGTCACTGTCCCGGCGATACAGGTCACCACATCACCCCCCACCCAGACCTGACCATGGTCGTCTTGTGACACCATCACCTGGCCGTGTCGCCCCAGGCAGGTGCCCTGGGTGGCGATGTAGCTACTGGGGGCCAGCCCGTCAGCGATCAGCCACTGGGCCAGGCTGGCGTTGAGGCTGCCCGTGACCGGGTCTTCGTTGACACCGATCGGTGCCGCAAAAGCGCGCACTTGGGCCTGGGCCACACCCTGGGCTGCGCCGGGTGTGCTGGTGCGTGGACCAAAGGCGCGGGCCTCGCGGTTGGAGCGCGCTATCAGTGGTGTAGCTGTTACCCCTTGATCTATATGGGCTACACCCACTTTTTGCCCCAAAGCCTTGAGCGCGGCGTGGTCAGGCTCCAGCGCCAGAAGCAGCTCCTCGTCATCGAGCAAGAGGCCCAACCACAGTGGCCCGTTGTTGAGCAGCTGGCTGGCCAGAATGTGCTGCGGCGCCAGGCCCAGCGCGGCGCTGACATCGGCCAGCAGTTGGGCACTGGGCAGACTGCGTTGCAGCGGCGGCGCGGCAAAAACCAGGCGGCTGCCGTCGCGGCGGATGCGCACCAGCCCCTGGCCACATTCCTGCACGATGCACTCGGGCGCCTTGGGCTGACCACCGGCCTGCAGCCAGGCGTGGCAGCTGCCCAATGTCGGGTGGCCGGCAAACGGCAACTCACCGCCGGGTGTGAAGATGCGCACCTGGTAGTCGGCCCCTTGGGCCGCTGCTTCTGGCGTGGGGGGCAGCAAAAAAGTGGTCTCGGACAGGTTGGTCCAGCGCGCAAAGTGCTGCATATCGGCGCTGGACAAACCCGAACCGTCCAACACCACGGCTAGCGGGTTGCCGAGGTAGGCGGTGTCGGTGAAAACGTCGACTTGTGTGAAGGTTCTGGTGATCATGGGCACAACTCCAAGCAGTCAAGCCAGTGGCAAGTCCAGCACCCCCCGTGTTGCCGGGCGGTCCAGGATCTGGCTGTACCAGCGTTCCAGGTGGGGCAACTCAGGGCGGGTTTGGGGCAGGCCAAACCAGCGGTGGATGTCGCAGGCCACCGGGATGTCGGCCATGCCGAAGCTGTCACCCCCCATGTAGGCGCGTTGTGACAGATGCTGGTCCAGCAGTAGCAGCAACGGGGTCATGGTGGCCACCGACTTGGTGATCACACTCTGGTCGCGCTGTTCGGGCGCGGTGCGAAACCACTGGATGAAGGCCGGGCTGCCGGCGGGGTTGAGGCTGGTTTGTTGCCAGTCCATCCAGCGCTCGGCATCAAAACGCGCGGCCAGCTCCTGCGGGTACAGGTGAGGTGCGTAACGTGCACACAGGTAACGCACGATCACATTGGACTCCCACAACACCAGCTCACCGTCTTGCAGCGTGGGCACCTGGGCGTTGGGGTTCAGGCGCAGGTAGTCAAAGGTTTTTACCACCCCAAAAGTCAGGCCCGCGTCGGTGCGGGTGAAGGGCACACCGGTTTCCTGCGCGGCCCAGACCACCTTGCGTACGTTGATGGAGCTCAATCGCCCCCAGATGTGCAGCATGTTCAAACCCCTGCCTGTTCTTGCATGGCGCGCGCCAGTGCGGCCACCCCACGATGGATCTCTTCGACACTGGGTGTCACAAAACTCAGGCGCAGTGTGCGTTCGTCGCCGTGATCGGCGTAAAACGGCGCGCCCGGCACAAAGGCCACGCCTTGCTCCACCGCGATGGGCAGCAGGTCCACAGCACGTTGGCCCTGGGGCAGGCGTGCCCACAAGAACATGCCACCGGCCGGGCAGTTCCAGGTGAGGCGGCTGTCCAGCATGGCCGCGTCGGCTTGGGCTGGCATCGGGCCAAAGTGCTGCGCCAGCGCCTCCAGCATCGCATCGCGCTGGGCCTTGTAGAGCGCACGGATTTTGGGCACATGGCGATCCAGAAAACCGCCTTGCATCACCTGGGCGATCATGCGCTGGTTAAAACCCGGGCTGTGTAAATCGGCCGCCTGTTTGGCCTCCAGCAGTTTGGGGTAGACCGCTTTGGGCGCCACCAGAAAACCCAGGCGCAGCCCGGGTGCCAGCACTTTGGAAAACGAGCCCAGGTAGATGCAGCCGTCCGGGTTGCGGGCGGTCAGCGGCGCAGGGGGTGGGGTGTCAAACCACAGGTCGCCGTAGGGGTTGTCCTCGATCAGCGGCAGGTTCAGCTCGGCAGCGACTGTGCTGAGCGCAGCGCGGCGGGCCTCACTCATGGTGTTGCCGGTCGGGTTCTGGAAATTGGGCAACACATAGAGGAAACGCGCCCCGGCTGCCTTGGTCCGCAGGTCGCTGATGTCTACTCCCTGGTCATCGCTGGCCACACTCACCACGTCCGGTTCCATCGGGATAAAGGCCGACACCGCCCCCAGATAGGTCGGTGACTCCACCAGAATCTTGCTACCCGCATCCACCAGCACCTTGGCCACCAGGTCCAGCCCCTGCTGGCTGCCGGTGGTGATCAGCACCTGCGCCGGGTCCACCTCCCAGGTGTGGCCCGCTGCGGCGGCCTTGGTCCGCAGTTGTTCGGCCACCATCTGGCGCAGGGGGGCGTAGCCTTCGCTGGCGGCGTATTGCAGGGCGCCTGCCGGGTCGTCTTTAAGCACCTGGGCGCAAGCCGCTTCGAATTCGGCCACCGGGAAGGTTTTGCTCGACGGCAGACCACCGGCAAAACTGATGATGCCGGGGCGCTCGGTCACTTTCAGGATCTCACGGATCACCGACGGGTTCATGCGCTCGGCGCGGCGGGCGAGTTGCCAGGGTGAGTTCAGACAATCTGGGGGCAGGGGTGCGTTCATACAGGTTCCTTTGAGGCGACGAGGGTAACAACAACAGGGGCAGGTTTGGCAAAACGCCTGCCCAGAAAAACGGTGGTGATCACGGCCAGGGCAAAGCCCAGGGTGGCCAGTTCCAGCGGCTCACCCAGCAAGGGCACGGCAGCCAGGATACTCAAAAACGGTTGTAGCAGCTGGGTCTGGCTCACGCGCAGTGCACCGCCCATCGCCATGCCGCGATACCAGGCAAAAAAACCGGCCCACATGGAGAACACACCGACGTACACCAAACCCAGCCAGGCCGAGCTGGGCACGCTGTGGCTCGGCCAAGTCAACAGCGCACCGGGCACGGTGAGTGGCAGCGCCATCACACAGACCCAGCAGATCACCCGCTCGGCGCCCAGCGCATGGGTCACCTGCGCCCCAAAAACATAACCCACCGAGGCAGACAGTACCGCACCCAGCAGCAACAGGTCGGCCCAGGCCAGGCCAAAACCGTGGCCCTGGCTGTGGCTGCGCCACAGCACAAACACCAGCACCAGGCCACTGCCCAGCGCGGCAAACAACCAAAAGCCCAGCCGCGCCCGCTGGTGCAACACCAGAGCGGCCACCGCCGCCGTGCTCAGCGGCAGCAGCGCTGTGATCACCGCCGCATGGCCGGAGTTGACATGCAACAGCGCAAACCCCAGCAGCAGCGGGTAACCGATGGCATTGCCCAACAGCGCCATCACCAGCGGCTTGCGCTGCGCCGGGGTGGGCAGGGCAGAGCGGGTGGCCAGCAAAAACACCAGGGACAAGGCCCCTGCCAGCACCGCCCGCCCAAAGGTCACAAACCAGGGCGAGAGATAGGGCGCCTGTGCCGTGCCAGTGGCCAGGCGCGTCATCGGCAGCGTCACCGCAAAGATGGCGACGCCCAGCACACCGAGCCACATGCCCAGGGTTTCGTGGTGGGTGTTTTTCAAAAGCAAACTTTCAAGATAGAGCCCACAACGCAGCGCTGCGGGCGTGCAACGCGGTGGTGTCAAACAGGGGCAGGCTCAGATGTTGTGGCTGCAGGCTCATGGCCAGTTCGGTGCAGCCCAGGATGATGGCTTGTGCGCCCTGCGTTTGTAATTGCGCGGCGATGCGCTGCAGGGTGTGTTGCGAGCCCGCTTGCACCTGGCCCAGGCACAACTCCTCGAAGATGATCCGGTGCACCTCGTTGCGCGCCTCAGGCGGCGGTGTGAGCACCGTCAGGCCAAAATGGCTCTCCAGGCGGGCGCGGTAAAAGTCCTGCTCCATCGTGAAACGGGTTCCCAGCAGCCCGACGGTAGTGAGCCCGGCTTGTTGAATGGCCTGTGCGGTTGGGTCGGCGATATGCAACAAGGGGATGTCGACCGCAGCCTCGATGGCCGGGGCCACCTTGTGCATGGTGTTGGTACAGATCACCAGCGCGTCGGCCCCGGCGTGCGCCAGCTTGCGCGCCACATCTGCCAGCAAAGCGCCCGCCGCATCCCATTGCCCGCTTGCCTGCAGTTGCGCAATCTCGGCAAAGTCCACGCTGTACAGGATCAGTTTGGCCGAATGCAAGCCGCCCAGGGATTCCTTCACTGTCTGGTTGATGTGCTGGTAATAAGGCAGCGTGGACTCCCAGCTCATGCCACCGATCAGGCCCAGCGTTTTCATGGGTGTGCTCCATTTGTCATAGCTATTGGCCCTTTTGGCGTAAGGGCTGGGGGCAAATTTGGCTTGAATCCTGCTGATCCGTGCAGCATCGTGCCGCCGCAGTGCGGCACTTGGGGTGGTGGTCAGCGGGGGGAGAAAAGCCCATCATGCCCACAAATGTAGTGCCAAAAACAATACACCTGCAGTACACTTAAAAAGACATTTCAGACTACTGTATTGTTTGTGTTGGCAACACAGCTGCCGCCACCGTGTGGAGGCTTGCCAGCTGGCTTGAAGTGTTGGCAGCGTTAGAGGGAGTACACAAGATGTTGGTCAGAACCCGGTCACAGTCCTTGTCCGCACAACTCGCGGCGCGCCTGGCGGAGCGCATCAACAGCGGTCTGCTGGCAGCGGGCAGCCGCCTGCCCTCGGTACGCCTGTGTGCGCAGCAGCAGGATGTGAGTCCGAGCACGGTGGTGGCAGCCTACGACCAGTTGCTGGCGCAGGGCCTGGTGGAGGCGCACAAGAATCGCGGTTTCTTTGTGAGAAATCGCGCGCTGGCCCTTGTGGATAAAGGGCAGGTTGCTACAAAAAATGTGGATCTGATGCCACCCGGCACCAGCTCGGTTGGCAGCGTTTTTGCAGCGCAGCATGTGCCGGTCAATGCCACCGCACTGATCCGTGGCATGTTCCAGCGTGGCAGCGACAAACCCCAGCCCGGCCTGGGCGCTTTCCCGCCGGACTGGCTGGAGACCGGTTTTTTGCCCGCCGCCATCCGCCGTGTCAGCAGTGGTGCGCAGCTGCGCGCCTTGTCGCTGCAGTATGGTGAACCCGCCGGTGACTCGGGGCTGCGCCAGGCGCTCTCGGCCCGGCTGGCGGCGCTGGCGATTCCGGCCACCGCGCAGCAGATCATCACCACCGTGGGGGCAACCCACGCGCTTGACATCGTCAGCCGCACTCTGCTGCGCACCGGTGACTGTGTGATGGTTGAAGAGCCTGGTTGGGCCATCGAGTTTGCCCGGCTCGACGCCCTGGGCATGCGCATCCTGCCGGTGCCACGCGGGCCGGACGGGCCGGACCTGGCGGTGATGGCGCGTTATTGTGAGTTGCATAGCCCGAAGCTGTTTGTCAGCGTCAGTGTGTTGCACAACCCGACCGGCTTCTGCCTGAGCCCGGGCAGTGCGCACCGCTTGTTACAACTGGCCAGCGCGCACAACTTTGTGATTGTGGAGGACGACACCTACAGCCATCTGGCGCCCGAACACGCCACCCGGCTGAGTGCGCTGGATGGTCTGCAGCGCACCATCTACGTCAGTGGGTTTTCCAAAATCCTGGCGCCTGGCTGGCGCATCGGTTTTCTGGCTGCCCCCACCCATCTGTACGAACAACTGCTCGACACCAAGCTGCTGGCCACGCTGACCACCCCGGCGCTGCTCGAAAAAGCGCTGGCCTGGTGCATCGAGCAGGGCCAGCTGCGCCGCCATGCCCAGCAGGTGCGCACTCGACTGGCCCAGGCGCGGGGGCGCAGTGTGACGCTGGCGCTGGCAGCGGGTTGCCGTTTTGTGGCGCCCCCGACGGGCCTGTTTGGCTGGGTCGACACCGGGGTGGACACCGATGCGCTGGCACAACGCATGCTGGACCTGGGTTACCTGCTGGCGCCGGGCTCGCTGTTCCATGCCAACCGGGCGCCCGGCACCCTGATGCGCATCAACTTCTGCACCACGCAGGACGCCACCTTTTGGCAGGTGTTTCAGGAGATGCGCGCCAGCCTGTGAGTTGGAAAGCTTGATCTGCAGCAACAACAACAAGGGTAAGCCCGCATTGTTTGGGTGTTTTATTAATTAACAATTAATTAATTCGGGTGACGCTGTGCGCCTGCCCGGATCGATTTTCAGGAGTGGACATGGTCAAACGAATCCCGCAAGCGCTTGCCTTGTTGTGCCTGCTGGCTGGCAGATGCGTGATGGCGGGTGAGGTGGAAGTGTTGCACTGGTGGACCTCGGGCGGCGAGGCCCGGGCCATGGCCGAGTTGAAAAAGACCATGCAAGCCCAGGGCCACAGCTGGAAAGACTTTGCGGTGGCCGGGGGCGGTGGTGACAACGCCATGACCGTGCTCAAAAGCCGCGTGATCGCGGGCAACCCACCCGCAGCCGCCCAGATCAAGGGCCCGGCGATTCAGGAGTGGGCGAACGAGGGGGTGCTGGCCAACCTGGATGCCACCGCCAAAGCCGAAAAATGGGACAGCCTGCTGCCACCGGTGGTGGCCAACGGCATGAAATACCGGGGCAGTTATGTGGCCGCGCCGGTCAATGTGCACCGCGTCAACTGGATCTGGGCCAACACGTCGGTGCTCAAAAAGGCCGGTGTGGCAGCCATGCCCAGGACCTGGGACGAGTTTTTTGCCGCAGCGGACAAGGTCAAAAAGGCCGGGTTGATCCCGCTGGCGCATGGCGGCCAGAACTGGCAAGACCTCACCGTCTTCGAGTCGGTGCTGCTGGGGGTGGGGGGACCGAAGTTTTACCAGGACGCGCTGGTCAAGCTCGACCCGGCTGCCCTGAGCAGCCCGACCATGGCCAAGTCGTTGGAAACCTTTCGCAGGCTCAAGGCCTACACCGACCCGGCCGCCCCGGGGCGCGACTGGAACCTGGCCACCGCACTGCTGATCCAGAACAAGGCCGCTTTCCAGATCATGGGGGATTGGGCCAAGGGTGAGTTCAGCGCCGCAGGCAAGTTGCCCGGCAAAGACTACCTGTGTGCCGCCGCCCCGGGCAGCACCAATGCCTACACCTTCAATCTGGACTCGTTTGTCATGTTCAAGCTCAAAAGCGCCGGGGCGCAACAAGCCCAGGCCGACCTGGCCGCCGCCCTCATGGGCACCACATTCCAGCAGACTTTTAACCTGAGCAAGGGCTCGATCCCGGTGCGACTTGGCATGGACATGAGCAAGTTTGACGACTGCGCCAAGCTGTCCGCCAGGGACTTTGCCACCTCTGGCAGAGCGGGCTCCCTGGTGCCGTCGATTTCCCACGGCATGGCGGTCAAACCCGCCATCGAGGGCGCGATCAAGGACGCGGTGAGCCAGTTCTGGAACAACGACAAAATCAGCGTGGCCGACGGTGTCAAAAGCATTGCTAAGGCGGCTGCGACGCAGTGAACCGAGCAAACATGTCTCGTCAGCGTGCTTATGAAATCCCTTGAAAACCTGCTCCCCAAACTGGTGGTTGCGCCCGGCTTTGTGTTGGGGTTTGCCTTCATCTACGGGCTGATGATCTGGAACGGGGTGCTCTCAGTCACCAACTCACGCATGTTGCCCAACTACGACGAGTTTGTCGGGCTGGAACAGTATGTGCGCCTGTGGGACATGGAACGCTGGCACGTTGCGCTCCAAAATCTGGTTCTTTTCAGCCTGCTGTATGTGGGCGGCTCGATGTTGCTGGGCCTGCTGTTGGCAATTTTTCTGGATCAGAAAATCCGCTTTGATGGGGTGTTGCGCACCATCTACCTGTACCCCATGGCGCTGTCTTTCATCGTCACCGGTACCGCCTGGAAATGGATTCTGAACCCCAGCCTGGGCCTGGAAAAACTCATGCACGACTTGGGCTGGACCTCGTTCGGTTTTGACTGGCTGGTGCAGAGCGACACCGCCATCTACTGCGTGGTGATCGCCGGCATCTGGCAGTCCACCGGTTTTGCCATGGCCCTGTTCCTGGCGGGCCTGCGCGGTATTGACGACAACATCATCAAGGCCGCGCAGATCGACGGCGCCAGCCTGCCACGCATTTACTGGCGCATCATCCTGCCGATGTTGCGCCCGGTGGTGTTTTCGACCATTCTGGTCTTGTCACATCTGGCGATCAAGGCCTTTGACCTGGTGATGGCACTCACCGCGGGCGGGCCGGGTTATGCATCGGATCTGCCCGCCACCTTCATGTACACCATGAGTTTCACGCGTGGCCAGATTGGTCTGGGGGCGGCCAGTGCCACCATGATGCTGGCCACTGTGGCGGCCATCGTGGTGCCTTACCTTTACAGCGAGCTGCGCGAAAAAAGATGAGCCCCCTGAGCCGCATCAAGTCTTCCCCCCTGAAGGGGGGACGCACCCTATGGTCTGGCAAAGCCAGTTCCATGGGTGCCCGCACACATCCCCCCTGCTTGGACAAAGACGCATGAATGCCAAGTTGTTGCTGTTAACGCGTCTGCTGGTGTACGGCGTGCTGCTGCTGGCGGCGCTGTTTTTTCTGGCGCCTTTGTATGTGATGCTGGTCACCAGCTTCAAAGATGCCGAGCAAATCCGCGCAGGCAACCTGGTGAGCCTGCCGCAGGCGTTGAACCTGGAGGCCTGGCGGCTGGCCTGGTCCAGCGCCTGCACCGGGGTCGACTGCCGGGGTCTGCAGCCCTATTTTTTGAACTCGGTGACGATGGTGGTGCCTGCGGTGCTGATCTCCACCGCCTGGGGCGCGGTCAACGGGTATGTGCTGAGCCTGTGGCGTTTCAGGGGCTCGGAGTTCCTGTTTGGTTTGTTGCTGTTCGGGGTGTTCATGCCGTTCCAGGTGGTGCTGTTGCCGATGAGCCAGGTGCTGGGGGATCTGGGCCTGTCGAGCTCGGTGTTCGGGCTGGTGCTGGTGCACAGCCTGGCCGGCATGGCGGGCACCACGCTGTTTTTTCGCAACTACTACAGCGCCATTCCGCGTGAGCTGGTCAACGCAGCACGTCTGGACGGTGCGGGTTTCTGGCGCATCTTCTGGCGCATCGTGTTGCCGATGTCAACACCGATTCTGATGGTGACGCTGATCTGGCAGTTCACCAACATCTGGAACGACTTCCTGTTTGGGGTGGCTTTCAGCGGTGCCGACAGCCAGCCGATCACGGTGGGCCTCAACAACCTGGCCAACACCAGCAGCAGCGTCAAGAACTACAACGTGGACATGGCCGCCGCCATCATTGCCGGCCTGCCGACCATGCTGGTGTACGTGCTGGCTGGCCAGTATTTCGTCAAAGGCTTGACGGCTGGTGCCGTCAAAGGATAAGAACATGGCAGCTTCACTCCACATTGCGGGTATTCGCAAGGTGTTCGGCAAAGGTCCCCGCGCGATTGAGGTGCTCAGCCACATCAACATTGATGTGGCGCCGGGCGAGTTTCTGATTCTGGTCGGGCCCTCGGGTTGCGGCAAATCTACCCTGCTCAACATCCTGGCCGGGCTGGAGGCGCCCACCGAAGGGGAGTTGTGGATCGGTGGCAAAAACGTGGTCGACATGCCGCCTGCGCAGCGCGACATCGCCATGGTGTTCCAGAGTTATGCGCTGTACCCGACCATGAATGTGGCGCAGAACATCGGTTTTGCGCTCGAGATGCGCAAGATCCCGCTCGATGTGCGCACCCGCCGTATCCACGAGGTGGCCGCATTGCTGCAGATCGAGCACCTGCTGGAGCGCCGCCCAGCGCAGCTCTCGGGTGGCCAGCGCCAGCGGGTGGCCATGGGCCGGGCGCTGGCGCGTGACCCGCAGCTGTTCCTGTTTGACGAGCCGCTCTCCAACCTGGACGCCAAGTTACGCGTGGAGATGCGTGCCGAGATCAAACGCCTGCACCTGCTCTCAGGCATCACCAGCGTGTATGTGACGCACGACCAGATTGAGGCCATGACGCTGGGCAGCCGCATCGCGGTGTTGAAGGACGGCACGTTGCAGCAGATTGGCACCCCCTACGAGATCTACCGCCAGCCGGTCAACACCTATGTGGCCGGGTTCATTGGTTCACCCACTATGAATTTCATAACTGGTAACGCAAGCGGCATCGGGGCTACAGGCCAATTTTCCTTTGAAGGTGGGGTTTTGCAGCTGCCCGCACCGGTGGCCGGCGCGGTGACCCTGGGCCAGCGCCCGGAGCACATCCACCTGGCTGACGACGCACCCTGGCGCGGTGAGGTCACGCTGGTGGAGCCGACCGGCGCCGACACCTATGTGGTGGTCCAGACCGGTGCCGGGCTGATCAATGTGCGTGTACCGCCGAGCACCCCGGTGGCCGTGGGTGACAACGTGGGCCTGACCATCAGCAGCCGCCACAACAACTGGTTTGATGCCCAGACCGGTGTGCGACTCGGCTGAGGTGAACGCCTGGCCCGCCGCCTGGCTCAGAGCGCGGCGTTGACGGTGGGTGGATGGACGTGGATCTGGCCGCAGATCTGTTCAAACTCGGCAGCACTCACCGGCCTCGAGAAGAAATAACCCTGGCCAAAGTCACACCCCGCAGCGGCCAGCAGCGCACGCTGTTGCTCTGTCTCGATGCCTTCGGCCACCACCTGGATGCCCAGCGCATGCGCCATCGCGATGATGCCCTGGCACAGCGCTAAGTTGGTGGACTGAGGCGCCAGCTGGCGCACAAACGACTGGTCGATCTTGATCACGTCGATGTGGAACTTCTGCAAGTAGGCCAGCGACGAGTAGCCGGTCCCAAAGTCGTCCAGCGAGACCTGGATGCCGTCATCCCCCATGGCCAGCAGTTGCTCGGTCACGCCGGCACTGGTGGACAGCAGCAGGCCTTCGGTGATTTCCACCACGATGCTGTCGCCACCGAGCCCGCGTGCACGCAGCTGTTCGATCCAGGGGGTGGCCAGCGGGTCGGGGTTTTCAAACTGCACCGGTGACTTGTTGATGCTGATCTGGAAGTCCGGGTGCAAGCTGGCACGCCAGGCCTGTACCTGGTCGGCGGCTTGCTGGAACACCCATTCACCCAGCGCCCCGATCAGCCCACTGCTTTCGGCCACCGGGATGAACTCGCCCGGGTTGATCAGGCCGCGTGTCGGGTGTTGCCAGCGCAACAAGGCCTCGGCCTTGTGGATGACCCCCGTGGCCAGGGTCACGATCGGCTGATACACCACCCGGAACTGTTGCTCGACCAGCGCCAAGCGCATGTCCCGGGTGAGCTGGGCCCGCCACTGGGCGGCTTCCTGCAGCGCGGGTGTGAAATAGCTGAAGCGGTTGCGCCCGGCGGCTTTGGCCACATAGAGCGCCTGGTCCGCGTTTTTGAGCAGGCCTTCAATCTCCAGCGCATCATCGGGGTAAACCGTGACACCGATGCTGGCCGAGATGAACACCTGATCCAGCCCGAGCTGGAACACCCCGCCGAGCGAGCCCAGCAGCTTGTGCAGCACCGCTTCCAGGTCAGCCACCTGCGGCAGTTCGGTCACGATCACCATGAATTCGTCACCGCCCATGCGCGCCACGGTGTCAACTTCGCGCAGGCAGTGGCTGATGCGTTGGGCGGCCTCGGTCAGCAGCAGGTCGCCGCGGTCATGGCCCAGGGTGTCGTTGACTTCCTTGAAGCGGTCCAGGTCGATGAACAGCAGCGCCAGTTTCAGCCCATCCCGTCGGCATTTTTTCATCTCTTGTGCCAGGCGTTCACGCATCAAGCGACGGTTGGGCAGGCCGGTCAGCGCGTCAAAGTGGGCCTGTTGCCAGATGGTGGCCTCGGCCGCCTTGCGTTTACTGATGTCGGTGTGGGTGCCGATCATGCGCAAGGCTTTGCCGTTGGCGTCCCGACTGATGACCATGCCGCGTGACAACACCCATTTCCAGCTGCCGTCCTTGCACAACACGCGGTGTTCGTTGCTGTAGGTAGGGGTGAGCCCATCCAGGTGGTCCTGCCGGTCGCGCCGCACCCGCTCCAGGTCGTCGGGATGGGTGTGTCGGTCACGGTCTTCCAGGCTGGCGCGCAGGTCACCCTCCTCAAAACCGTACATGCGCAGCAGACCCGGCGACAGGTACTCTTCACCGGTGGGCACGGTGAGGTCCCACAGCCCGTCGCCGGTGCTCTCCAGCGCCAGGCGCCAGCGTGCTTCGTTGGTCTGCAGGGCTTGCTGGGTGCGCACGTAGTCGGTGACATCGGTGAAGGTGCGCACCATGCCGCCGTCGGGCAACAGCCTGGACCGGACCTCCAGCATGCGGCCTTGGCGTGTCTCGCGCACATAGTGGGCCGGTGGTTCACCCAAGCCATCGCTGCGAACGTAGGCGCGCGCGTTCTCACTCACAAACAGCTCACCTTCGCCAAAGTCCCCGCGGCTGAGCTGGAACGCGCTGAACTGCGTCAAGGTGGGGCGTGCCATCAGCATCTCGGGCGGTACTTCCAGCAACTCACACACCCGTGGGTTGAAGCCGATGATGCGTTTGTCGGCGTCCAGCAGAAAAATGCCCTGGCTGATGTGGTCCAGGGTGGTGCGCAGCAGCCTTGTTGTTTCTTGCAGGTTGGTGTTGAGCTCCATCAGGGCTTGCTCGGCCTCTTTGCGCTGTGTGATGTCGTTGTGGGTGCCGATGATGCGGGTGGGGCGCCCCTGCGCGTCGCGGCTCACCGCAATGCCTGAGGCACCTATCCAGGTCCAGCGTCCATCCTTGCAGCGCAGACGCAGCTCGATCGCATAGTGGCTGCTGCGTCCTTCAAGGTAGTCGGCCATGGCCGTCTGCAAGGCCGGTAGATCCTCTGGATGGACGCGGGAGATGAACGCGTGGTAACTGGCGTCGAGTTCGTGGCCACTGTAGCCCAGCTGCTGCTCCCAGCGCGGTGAATGGTATTGCTCACCGGTGAGCACATTCCAGTCCCAAATGCCGGCCTGCAAGCCCTCCAGCGCCAGTCGCCAGGGGTTGTGGCTGGCCTCGTCACGCACCACGTCCTGCGTGCTCTGTCTGGCCAGAGAGGCGTCATGGAGAAAGGACTTGATGTTGTTCACGGTTCATCGGGTGAGTGTCGAGCCCATTGATGCCGCGACCTGCTGTGATCCGTGCGGCAGTTCAGTATCTCATGACGCCAACCCGCCTACGGTCTCTGAGGGGCACTTGTGCCCTGCGAGAGCGAGGTGCCGTCCGCCGTGTCGAGTCTTGGCAACAACAGTTGCACCCGCAACCCATGGGGTTGTGCCGCCAGCGCCTGGGCGTGGCCACCATGGCGTTGGGTGATCTCTTTCACAATCGCCAGGCCCAGCCCGCAGCCGCCCGGCAACTCGTTGGCGCGCCAGAACCGGTTGAACACCTGCGGCAGGTCTTGCTCGGAGACCCCGGTGCCGTTGTCCTGGACCTCCAGTACCACCTGGTCCGCTTCGGTGCGGGCGCTCAGCGTCACCTCGGTGCCCGGGCCGGCGTAGGTCAGGGCGTTGTCGATCAGGTTGCTCAGGGCTTCGTGCAGCAGCAGGGCTTCACCGTTCACCATCAGGTGGTCCTCCCCCTCATAACCCAGGTCGATGTTGTGTTTGAGCGCACGCGGTGTCCACTCGCGCGCCACCTCCCGCGCCAGCACCGCCACATCCAGCGGCGCCAGCTTGGCCTCGACCTCGTTGCGCGCCAGTGACAGCAACTGGTGCACCAGGTGGGCACTGCGCCGGGCGCCTGACAACACCTTGTTGAGCCGGTCCTGCCGCGCCTGCGGGTCGGTTTCGGTCAGCGCCAGTTCGGTCTGGCTGATCAAACCCGCCAGCGGGGTGCGCAGTTGGTGCGCCGCATCGTTGAGAAAACGTTTTTCCTGGCTCAGGCTGCGCCGTACCGCCGACAGCAGCTGGTTCAGTGCCGTGGCCAGGGCATGGACCTCTTGCGGCGCCTGTGTCAGCTCGATCGGCGACAGCGCGTGCACGCTGAGTGACTGGCGGTCGCCGAGCTGCGCCTGCAGGCGTTTGAGCGGCTGCAGCCCGCGCGAGATACCGGCAAAAACCAGCAAACTCATCAGCGCCACCAGCAGCATCAGTGGTGCCAGCATGTCGGCAATCAGTTCGTTGGTCAGACGTTGTTGCAGGGCCAGGCTTTTGGCCACCTGCACGCGCAGGCGTTGGGGCGCATCGGCCTCGCCGTAGTCCAGCTCCAGCAGGGCCAGGCGCATCGGTTTGCCATCGATGTGGGTGGTGTAGAGCAGGGCGTCACGGCTGTTGGCCGCCACCGTGATGGCGGGGTCGGGCAGCTTGGCGTTGCCCAGCAAAAAATGCCCGGGCGGGCTCGACACCATGTAGCTGACTCGGTCTTGCGGGTCCTGTTCGATGATGTCCTGCGCCGCACGCGGAAAGTCGATCAAGAGCCCGGAGCCAATCGGTTTGACCTGGCGTGCCAGCGAACGCACCGACTGGGTCAGTGACTGGTCGGTGGCTTTTTCGGCGTAACTCAGGGCGATCCGGTAAGCCAGCGCACCACCCACCAGAAACAGCACCAGTTGGGGCAGCAGCAGCCACAGCAGCAACTGGCGTTTGAGTGACAGACCCTGCCCGGCAGGCCTGGCCTCGGTGTTCATTGCGGCGTGGTTTCCAGCATGTAGCCCAGGCCGCGCACATTGCGGATGTTCAGGCCCGAGTCGACCAGCTTGCGGCGCAGGCGGTGGATGTAGACCTCCAGTGCGTTCGAGGCGGAACTCAGGCTGTCGCCGGGTTCGGCCTGCCAGGTTTCCAGCACATCCTCGCGGCTGACCACCCGCCCGGCGTGGGTCACCAGCAGCGACAGCAGGGCCCATTCACGCTGGGTCAGGTCCAGTGGTTCGTCCCCCAGCCAGGCTTGTGGCAGGGTGGCGTCGACCCGCAGGCGCCGGGTGCTCTGGCTGGCCACCTCCAGGCTGCCACCAAAGGCAGGCAGCGCGGCGCGGCGCAGCAGCGCGCCGAGCCGGGCCTGCAGTTCGGCCATGTCGAAGGGTTTGGTCAGGTAGTCGTCGGCACCGGCGTTGAGGCCCTGTACCCGGTCATCGACATCGTCGCGGGCGGTCAGGATCAGCACTGGCAGCGCGGGCAGACGTTTGCGCAACCAGCGCAGCAGTTCCATGCCACTGATCTTGGGCAGGCCCAGATCCAGCACCACACCGTCAAAGCGGTCAGACTCCAGCAGCCGTTGTGCCAACTCACCATCGGCCGCTGTGGTCACTGCATGACCGAGCTGACGAAGCTGGGCGCTTAAACCATCACGCAGCAGTTCGTCGTCTTCAATAATCAGCAAACTTGACATGTTGTAAGCATAACCCAGCGGATTTCGCCCAAGTTTGATCTGTGAGGGATTTCTCGCGAATCTTGCGTCTGTTGGCCCGTCCGCGCGACACCCGCAGCGCCTGACGTGGGTGGTTTCAGCCAGGCAGGGTGGCCTGCACCGCCGCCACCCGGGCCTGGTGCACCATGTCGCCGACTTTTGGCCCACTGGCGCCCATCTCCATGGCCTGTTGGGCGATGGTTTTGGTGTCCACCGCCTGCATCACCGCCAGCACCTGCAGCAGCCGGGGCCGCTGCGGGTAGGGGCTGTCAAGGTGCCCAAGTCGGCCACGTGCATCAGACTCACAGGCCAGCAGCATGTCGGCAAAACGCTGTGGTTTGCGCAAGGCATCACAACGCTCCAGCAGGCGCACCAGGGCGCTGGCGCCAAAGTCGGTGCTGCGGTGGACGTTGCTGTGTTCACGCGCCACCACATCGGCGAGTTCGCGGCATTCGGTGGGCACACGCAGGCGTTCACAGACCCCTTTGAGCAACCGGGCACTGCGCTCTTCATGGCCGATGTGGCGCGGCAACACATCGGCCGGGGTGTTGCCCTTGCCCAGGTCGTGGCACAGGCAGGCAAAACGCACGGCCAGGGGCGCCTGCAGGCGCGCGGCCATGTCCAGCACCATCATCAGGTGCACACCGGTGTCGACCTCGGGGTGGTAGTCGGCGCGCTGGGGCACGCCCCACAGGCGGTCCACCTCGGGCAGCAGGCGCGCCAGTGCGCCGCAGTCGCGTAACACCGCGAACATACGTGAAGGTGTGGCCTCCATCAGCCCGCGCGACAGCTCTTGCCAGATGCGTTCGGGCACGAGGTGATCGACTTCGCCGTCAGTCACCATCTGCTGCATCAGTGCCAGGGTTTCGGGCGCCACCGTGAAGTCGGCAAACCGTGCCGCAAAACGCGCCACCCGCAGGATACGCACCGGGTCTTCGCGAAACGCCGGGCTGACATGGCGAAACAATTTGGCTGCCAGGTCCTGCTGGCCGTGGAACGGGTCAATCAGCGTGCTTTTAGTGTCAAATTGGCCGTTGGCCCTTATTGAATATGGGGAAGTAGCTATGGCATTGATAGTGATGTCACGCCGCGCCAAATCATCTTCCAGAGTCACGTCGGGTGCGGTGTGGAAAACAAAGCCGTGGTAACCGGGCGCGGTTTTGCGCTCGGTGCGCGCCAGCGCGTATTCCTCATGGGTTTGCGGGTGCAGGAACACCGGGAAGTCTTTGCCAACCGGCACATAACCCTGGTCAAGCATCCGCTGCGGCGTGGCGCCCACCACCACCCAGTCGCGGTCACTCACTGGCAAACCCAGCAGCGCATCGCGCACCGCACCACCTACAAGGAAGATTTTCATGGCCGCAGTTTACTGAGCTTAGGGCCACACTGAACAAGTCTCGTCAAACCCGCGCACATGCTGTGCAGATGCCACATGCCCGTCTGCACACATCTGCAGCACATCTCTTTTGCAGAGTATCCAGGTGAGATCGATGGGCGCGGACTACCAATATGCCTCTCAGCAGCAGTACAAATTTGACGCCCCTAGGTGTAAATACTAGTCAAATTTTGCAATAACGTACCTACTTGACCAATTTAAGTATCAAAGCCGCGAGACAGGATCAGTATCGTCACCTGTGTCAGCGCAGATAGCGCGCTGAACAGAGCAAACCACATTTCTCTCAACGGAGCCCCAACCATGAAACTGAAAGTTCGCCTCACACTTGCTGCCTCTCTGGTTCTGTCGCTTTGCGGCATGTCTCATGCAGCCACCGAACTGGTCATCGCCACCGTGAACAACGGCCACATGATCGAAATGCAGAAGCTCAGCAAACATTTTGAGAGTGCCAACCCCGACATCAAACTCAAATGGGTCACGCTCGAAGAAGGCGTGCTGCGTCAGCGCGTGACCACCGACATCGCCACCAAGGGCGGTCAGTTCGACATCATGACCATCGGCATGTACGAGGCGCCGATCTGGGGCAAAAAAGGCTGGTTGCAGGAGCTCAAAACCGATGCCGCCTATGACGTGGACGATTTGCTGCCCGCCATGCGCAACGGCCTGTCGGTGGATGGCAAGCTGTTTGCCGCACCGTTCTATGGTGAAAGCTCAATGCTGATGTACCGCAAGGACCTGGCCGACAAGGCCGGTGTGCAAGTACCTGATCGCCCGACCTGGCCGCAAATCAAAGACCTGGCCGCCAAGATGAACAGCCCCAAGGATGGCGTCTATGGCATCTGCCTGCGTGGCAAGCCGGGCTGGGGTGACAACATGGCCTTTATCACCACCATGGTGAACACCTTTGGTGGCCAGTGGTTCGACATGAGCTGGAAACCCCAGCTGGAAAGCAAACCCTGGAAAGAAGCCATCACCTATTACGTGGACCTGCTGAAAAACTACGGCCCGCCCGGCTCGTCGGCCAACAGCTTCAACGAAATCCTGGCGCTGACCAACGCTGGCAAGTGCGGCATGTGGATTGATGCCACCATTGCCGCCTCGTTTGTCAGCGATCCGAAGCAGTCCAAGGTGGCGGACCAGATGGCCTTTGCCCAGGCTCCCACCATGAACACGCCCAAAGGCGCCAACTGGCTGTGGTCCTGGAACCTGGCGATTCCTGCTGGTTCACAAAAGGTGGACGCCGCTCAGAAGTTCGTGACCTGGGCCACGAGCAAGGAATACATCCAGCTCGTCGCCAAGACCAATGGCTGGGCGAATGTGCCCACCGGCACCCGCAAGAGCACCTACGCCGCGCCTGAGTTCCAAAAAGCAGCCCGTTTTGCCGCCGCCGAAAAGATGGCCATCGACAGCGCCAACCCGACCGATTCAACCCTGCCCAAGAGCCCGTATGTCGGGGTGCAGTTTGCGGCCATCCCTGAATTTCAGGCCATTGGCATTGCTGTCGGTCAACAGATGAGCGCCGCGCTGGCTGGCAAGTCCACGGTGGACGCCGCTTTGAAGGCATCGCAAATCGCTGCCGAGCGTGAAATGAAGAAGGCCGGTTATTACAAATAAATCAGATCAGGACTTGTAAAACTATCAAATCAATAGCTTCTTGCCCTTTATAGAAGAGGGCTTGAAGCCATTTTGATGAGCAAACTGATTCACCAAGGCCTTTGTCCATGAACAGATTCATTCCCCGCATCCTGCTGGCACCTGCTGTGCTCACGCTCTTCCTGTGGATGATCGTGCCACTGGTGATGTCGATCTATTTTTCGGTCATTCGCTACAACCTGATGCAGCCCGATCAGAGCGGCTTCATCGGGCTGGAGAACTTTGAATACTTCATCACCGACCCGTCTTTTGGTACAGCGGTGAGCAACACCTTGCTGCTGCTGGGCTCGGTGATTGTGCTGACCGTGGTGGTTGGCATATTGCTGGCGCTGCTGGTGGATGCGCCGTTTCCGGGGCGCAACATCGTGCGCATCCTGCTGATTTCGCCCTTTTTTGTCATGCCCACAGTCAACGCGCTGCTGTGGAAACACATGATGATGAACCCGATTTATGGCGTGCTGGCGCAAGTCTGGATTTTCTTTGGTGCCACGCCGGTGGATTGGCTGACCGACTGGCCGCTGTGGAGCGTGATCCTGATCGTCACTTGGCAGTGGCTGCCGTTTGCCACACTGATTTTTATCACCGCGCTGCAAAGCATGGATCGCGAGCAGTTAGAGGCCTCGCGCATGGACGGTGCCACCTACCTGCAGCAACTGCGCTACCTCTACATCCCACACCTGGGCCGCTCGATGGCGGTGGTGGTGATGATCGAGATGATCTTTTTGCTCAGCGTGTTTGCCGAGATCTACACCACTACCGGTGGCGGTCCGGGGGACGCCAGCACCAATGTGGCGTTTCTGATCTTCAAGCAGGCGCTGCTGAACTTTGACGCCGGCGTGGCTTCTGCCGGGGCGCTGTTTGCGGTGGTGCTGGCGAATATTGCCGGCATTTTCCTGATCCGCATGGTTGGCAAAAACCTTGACAAATAAGTAGCGCACCATGAACACCCAAAACAAGCTCTTGTTATATGTGCGCACGCTGGCCGCCTGGGGCGTTGCCTTGCTGCTGTTTTTCCCGCTGGGCTGGCTGGTGCTGACCGCGTTCAAGACCGAGTTGCAAGCCATCGCGGTGCCGCCTTTGCTGCTGTTCACGCCCACGCTGGAGAACTTCACGATCGTCGAGGAGCGTAGTGACTATCTGCTGTACGCCCAAAACTCGCTGATCACCAGCGTGGCCTCCACCCTCCTCGGGCTGGCACTGGCGTTTCCAGCCGCGTACTCGATGGCCTTCTTCAAAGGCAAATACACCAAGGACATCCTGATGTGGATGTTGTCCACCAAGATGATGCCCGCCGTGGGCGCGCTGGTGCCGATCTATGTGCTGGCACAGAACTCCGGTTTGCTCGATACCCGCACCGGGCTGACCATCATCTTCACCCTGAGCAACCTGCCCATCATGGTCTGGATGCTGTATTCGCAGTTCAAGGAAATACCGGGCGAGATTCTGGAGGCCGCGCGCATGGACGGCGCCACGCTGTGGCAAGAGTTTCGTATGGTGCTGCTACCGCTCACACTGGGCGGCTTGGCATCAACCGGCTTGTTGTGCCTGGTGCTGAGCTGGAATGAGGCGTTCTGGTCCCTCAACCTCAGCGCAGCCAAGGCAGGCACGCTGGCCACGCTGATTGCCAGTTACTCCAGTCCCGAAGGTCTGTTCTGGGCCAAGCTGTCTGCCGCGTCCTTCATGGCCATCGCACCCATCGTGGTGTTTGGCTGGTTCAGCCAAAAACAACTGGTGCAAGGCTTGACCTTCGGTGCCGTCAAATGATGAACACCCCCAGGTTTGCCCACTCCGTGTGGCCGCTTTCCCCCTTGCAGGGGGCGGCGCCAGCAGCCCGGCAAAGCCGGTTCTGCGGCACCCCTGGTTAGCGGTCGTTGCACTCAACCCTTTGCATATAAATAGATTAGGAGCAATTTGATGGCTTACCTTAGCTTAAGCGGCATCGACAAAGTTTTTGGTCAAGTTCACGTCATCAAGGGCTTGAATTTGGACATTCAAAAGGGTGAATTCGTGGTGTTTGTCGGGCCTTCGGGCTGTGGCAAATCCACGCTCTTGCGCCTGATCGCCGGGCTGGAACAGATCAACGGCGGTACCCTGAAGCTCGATGGCCGTGACATCACCCACCTGCCTTCGAGCAAACGCGACCTGGCCATGGTGTTCCAGAGTTACGCGCTGTACCCGCACATGAGTGTGTTCGAGAACATGAGTTTTGCGCTCAAACTGGCCAAAGCCGACCCCAGCTTGATCAAGGAAAAAGTGGACCGGGCCGCCAAGATTCTGAATCTGACGCAGTACCTGGACCGCACGCCCAAAGAGTTATCCGGTGGCCAGCGCCAGCGCGTTGCCATTGGCCGCGCCATCGTGCGAGCGCCCAAGGTGTTTCTGTTCGACGAACCACTCTCCAACCTGGACGCGGCATTGCGCGGCCAGACCCGCATCGAGATCGCCAAACTGCACCGCGACCTGGGTGCCACCACGATTTATGTGACCCACGACCAGGTCGAAGCCATGACCCTGGCCGACCGCGTGGTGGTGCTGCGCGATGGCGTGATCGAGCAGGTTGGCACACCGCTGGAACTCTATGACCGCCCGGCCAACCAGTTTGTGGCGCAGTTCATTGGCACGCCCCAGATGAACATTGTTCCGGCCTCCCAGTTGCCTGCGCTGCAAACCACCGCAGGTTTGTCCATCGCGTCGGATGGCTTCGTCGGCTTGCGGCCAGAGAACGTGATGCTGCACCCGGCTGGGCAGGGTTTGCTGCATGGCAAGGTCGACTTGGTCGAGGCGCTGGGCGCGGAAACACTGATCTACGTCACCACCACACAAGGTGCCCAACTGGTGTCGCGCCAAAACGAACGCACACCGCTGCGAACGGGTGATGCCGTGGGCATCCAGATCGACACCGACGCGGCCCATGTGTTTGATGCCAACGGGCGCATCACACGCACCGGTCAAACCCATGAAACACCGACCCACTGACTCACCGACCACTGCGTGACATCATGAACCATACACCTCTCCTGAGCGGCCAGGTGGCCGCCGTCACCGGTGCGGCATCGGGCATCGGGTTTGCCTGTGCCCAGGCGATGATCGCTGCTGGCGCACAGGTCGTCCTGGTTGACCGCGATGCACCGGCTCTGGCCAAGGCCCGGGAAACACTGGGCGATTGCGCCCTGCCACTGGTGCTGGACCTGCTGGACCCCGCACAGTGTGCGGCCATGCCAGCGCGCATTCTGGCGCTGACCGGTGGCCGACTCGACATCTTCCACGCCAACGCCGGACTGTATGTGGGTGGTGATCTGATCGACGCGACCGACGACGCGATCGACCGCATGCTCAACCTGAACATCAACGTGGTCATGAAGAACGTACGCGGGGTGCTGCCCCACATGATGGAGAGAGGTGTGGGCGACATCATCGTGACAAGCTCGCTCGCAGCGCATTTCCCCACTCCTTGGGAGCCGGTCTACGCCTCCAGCAAGTGGGCCATTGATTGTTTTGTGCAGACAGTGCGGCGCCAGGTGTTCAAGCACGGCATCCGTGTGGGCGCCATCTCACCAGGACCGGTGATCACCTCGCTGCTGGCCGACTGGCCGGCAGAAAAGCTGGAAGAGGCCAAGGCCAAGGGCAGTTTGCTGGAGGCCGCCGAGGTTGCCAACGTCGTGCTGTTCATGCTCACGCGCCCGCGCGGCATGACGATCCGCGATGTGGTGATGATGCCCACGCAGTTCGACCTCTGAACCGGCCACCCGTATCCCTTTTTATTGACAGTCACACTCTAGAAAGAAGCCACATCATGACGACGATGCTCCACCTGGGTCTAGGTTCATTCCACCGTGCCCACCAGGCCGTCTACCTGCACCAGTTGCGGGAATCCGGCGACCAACGTTGGGCGCTGGCCGGCGGCAATATCCGACCCGACATGCAAGACACCATTGACGCTTTGATTGCCCAGGGGGGGGCCTACACGCTGGAAACCGTGACCCCGCACAACGAGCGCAGCTACACCCGTATCACCGCCATCCAGACCGTGGTGCCTTTTGATCCCGAGCTCTGTGGTCTGGTGCGTATCGGCGCAGACGCGGACACACGCATCATTTCTTTTACCGTGACCGAAGCCGGCTATTACCTCGATGCCAAGTACCAGCTCGATCAGAACTTTGCCGACCTGCGAGCCGATCTGGCTGCGGTCAAGTCAGGCGAACCGGTGTCGACCATCTACGGCGCACTCTGCGTCATCCTGCGCGCCCGCATGCAAGCCAATGCCGGGCCAGTGACACTGCTCAATTGCGACAACCTGCGCCACAACGGCGAACGCTCACGCGGCGGGCTGCTGCAATTCATTGAATTGCTTGGTGACAGCGCCCTGCTGGCCTGGGTGCAGGCCAACACCACCAGCCCCAACGCGATGGTGGACCGCATCACACCACGCCCGACGCCAGAGGTGCGGGCGCGTGTGCTGGCCACCACCGGCGTCGACGACGCTGCGGCGCTGATGGGAGAAAGCTTCATCCAGTGGGTGATTGAAGACAACTTCATCGCCGGTCGCCCCGAGTGGGAAAAGGTCGGGGTGGAGATGGTGACCTCGGTGCAAGCGTATGAAGAAGCCAAGATCCGCCTGCTCAACGCCACCCACAGCTGCATCGCCTGGGCTGGCACGCTGGTCGGTTACACCTACATCCATGAGGGCACGCTTGACCCGGTGATCCGCCAACTGGCCTATGACTACGTCACCGACGACACCATTCCGGTGCTGTTGCCCTGCCCGATTAACCTCGAAAAATACCGTGACGTGGTGTTGGACCGCTTTGGCAACCCGGCCATTGCCGATACCAACCAGCGGGTGGCGATGGACGCGTTCTCGAAGATCCCAGCGATGATTGCACCCACCATCCGCGACCGGCTGGCACGTGGTGAAACCATCCACAGCGTGTCCATGCTGCCTGCACTCTTTTTAGCCTACCTGCAACGCTGGCATGCCGGGCAGATTCCCTACACCTACCAGGACCAGGCCATGGACCCAGCGGCGGCCCATGCGATTTGCGAGTCTGTTGACCCAGTTGCAGCGTACTGTGCCAACACCGTGTTGTGGGGTCCGCTGGCCAATGACGAGCGCCTGGTCCAGGCCATGCGCACCGCGTTTGAACGTGTCAAACTCTTTGTCAAGAACCACCAATCATGACCACGGTGCCAAGCGTCGGCCCGCAGGGCAAACAGACGCTGCGTGTGGATGGTGGTAATGTGATGAGTTGACAAACAAGCACAAAAAGACATGTTCAACCTGCGACGTCAACTCAAGCCAGAGCTGGAGCTCGACCACGTACGCTCCTCGGATTTGGGCTATGAGACACCTGATGAGTCGGGCTTCATCCGCTGCCTGTCCCATGGGTTCCCGACACCGCTGGCGCGATGGCACCACCATGACGAGTATGAACTGCACTTGATCACCACCACCTCTGGCAAGGCGTTCGTCGGCGACTGGATCGGCCACTTCCAGCCGGGGCACGTGGTCTTGACTGGTCCGCGCCTGCCGCACAACTGGGTTAGCGCCGACGTGCCCGATGGCGGCGTTCCACTGCGTGATCTGGTGATCCAGTTTTTGCACGAACCCATTGAAACAGCCAGCAGGCACATCGTCGAACTGCGTGAGGTGATGCCCTTGTTGGAGCGAGCCAAACATGGCATCGAGTTTTTTGGCGTTTTTGCGCAAACGGTCACGTACTGGCAGCGAATCAAAGCCAATCAGGGTTTGGCGCGGTTTGCGGCGTTTTGTGAGCTGATGGGTGAACTCTCACGCTGCACAGATTTCCGGCTGCTGTCCAACACCCAGATGAAGAGCATGGACAGCGACACCCAACTCGACCAGATCAATGCCATTCTCAGCCGCATCAGCGACAACCTGTCCGAACCGATTTCGGCGGCGGACATGGCGCGCGAACTCGACATGAGCGAGAGCAGTTTTTCGCGCTTTTTCCGTCGGGCCACCGGCAACACCTTCACCGATTTTGTCAACCACGTGCGGGTCAGTCGCGCCTGCCAGTTGCTGATGGAGTCTGACCTGCTGATCACCCACATTGGTTACCAGGTGGGCTTCAACAACATCGCCAACTTCAACCGACGTTTTCTGGACATCAAAGGCATGACCCCCAGCGATTACCGTCGCCAGGCGGCCAGCCGTTTTGGCGCCAACGCTACGTCTCGCCACTGACGCCTGCGAGCGAAAAGAGAACAGCAAATAGGAAGGAAAACTACAGCTATTGACGACCGCCAAGACCGCTGGAGCACATAAAACTGGCCTGACTTAGCACAGGGATGGCCAGGGAACGATGACTTCCATGGTTTTCAAGCACTCGTCGCGCCGCGTGGGTTGGCGATCGCTGTCAAAGCTTTGCTGTTCGGCCAGGGCCAGGGTGTGTTGTTTCATCTGCCTCTTCCTGCCAGTGTTGCCATGAACCACGCAAGTCATGGGCCAAGCAGAGACTTGATCAGCCTTGCCCGAGGCGCCGTCAGACAGGGCGATCAGCACTTTAGAATGTTACAAATCCGGCACAAGAACCGGTCAACTTTGTGAAAAAAGTGAGCAGGGTGGATGGTGATGTCGACTTGTCGGTGGAGGCTGTTCTCGCGCAGTGGTTTGTTTCTGTTGGCTGCTGTTTTGCCTTGGTTATCGCAGGCGCAGTCCTTGGCCAAGCCGGAGGGGCCCGTCATCCTGACCATCAGCGGGAACATCACCCACAAAAACTCGGCCAATGCCGCCGTGTTTGACGCGGCCATGGTGGATGCCCTGGCCGTGAGCCAGGTCAAAACGTCCGCATTCTGGCGCAAAGGGCTGCGTACCTTCACCGGGCCTTCCCTCCAATCCGTGCTGGCGCTGGTGGGTGCCAAAGGCCAGTCGCTGAGGTTGATCGCCCTGGACAACTATGAGGTGCGTGTACCCGTTCAGGATGTGACGCAATTCAATCCGGTACTTGCCCGAAAAATTGACGGGGTGAGCTTGAAAGTCAAGGACCAAGGTCCCCTGTTCTTGATCTACCCGTTTGACGATCTGCCAGAGCTCAAAAGTGATGTCTATTACAGCCGATCTGTCTGGCATCTGACACAGATGGTGGTGGAATGAGTTGCCCGGGGCCTTGATGTGAAAGCCTGGTTGCTTGGATGGTTGCGCTGTGAAGGTGATGCTGGTGCGAGCGCCCGGGTAAGGCGCGGGGCCTTGGTGATCTTTTTGCTGATCTTGTTGGGCATTCCCATTTTTGGATGGCTTCAATACCGGCAGGCACACAGCCTGGAGAATTTGACCCGCCCAAGCTTCAGCGGTTTTGAATGGAATGCCTTCAAGCTGGAGCTGCGGGTCTTGTCTTTACGCAGTGCCTTGTTTGAAGCACAGATGCGGCAGGATACGCCGCAACTGATCGAGCAAGTGAGCACCCAGTACAGCCTGTTTTTCGCGCACATGTCATCGATTGACAACGGTGAGAGCCGGGAAGCGATGCAGGACGCGCCCATCTTTCAGACGGTGTTGGCGCAAGCGCATGCCTTTGTCAAACAGGCCGATCCGGTGCTTGAATCGGTGAGCCCAACGCCCGATTACCCAGCCATGCAGCTGCTGTTGGACCAGGTCGACAGTTTGCACGCCAATGTGCATCGCCTCGTCATTGAGGCCCATAGCCGACGTTATTTGCAGTCAAGCCAACTGATCCAAGAGGTGACTGCCCTCGGTAACTACCTTCTTGTGCTGTCGTCCGTTGTGCTTGTGCTGGGGATCGGCTGGGGTGTCTCAGCCATGCGCAACTTGAGCCTGACTTTGCAGCGGCAACAGCAGTTCAAAGAGTTGTACCTGCATTCGAGTTTTCATGCCTCACACGATTTTCTGACCGGCTTGGCCAACCGAAGATTGCTCTACGACCAGTTGCAACACGCGCTGGCCAGCAGCAAGCGGCACAACGCCTATGGTGCGGTCATCTTGATTGATCTCGACAATTTCAAGCCCATCAACGACACCTACGGCCATGATGCCGGGGACATGTTGCTGGTTGAAGTGGCCAAACGGATGAAGAACTGTGTGCGTGATGTGGACACGGTCGCCCGGCTGGGGGGTGACGAGTTTGCGGTCTTGCTCGGGCAGATCAATGGTCCGGCGGAGGATGTGAATGGCACCGTCAGCATGGTCTCGCAGAAGCTGCTTGACGCCTTGTCCGCCCCCTATCTGCTGACCCCGTTGGGTCAGAAAGCCGAGCCAGGCGGGATTCGTCATGTGTGTACGGCCAGCGTGGGTGTTGCGGTGTTTTTCAAGGACGAGCTCAGTGCCGATCAAATTATCAAAGCCGCTGATGCCGCCATGTACCGCGCCAAGCAACTTGGCGGAAACCGCAGTGAACGGGCGACTTAAGCCTGTGGTTTGTTGGCCTGGCTGGCCAAGCGGTAGGGCTCTTCAAAGTCAAGAAAATCCTGCTCCGCGCAGGCACCATCGATCCAGGCCTTGACACCCGGCAGGGCGCAGACACGCTGCACATAGGCGGCGATGTCCTCTGGCAAAGGCAGTCCATAGGTGACAAGCCGGGTGCAGATCGGTGCGAAGTAGGCATCGGCCACCGAGAAGTCACCAAATAGCAGCGGTCCACCGTGTGCCTGCAGCAGCGGCCGCCACATCTCAATCAGGCGCGCCACATCGGCACGCACACCGGGCTGGTCGCGCCAGAGCAGGGCGCCGGTGTCGGGCAGCCGCGCTTCGATGTTCATCGGGCAGTGGTTGCGCAGGCTGGTGAAGCCGCTGTGCATCTCTGCGCAGATGCTGCGCGCACGGGCTCGGGCTGCCTTGTTGGTCGGCCAAAGTTGTTTGTCGGGAAACTGCTCGGCCAGATACTCGGCAATCGCCAGCGTGTCCCACACCACCAGATCCCCGTCCACCAGTACCGGCACCTTGCCGGTGGGTGACACGGGTTTGAGCGCCGCCTTGAACTGCGAGTCGGGCGTGAAGGCGTCAAAACGCACCATCACCTCCTCAAACGGGATGCCCGCCTGCTTGAGCAGCACCCAGGGCCGCATCGACCAGGACGAGTAGTTTTTGTTACCGATATAGAGTTGGATCATGGCAGGTCGCGGTTCTCTGGTGTGCTGATGTCGGCTGGGCCAATGTGCCCCAGCCGTGCCTTGAGGGACTGGGTTTGCCCAGTGATCATGGCCGCGTAAATGGTGGTGTTGGCCAGCACTTTTTTGACGTAATCACGGGTTTCAGTGAACGGGATGTTTTCCGCCCAAATGGCGGCCTCCACTGAGGGGGCGCCGGGTTGGCCACGCCAGACCCGCGGGCGCCCGGGCCCAGCGTTGTAGGCTGCGGCGGCCAGGGGCATGGAGCCCGCAAAATCGTCCAGCACCAGCTTGAGGTAACCGGTGCCAATCGTGATGTTGGTGTCGCGGTCATTGAGCTGCTGGGGTGTGAAGTTGCTCAGGCCAATTTTTTTGGCGGTCCAGCGCGCAGTGGCAGGCATCACCTGCATCAGGCCCGAGGCACCCACGCCCGAACGCGCATCGGTGATGAAGCGGCTTTCCTGACGAATCAAGCCGTAGACATAGGCCGGGTCCAGGCTGATGCTGCGGCTGCGTTCAATCACTGCCTGGCGGTAGGGCATCGGGAAACGCTGCGCCAGATCGATGATGTTGCGCGTGCGTTCACTGGTGTTGATGCAGCGGTCCCATACTGCGTTCTGGCAGGCCAGGTCAGCGGCGGCCAACAGCTCGCGGTCATTCATGCCGCCGGGGGCATGCAAATTGGTGGTGTAGTTCCACTCACGCACACCCTCGCTGCGCAGGCCCAGGGTGATGGCTTTGAGGGCACGCTGCAGCCCTGGGTTAGCCTGCGCCCGGTCTTTTTCCTGCGCGCTCAAAGGTGCGGGTGTGGGTGGTGGTGTGATTGGTTGGCCCAGTTCCTCCAGCGCCAGCAGTGGGTAAAAACCACGCACGCTGGCGATGCCTTGCAGCAGCTGGCGTGCTTGTGTTTGCTCGGCCTGGCTCTGGCCCGGCTGCAACAAGGCGCGGGCGCGCCAGTAAACCCAGGTGGGGTCGCTGGCGGCGTCCGGGCTCATGGCCTTGATGCTCTCCAGCGCGTCATGCCATTGGTGCTGGCGCAAGGCGGCGCGGGTCCGCCAGGCCAGATGTTCGTCACTCATGGCCTCGGGGCTGGCGTGTTGGAAATAGGGCAAGGCGCTGTCAGAGAGTTTTTGTGCTGCCAGTTTGCCAATCGCGCCCCAAGCCCAGGCACGCTGGGCATGGCTGAGGTGTTTGCTCCAGCGTTCTTCCAAGGCCTGAGCCGCGCTGTCAGGTGTACTGTCGGCCCAGCGGATCAGCGCCAGCACCGCCAGCTCCTGATTCAGGCGTTGGTTGGACACCGGGCGTTTGATCAGAACGGTCTCAGGTTTTTTGAGGGCGTCGTTGAGTGCCGCGCTGGCGCCGGGCGCCACGATGGCGACCACCTGGCGTGCCGCATCGAGCTGGCGGGCCTCCACCAGCAGACGTGCCTTGCGCCAGACATCTGCCTCGGACAGCTGGCCTGCGTCAAAGTGGCTTTGTGCCGCCAGGGTGCATCCGTCACCCGCGTCTTTGGCCGCGTACCACTGGGCCTTGACCTCGCTGGCCAGGTCCACCTTGGCCAGGATGTTCTCCATGGCCAGGGTGTAACAGCGCACCTCGCGGTCATCGTTCATGCGGAAGTCGGGCGCCACTTGGGCAAAACGCGACCAGTCACGGCGCTGGCCCAGCAGCAGCAGCCAGTCATTGCGCAAGCGGTCCTCCTGGTAGCTGCCACGGTACTGGGTAAAAAACGCATTCACCTCGTCGGCAGAGGCGCTGTCCAGGCGGGCACGCAAGGCCCAGTAGGCGGCCCAGGGTTCCAGCAGATGGCCCTGGGTCTGGGGTAACAAGGCGGTGAGTCGGGCACTGTCACCCCGTTTAAAAGCCTGCTGCATGTCGAGCACCACGTTGTCGGCCGTGCTCTGGGCATGAAGCATTGGTGCCGCAGCCAATCCGGCGGCACCAATCAATGTCAAAATCATCTTGAACTGCATGTGGAGATTATGAATAACTCTGATGAACAACGTGCGCAGGACAAAAAGGCCTTGCGCAAACAGCTTCTCGAACAACGCCTGCATCTGCCAGACCGCGAACAGCGGGTGGCCCTGTTGCGGCGTGTCATGCGCATCTGGCTGGTGGGTCGCCCCGACACGGTGATTGGTGCCTACTGGCCGATCAAAGGGGAATTCAACCCACTGCCGGCCCTGCACCGCTGGAAAGAAGACGGCGAACTGGTCGAGCGCCCCCAGCTACGCAAGATTGGACTGCCGGTAGTCGACAAAGTTCACAAAACCATGACCTTTCATGCTTGGTACCCGGGCTGCCCGATGGAAGACGACGCCTATGGCATCCCCAAGCCGAAAGACACCGAGGTGATCACCCCCACGCTGCTGTTTGTGGCCTGTGTGGGTTACGCACCCGGTGGTTATCGGCTGGGTTATGGCGGCGGTTTTTATGACCGCATGCTGGCTTCGCTCAACCCTCGCCCGTTCACCGTGGGGCTGGGTTTTGGCACCGACTTTTTGCCCGACTTTGAACCCGAGCCCCACGACATGCCGCTCGACGCGATCCTCAACGACCACGGCGTGGTCTGGCCGGTGTGAGTTGAGTTTGCGCCAGACTTTTTCCGAATCGACCATGACTTCCGCGCTTCTGATCATTGATGTCCAACATGCCCTATGCCACGGCGCAGATGCCGCTTTTGACATTGCGTCTGTGATTGATCGCATCAACCGTGTGTCAGCGAAGGCCCGTGCGGTGGGTGCTCCTGTGATCCTGATCCAGCACGAAGAGGCTGATGGGCCGCTGCAGCACGGTGCCGAGGGCTGGCAGCTCGATGCTCGCCTGCAGCTGTCGGATGCCGACCTGCGGCTTCACAAAACCGCCTGTGATTCGTTTTATAAGACGAACCTGCAGGACCTGCTGCTGTCACACACGGTGGATCACCTGGTGGTGTGTGGCCTGCAGAGCGAGTTTTGTGTGGACTCCACCGTGCGCGCCGCACTGGCCCGGGGCTACCCGGTGACCCTGGTGGCCGACGGCCACAGCACCGTGGACAACGCTGTGCTGACTGCGGCGCAGATTTCAGCCCACCACAACACCACGCTGGCCAACCTGGGCAGCTTTGGCCCACGCGTGACAGCAGTCCCGGCGGCTGAGATAGCCCTGAGCGCCTGAGCGCGTCAGCATTCCACGATATTCACGGCGAGCCCGCCGCGTGAGGTTTCCTTGTATTTGGTTTTCATGTCGGCGCCGGTCTCGCGCATGGTTTTGATAACCTTGTCGAGCGAGACCACATGCTGGCCGTCGCCCTGCAGCGCCATGCGCGCGGCGTTGATGGCCTTGACCGCGCCCATGGCATTGCGTTCGATACACGGCACCTGCACCAGGCCACCCACCGGGTCGCAGGTCAGGCCCAGGTTGTGCTCCATGCCAATCTCGGCGGCGTTTTCGACCTGCTCCGGCGTGCCGCCCATCACCGCGGCCAGGCCCGCAGCGGCCATCGAGCAGGCGACACCCACCTCACCTTGGCAACCCACCTCGGCGCCGCTGATCGAGGCGTTGAGTTTGTAGAGGATGCCGATGGCGGCGGCGGTCATCAGGAAGTTGTCCACATTGTCCTGGCCGCCTGCGCTGGTGTATTGGCGGCGCGACGGCAGCACAAAACGGTCGCAGTAATGCAGCACCGCCGGGATCACGCCCGCCGCGCCATTGGTCGGCGCGGTGACGACGCGGCCACCGGCGGCGTTTTCCTCGTTCACCGCAAAGGCGTAGACGTTGACCCAGTCCAGCACACTCAAGGGGTCGGCCAGCGTGCGCTCGGCACGTTCGCGCAACTGCGCGGCCAGCAGCGGGGCGCGGCGCTGCACTTTGTAGGGGCCGGGCAGGGTGCCGCTGTGGCTCAGGCCGCGTTGCACACACTCACGCATCACGCGCCAGATGGTGTGTAAGCCGCTGTGGATGGCCTCGTCACTGCGCCAGGTGCGCTCGTTGGCCCACATGACCTGGCTGATGCTCCAGTTGGTCTGCTTGCATATCGATAGCAACTTATCGCCGCTGGTAAAGGGGTAGGGCACTTTTTGGTACTCAGTCAGCACGGCCTCGTTGGCAGCGCCTGCGGTCACCACAAAACCGCCACCCACACTCAAATACTTGGCGGCTTTGAGTGTCTGGCCTTGAGCGTCAAGGGCTGTGAACTTCATGCCATTGGGGTGCTCGGCCAGGGCCTCGCGCCGGTACATCAGCACGTGTTCGCGCTCGATGAATGGAATCGGGTGTTGGCCCAGCACACTGAGTGAACGGCTGCTGCGCACACCGGCAATCAGGTCGGGCACTGCGTCCACATCCACCGTGTCGGGCGCGTGGCCCATCAGGCCCAGCATCACCGCCACGTCCGAGCCGTGGCCTTTGCCGGTGGCACCAAGCGAGCCGTAGAGTTCGCAGCAGATGCTGGTGGTCTGCGCCAACACACCCTCTGTTTGCAGCGCCGCCGCAAACAGGCGCGCGGCACGCATCGGCCCCACGGTGTGGGAACTGCTGGGGCCAATGCCCACTTTAAAAAGGTCAAAAACACTGATAGCCATGGGGTGATCTTAGGTGGGTTCAGCGCGGCGCTGAGAGCGTGCGCAGGTCGAGTTCATAAGCTTGGAGTCGGCTCACCAGCTGTTGCCGCTGCGCTGGGCTGGCGCTGTTGTGCAACTGGGCAAAGCTGGCGCAGTTGGCCTGGGTAAAGGCCGCGATCTGGGTGCGGTAGCTGGTGTTGGGCGAGTCGAGCAGGCGCTGTTGCAGGGCATGCAGCCGTGCCTGTGCCTGGCTGGCGCTGTCGCCACCCTGCACAAGCGCTTGCAGCGTTTGCCGCAGGTCCTGGTGGCGGCGCAGCATCTCGGCTTCGGCCTGCACCACGTCATAGGGGTTGGCCAGCACACTGCTGGTCAGCAGGCTGCGTTGTGAGTCGCTCAGGCGGCCGTAAAAACTTTCGCTGCGTTCGATCAGGCGTTCGGTGCGGCGCTTGGTCAGCTTGGCCGGGCTGATCTGCACCCACTCTTCGCGCCAGGCATGTTCTCGTTTGTCCAGCTGGTGGGCCAAGTGTTGCATTTGCGCGGGTGTGAGTTGACGCACCAGGGTGGCCAGGCCGGGCTCGGCCTGGGTCAGCACCACCTGCAGGTGCGCTTTGAGCTGGTCAATGACTTGGCAGGTGAACTGCGGTGTGGTGTCTTGCAAGGCCTGGGTCTGCAGCGAGGCCAGCAGCTTGGCCAGTTGTGGCAGCTCCTGGCTGCGGTGCCAGCTGTGCAGGGACTCCAGGTCACGGCGTAGGGCCACACTCTGGGCATCGTTGAGGTCAAAGTAACTGTCCACCCACCAATACGTCAGGCTGGGTAACTGGTCGTACCCCAGGCGCACCATGCTGCAGGCACCCAGCAGCAGCACGGTCAGCGTCACCAGCAGGGCGCGGATAATGCGAAAAAACGGCAATCGACTCAACGCGGAGCTTGGCATGGCAATCACTCAGACACTTTTTACAGACACACCGCTGGACGTGGTGATCATGGCAGCGGGCAAGGGCACCCGCATGAAAAGCAAACTGCCCAAAGTGTTGCATCTTTTGGCCGGGCGTGCCTTGGTGCAGCATGTGGTGGACACCGCGGCCGAGTTGCAGGCGCGCCAGGTGACCGTGATCACCGGTCACGGTGCTGCAGAAGTTGAAGCAGCTTTGTCAACAAAGACGAGGGCTGCAGGCCAATTGGATATTCATTTTGTGCGCCAAGAGCCGCAGCTTGGCACCGGCCATGCCATCCAGCAGGCGGTGCCGGTGTTGCGTGACGATGGTCTGGTGGTGGTGCTCTCGGGTGATGTGCCGCTGACCCAAGCCGACACCTTGACGCAGCTGATCAGCGCCTGCGCCGGTGACAAACTCGCGCTGCTGACCATCGACTTTGCTAACCCCACGGGTTACGGCCGCATCGTGCGCAAGGGCGACGCGGTGCAAGCCATCGTTGAGCAAAAAGACGCCAGCGCCGCGCAACTCAAGATCACCGAGGTTTACAGCGGCATCATGGCGGTGCCGGCCAAACAGCTCAAAAGCTGGCTGGCGCGGCTCGACAACAAAAACGCCCAGGGTGAGTACTACCTGACCGACATCGTCAAGTTTGCGGTGGCCGACGGTTTTCCGGTGGTGGCGCACAAGATCAGCGACGCGGCCCAGGTGGCCGGTGTCAACAGCCCGGTGCAGCTGGCTGAGCTGGAACGCACTTACCAAAAACGTGTGGCACTGCAGCTGATGGAGCAGGGTGTGCGCCTGGCTGACCCCGCGCGCCTGGATGTGCGCGGCACATTGACCTGTGCGCAGGACGTGGCCATTGATGTGAACTGTGTGTTTGAAGGTCAAGTCAGCCTGGGTGAGGGCGTCCAAGTTGGCCCCAACTGCGTGATCAAAAACGCCAGCATCGCCGCCGGTGCGGTGATCCACCCCTTCACCCACATCGAGGGGGGTGAGCCCGGCAGCAAAAACGCGGTGGAGGTCGGCGCGGGTGCGCTGATTGGACCGTTTGCCCGCCTGCGTCCCGGCGCCAAGCTGGGTGCCGAGGTGCACATCGGCAACTTTGTCGAGGTCAAGAACTCCACCCTGGCCAAAGGCGCCAAGGCCAACCACCTGGCTTACCTGGGTGACGCCACCGTGGGTGAACGTGTCAACTATGGCGCAGGCAGCATCACCGCCAACTACGACGGCGCCAACAAACACCGCACGGTGATCGAGGCCGACGTGCACATTGGCAGCAACTGTGTGCTGATTGCGCCGGTCACCATCGGCGCGGGTGGCACCGTGGGCGGCGGCTCGACCCTGTCCAAGGACGCGCCACCGCTGGCGCTCACCGTGGCGCGTGCGCGCCAGGTCAGCATCCCCAACTGGAAACGCCCAGCCAAGAAATGAGTGCGCCCAGCGAACAGCCCCATCCCCACCAACTGATCCAGGAACTGGCGCAGCTGCAGCGCCAGCTTGATGCCAGCCGCGCCGAATTGCAGGAATTTACCTACGTGGTGTCGCACGACCTGCGTGCACCACTGCGCCACATCCAAGCCTATGCCCAGATCATTGCCGAAGACTGGCCTGAGCTACCCGACGAGCTGGCCAGCCACCTGGGCACCATCCGCCAGTCGGCGCAGCTGCTGACCCGCCAGCTCGACGGCCTGGCCCAGCTGTCGCGGCTGGGGTCACAAGTGCTGGACCTGCAGCCAGTGTTTGTTGGTACGCTGGCGCGTGAGGTGGCAGATGAGTTGGCGGCACTGCACCCGGATGTCGATGTGTTGTGGCAACTGGCAGACGATGTGCCGCCAGTGCAGGCCGATCCGTGTCTGATGCGCCAAGTGTTGCAGCAGCTGCTGGGCAATGCCCTCAAATTCAGCCGGGGCCGGGCGCCGGTCCAGATTGCCCTGGGCTGGCAGCTTGAGCCCGCGCCATCTGCAGAGGCCGAGGCCGCTGCACCCGCAAGCATCCGCCTGACCCTGCGCGACAACGGTGTGGGTTTCCGGCCCGAGCAGGCGCAGGCGCTGTTCAAGGTGTTTGGCCGCTTGCATCCGGCGTGTGAATTTGAAGGCCTGGGGCTGGGCCTGCTGTTATGCCGCCGTATCCTGGAGCGCCTGGGTGGCGCAATCCAGATCACCGCCACGCCAGACCAAGGCTGCGAGGTGACGGTGTGCCTGCCTGTGGCACCGGATATCTCTTAAATCCATAGCTTCTGGCCCTTGTTATATAAGGGCTAGAGGCCGAAAAGGCTTATAAGTTAGAGCGATTCGGGTAAAGGCAGGCTCGCACCAAACTTGCTGCGTTTGAGGCTGAAGAAACTCTTCACATTGCGCACATTGGCATCTGCGGTGAACAGCTGCTGGGTCAGCGCCAGGTAGTCGGGCATGTTGGCGGCGTGCACCACCAGGCAGAAGTCCGGCCCAGGGGAAACGCGGTAACACTGCTGCACCGCATCGATGGGTGCCACCCGCTGCTCAAAGGCCTCCAGCGCGGCCTGGTCCTGGCGGTCCAGCGTGATCTCCACCACGGCGGTGAGCCCGTGGCCAAGCTCGCTGGCGAGTTTGTCGGTGCTGAGCACCGCGATCTCGCGCTCGATCAAGCCGGTATCTTTGAGGCGTTTGACCCGGCGCAGGCAGGTGGGCGGCGACACATGGACCCGCTCGGCCAGTTCCTGGTTAGACAAAGCCGTGTTGGTTTGCAGCTGGGCGAGTAACTGCAGATCGATGTTGTCGAGTGTCAGGGCGCTCATGGGGCGGGTCGCTTCAAGAGTTTTTGGCGCAACATGGGCCACAGCAGGTTGAGCGCCAGCCCGGCCATTACCAGCGCGGCAGCACCCAGTTTCCAGGGCGGCAGGCTCTCGCCGAGCCACCAGGCCGAACATCCCATGCCAAACAGCGGCACCAGCAGCGCCATCGGGGTGATGGTGGCCGCGCTGTAGCGGCTCAGCAGCCAGCCCCAGGCGGCGTAACCAAAGATCGAGTTGCCCCAGGCCTGCCAGGCCACGGCGGCCCAGGCCACCGCATCGGCATGTTGCAGCCCGGCCAACAGCGCGGGCCAGCCCTCTACCCACAGTGACAAAACAGCCAGCGGCGGCACCGCAAACAGACTGGACCACACCACATACGCCACCATGTTGATGCGCCCGGCAGCGCGGCTCACCAGGTTGCCACCGGCCCAGGACAAGGCTGCCAGCAACACCAGCCCCAGGCCCAGCAGGGTGGTGCTGCCGTCGGTGTGGACCACGATCACCCCCAGGCCACCGGCCGCCAGCAGCAGCGCCAGCCATTGCACCCGCTGCAGCGTTTCACCCGCCAGCGCCATGGCCAGCCCGATCGTGAAAAACACTTGAACCTGGATCACCAGCGAGGCCAGCCCCGGCGAAATGTGCCCGTTCATCGCCACAAACAGCAGCCCAAACTGCCCCACACCAATCAGCAGCCCGTAGGCCGCCAGATTGCGCCAGGGCACCGCCGGGCGCGGTATCAAAAACACCATCGGCACCACCACCATGAGGAAGCGCAGCGTGGCAAACAGCAGCGGCGGCATCTGGCCCAGCGCCAGCTTGATCACCACAAAATTGCTGCCCCAGACCGCCACCACGGCCAGCGCCAGCAAAAAATGGCGCAGAGAGAGTGATTTATTCATTCATGAAAACTCTATTTATGAAATATTTAAACACACATCTTGTTTTGTGAAATTTTGAGTCAAATAGTGTGACAAATAGACTGCATATTTCTTGTGTGAGCTTCTACGATGCAGCCCATCACTTTTTTGGAGCAGCTCATGTGTGGCATCGTCGGTGCAGTATCCCAGCAAAACATCGTTCCCATTCTGGTGCAGGGCTTGTCCCGGCTGGAGTACCGGGGTTATGACTCTTGTGGTGTGGCGGTGTACGCCAACGGCCTGCAGCGCGCCCGTAGCACCGCCCGTGTGTCGGAGCTGATGGACCAGATCGCCACCACCCATCTGGAGGGCACCACCGGTATCGCCCACACCCGCTGGGCGACCCACGGTGCCCCGGCAGTGCACAACGCCCACCCGCATTTCAGCCATGGCCCAGGGGCTGACGCCGCCAGCCGCCCCGGTCGTATTGCGCTGGTGCACAACGGCATCATTGAAAACCATGACGAGCTGCGTGCCAGCCTGCAGGCCAAGGGATATGTGTTTCAGAGCCAGACCGACACCGAAGTCATCGCCCACCTGGTCGACAGCCTGTATGACGGTGATGTGTTTGAGGCCGTCAAAGCCGCGCTGGGCTCGCTGCGTGGTGCCTACGCCATTGCGGTGTTCTGCAAGGACGAGCCGCATCGCCTGATTGGCGCCCGCGCCGGCTCGCCGCTGATTCTGGGTGTGGGGCCAGACCACCAGGCGCACTACCTTGCCAGTGATGCGATGGCGCTGGCCGGTGTCACCGACCAGATCGTGTACTTGGAAGAGGGCGACGTGGTCGACATCCAGCTTGGCAAATACTGGCTGGTGGACAAGGCCTTCAAACCCCTCACGCCCGCCCAGCGCCCGGTCAAAACCGTGCATGCCCACAGTGGCGCGGCCGAGTTGGGCCCGTACCGCCACTACATGCAAAAAGAGATTTTTGAGCAGCCGCGCGCCATTGCCGACACGCTCGAAGGTGTCAACCACATCCAGCCCGAGCTGTTTGACGGCGCAAACGCCAGCGCTGCCCGCGTGTTCAAAGAGATTGACTCGGTACTGATCCTGGCCTGTGGCACCAGCTACTACAGCGGCTGCGCCGCCAAGTACTGGCTCGAGAGCATTGCCAAGATCCCGACCCAGGTCGAGGTGGCCAGCGAATACCGTTACCGCGACTCGGTGCCCAACCCACGCACCCTGGTGGTCACCATCAGCCAGTCGGGCGAAACCGCCGATACCCTGGCCGCGCTGCGCCATGCACAAAGCCTGGGCACCCAACACACCCTGACCATTTGCAACGTGTCCACAAGCGCCATGGTGCGCGAGTGTGAGCTGGCCTACATCACCCGCGCTGGCGTCGAGATAGGTGTGGCCTCTACCAAGGCCTTCACCGCGCAACTGGCCGGGCTGTTTTTGCTGACGCTGGCGCTGGCGCAATCCCGTGGCCTGCTCAGCGAGGCTGAGGAAGTGCGCCACATCAAGGCCATGCGCCACCTGCCCGCCGCGTTGCAGTCTGTGCTGGCGCTGGAGCCGCAGGTGATCGCCTGGGCGCAAGACTTTGCCGCCAAGGAAAACGCGCTGTTCCTGGGCCGAGGGCTGCACTACCCGATTGCGCTGGAAGGCGCCCTCAAGCTCAAAGAAATCAGCTACATCCACGCCGAGGCCTACCCGGCCGGTGAACTCAAACACGGCCCGCTGGCACTGGTGACCAGCGCCATGCCGGTGGTCACCGTGGCGCCCAACGACGCGCTACTGGAAAAGCTCAAGAGCAACATGCACGAGGTGCGTGCACGGGGTGGTGTGTTGTATGTACTGGCCGACGCCGACTCCAAGATTGAAAGCGCCGAGGGCCTGCATGTGATTCGTATGCCTGAAAACTACGGTGAACTGTCACCCATGCTGCACGTGGTTCCACTGCAATTGCTGGCGTACCACACCGCTTGTGCACGCGGGACGGATGTTGATAAGCCGCGTAATTTGGCGAAGTCGGTGACGGTGGAGTAGGTGTGACCGGTCTTCCGCGTAGTTAAAGTCGTAAACAAAATAAATTATTGCTTCTTCAGCAGGTGACAGTAGTGCCTGCTGTGGGCTAGGGGCGGACCTCGGTTACACGAGCGCTCCCGTCTTGGTCCCAATCGAAGATGGAACTGGAATATACAGTTGTGTTTCTCACAAGAAAACCGTCATGTTTGGGTTTCGCTCGTTGGCTATGAACAGTCCAGCGCTCAGATATGTAAGCTCGTCAGACATCGCATCAACCACGATGACAATGCTTTTTTCCACGTAAGGAGTCTCAAAAGATGCTTTTGCAATGTTCTGTGAGTCCGCTCCGTAGCCCACTCCATCGCTACGCTTTACCAGAAAGGCAAGTGCTTGTTTCATTCCAGCCGGAGGAATGCTCAATATGGCGTCGTGGTCGTCCTTGGGCATCTTCCCGACCTTTACTTTCGCGCTGATTTTCCGAACGCGCCGTTCAATGGTCCTTTGATCGGTAGGTGACACTGAGAGCAAGGCACACGCTATCTCGCTCCATCCGGGGTGCTTTCTTTTAGATAGCTGCTCGCAAAGGCGCGTGAACCAAGCGGAAATATTGGGCTGAGGTTTTGGAATCCGAATACCTTCATCGAGCAGCGTGTAGTAGCGGTCTACTTTCTTCGAGTAGCCGGTCAGCAAAAAGGTGTTGCGCTCCTTGCTCATAGCGCCAACGTCCAGCGATGTGTCCAAGTAGAAGCCAAGCATATCGAGCTCGTCCCCTATCGTATTGATCTTAAAAAGAAGCTCAGCGCGACGGCGCAAGTAATGCAGACGGACATGTGGCTCGTCAAAGAGGTCGAGCACGGTTTCCAGGTCGGCCAGAGACATGCATGGAGCTAAGGGAAACGTATTTTTGAGGACATCCGCCTCGGCGAGCATTCCGGGAACGCTTTGAAGAGTGGCAAAGTCATGGAGCGTGACCGAAAGACGCACGACGCAGGTTATTCCTTCCATTGGCAGGGGAAACCGAAGCTGAGTGGGTCTACCGCCCCGCACACGTTCAATGTCTTCTTGCAGGCGCTGGGCGAGCTTTCCCGATTGGTCGGAGGGCTCGACAATCAAAGTGCGTATATGGTCAATCATTCTTGCTGGCGCGCCTCTGAGGGCAGGCCAGGAAACCTTCCCGGACTTCGCTTCCACGAGCAATATCGTTGTGTCATAGCGAATCACCAGATCGCTTTCAAACTGCTGGCTGCCTTCTCTCCACTTAAACCCGCGACTGAGCTGAGCGCCAGGAAGTCCCTTTTCGAATAGGGCTGCCACTTCGTCTTCGAGGAACGACGCCCGTGCCAAGCTCAGCTTCTTTGCCAGATCTGGATACGGGTGAATCAATTCGTCCACGATGGGGAAAACAAAACTCATGAGCGTCTGAGGAAGCGCACAGAAATAGCTATTGCGGCTGAAGTAGATAAGGGGCCTGAGCCAAACAGGGTTGTCGAGAAATAGCGCTTCTGGGTCAACTTCGTCCAAGTCGCCTAGGCCTATGCTGAGCCAATTGAAAAAAGTGCCAAGAACCTTGGGGTCGACGTTATGCTCTGGCCCGAGTTTTTCGCAATCGATGATGAGAAGCTGCGCGACTAGCCTATCGGTCATTGCAAGAATGCGGCCAAACGCCTCTTGCATGGACACACCAGGTGCAGTGAGCCGGGCTCTAAACTCAGCGAGTTCGCCGTGGAACTCAGGGTACGCCGCAAAGAACGCATCCACCATGGCGCCTTGGGATGGCTTGCGAGCAAATGCCTGATGGATTTTTTCGCGATGATCGTTGATTCGATCTTCTTGTTGGCGAACTAGGCTTTCGAATATGTCGATGACTTTAGTGAGTTTGAGTCCAAAAACTCGGCTAAATGGTTCGTCGATGCGTTCAAATAGTGCCCTCGAGATTCTCGTAACGTTCTTGAAATACCCCCAGTTCCGCACAACTGAAGTGTGCCCACGAATGAATTCCTGTACTCCAGCGATCGCCATGCGATTTTGGGAAGTGATTTCATTCTCTCCTTCTGCAGCAACTCCTGGGTGGCGAATGAGTTGTGAAGCTTCAAAAAGCGCAGGTATCCAGTCGAAGTAGTTTTGGATATCGGGAGGGGCTGGGAAGTGGCTGTTCTCAAGATCAATTGGGTGTCGCAAGCACAGAGCCTGCAAATACTCCACGTGGCCTTGCTGAATTCTCGGCTTCCAACCCTTGCCGACTGCTTTGTCCTGCCTTTCCGCCGCCCCCATTAGCCCGTAGGTGGACATCAACGCAACTGAGTGCAGGGGGGCAAGCCTGGATACGCTTTCGAGAAGCTTTGGCAGGAGCTCAGCATACTTGGCTTTGCTTCTAGCTACAGATTCCAATACGAATTGCCGACGTATGTTAGAAGGCAAGCCATTCAGAGGATGGCCAACCATAAAGGGCCCCCGCGCGGAATTCGATTTCGCCTTTTTTGGCTTGCGTGGATTTTTCTTCTTGACCATCATCCTCTCCGTCTGATTTTCGGGACAGTATGCCCTGGACTTTTCCCGGTTCGATAGATGAGCCAGGTATGTGCGTGGGAGATGCCAGACTTAGGCTGGCCATTCGAACCAGTAATTTGCGTCCTGACGAATGGGCTTCACCGCCGTCCATTTCGTTGAAGCCTTGCGCTAACACTGGTCAATGGCCTATTGCAGAACGACAGTAACGGGGCGACTGCTGTTCCGCGCAATTCAAGTCGTCAACACAACAACTTTCATTGTTTCAGCAGGTGACAGCAGCGCCAGCTGTGGCCAGTTGGGGGTCGTCGCCAATGACTGATGTCGGTCAGCAGGCTTGGCCCCGCTCAATCCTCGATGCTCACACCTAAGGCAGCCAGCTTCTTGGCATACGAGTCCCTGCGTTTGGCTGCTTTTGCCGCTGCTTCGGTGGCCGCTTGGATGGCCTTGGGGCCCTTTTGCGCAGCAGCTTTGATCAATCCAAATTTGTGATCAGCATCTGCCTGCGCCCGCTTGAATGTGGCGATGAGTTCGGCATGGGCAACGGATGGATTCACGGGTACTCCCTTATCTGATGGCGCATTTTTTGAGTTGTTTCGCACCCCATACCGTGACAGCCAGGATCAGGCCAAGTGGCTTGGAGTGATTGGCTTTTTAGGGTGGGCAGGCCATTCGTTGGTGTCATCACCTTTCAAGTTTGACGTGGGTGCGCAGTAAGGCTGTTCTCAATTCGCGAGTAGCAGGTTTTGAAACGTCCACCTGTTGAACAGCCAGGTCGAACGGTGAGCCTGGCCGGATGCTGGTTGGCAGTATCTTTTTGGTGGGATTTGCAGCGGGGTAGGTGCCCTGACCCGGACACATGCGAACGGAAAAACCGAACTCATCGAGCACGCCTTTTGCATACAACTCCGCCAGTTGTTGAAACGTCACGAAGGTTGATCGTTTCACTTCTTTGAGCCCTGGCTCACGAATGTCACGAACGATCTCGAATTTGCCCAGCGTGTCTCGCTGCGTATCGGTAAACGGATGCAGCACGAAAGTCTGCCGCACCCCATTCTGTTTGGACACCCGTGTGTGCTCGACGGCGATATCAGTTAGAAGCATCTTGTTTTCCTTTTCTTTGAAACCCGCAGCTTGCCTGGTCGCATCGGGGTCTGACGGCCATCATATCGAGACCAATGCCAAACATGCCTCTGGCAAAAGCTCAAAGCTTGGCGCTGAAGCTGGCCTGCACGGGGTGACCTTCGCAGGGTCTTGTATCGAGGTGGCTATCGCGATATCTGCGATGCCGCAAAGGTCTAACGCCTCGGCGCGAACTGGCAATAAAAAAGGGGAGCCGTCTGGCTCCCCTTCACTTGCAACCAAAGAATCAGGCCAGCACAGTCTTCAGGTAGGCCGCAATGGCATCATCCTGGCAATTGGCGAAGAAATATTCCTGGAACTTGTCGCCAGCGATGGCGGCCTTCAACAGGTCTTGGTCGATTTCTTTCAGGACGGTCAGCATGTCCTTGCAGGAAACGGCCTTCACTTGCGACAAGATGCCCCGGTTTTTGGCCATGATGGCTGCGCGCTCTTTGGGGTAGCCCAGACCGCGCTCGCCTTCAAACAGTTTGCGATAACAATCTTGCAGGTTCAGTTCGGCAGCCCAGCCAAAGCCTTTGGCGTAGGGCATCGAGATGGCATTGCCATCGTTGATCTGGCCAAACAGGAAGGCGTCCGTCGGGTCGATCACCAGGCCGCACTGCACGCCGGGCATGGCGTTACAGGCCAGCATGGCGCCCATACCGGTACCACAGCCAGTCACCACAAAATCAGCAGCCTTGGAGTTGAGCAAAATGGCGGCCAGTACACCGTTCATCACGTAGGTGAGCTGAGCCTTGTCATCAGCCGCGTACATGCCGTAGTTGAAAACGGTGTGTCCCATGGGCTCGACGACAGTCTTGAGTGCATTGAAGATGATCTCGTTCTTGGCAGCTTGGCTGTTTTCATTGATCAGGGCGATTTTCATTGTCATTGCTTTCATGCAGATTAAATAGCAGCCGATTTTACGTGGCTCACCTTTTTCCAGATGAACCAAAACGCTGTTCTTTGCCAGCACCCTAGAAGGCGGTGCGGTTGCCGACCGTATTCAGGCCGGACCACCAAGGCGTCCTAGATCAAACCGCTGTGGGTCTGCCCGACGCGCGCTATGTTGTGCCGATGACGCTGCCAGCGTCGCATCAGCAAGTGGTACGCCGGTTGCAATCGCTACTGAGCTGCCAGTTTCCAGCGTTGTGTGCGACGGGACAAAAACTCAAATGCGCAGTCCGTGGTAATGGCAAGAAGACCCGTGAGCAGGGCGCCTTGCAGAACGTAGGGCGTATTAAAACCACTCAGACCAATGATGATCGGCGAACCCAGGTTTTGGGCACCCACAGTAGCGGCTATGGCAGCGGTGCCGATATTGATCGTGACCGAGGTGCGTATCCCCGCCAGAATCACTGGCGCTGCCAGCGGCAATTCTACAGATCGAAAGACCTGCCACTGGCTCAAGCCCAGGCCCCTGGCCGCATCCACCACAGCTTCCGGCGTGGAGTCCAGCCCCGCGATCACCGCTTGCAACATCGGCAACAGACCGTATAGAGCCAGTGCAATGTAGGCAGGCCGTTCGCCAAATCCGATCAGAGGGACTGCCAATGCCAGCACGGCCACCGGCGGGAAGGTTTGGCCCATGGCCACCAGCGACTCCACCGTGCTTTGGTACTCGCGCCCACCCGCGCGAGTGACCCAGATGCCTGCAGCCAGCGCCAATACCAAGGCAGAACCGCTAGAAACCAGCACCAGCGCCACATGGGCGCCCAACAAATTGATGAAAGACTCTTGCCGGTACATGGGCCGTTCTTGCATGGCAAACAAGTGGTGAAATACCGGCTCCAACTCCGTCATGAACAGCGCAAGCAGGATGAGCAGCGTGACCAGAACGACCGTCGTTCTCAGGCTGTTGTCTTTTGCTGCCCGTTTGTTCATGCGGACTGATCCTTGGTTGGATCTGCATCTTTTCGGGGGAGCAAGAGATCGGAGAAGTGCATTTCTCCGGCGTGGCTGCCGTTGGTGTTGATCACTGGCAGGATCGGCGTGCCTTGCACGATGAAGGCAGAAAGTGCCTCTCTCAGACTGGCGTCAACGGAAATTGCTTTGCCAACCGTTGGACGTCCTGGACGCAGATGTTCGCGGACGGACCCGAGCCCCAAGCGCTTGATGCCCAACTCTGCCCGACCCAGGAAGTCCACAACAAAATCACTGGCCGGGTGTGAGAACAATTCAAGCGGTGTGCCATCTTGAACAATTTGCCCGTCCTTCAATAACACCACGCGGCTGGCAAGAAAGAGCGCTTCATCGATGTCGTGGGTGACCATCACAATGGTTTTGCCTGCAAGCGCATGAATGCGCTTGAGTTCTCGCTGCATCACGATGCGGGTCACCGGGTCCAGTGCGCCAAAGGGCTCATCCATCAACAGAATCTCTGGGTCAGCAGCCAGGGCACGGGCGACACCTACACGCTGTTGTTGACCACCCGACAGTTCATGCGGGTAGCGTTTGGCGAACTCAGCGTGTGGCAACTGCAGCAGCTCCAGAAGCTCATGAACCCGAGCTCTGATTTTGTCTTTGGGCCAGGCCAGCAAGCGCGGCACGGTAGCGATATTTTTTTCGACAGTCCAATGCGGGAACAAGCCCACCGACTGAATGGCATACCCCATGCGCCTGCGCAAATCTTCGGGTTTGAAATCACGGATCTCGCGGCCCGCGAAGCGGATGCGGCCCCGGTCATGCTCCACCAAGCGGTTGATCATGCGCAAGGTGGTGGACTTGCCCGAGCCCGACGGCCCAATCAGGACCACAAACTCGCCTTGCCCAATCGACAAATTCAGATCGGTAACGGCAGGATGGCCACCATAAACCTTGCTCACATTGTCAAATTCAATCATGACCTAGCCCCGAATCCATTGGCGGGAGATGGCCGTCAGCATGATGAAAATACCGTTGGCCAGCCAGGTCAGCACCACGATGGGGATCACGGCCAGCACCACCAGATCCAGCGCGCTGCTAAACAAGCCCTCAAACATCAAAGAACCGAGTCCGCCCGCACCAATCAGGGCGGCAACTGCGGTCAAGCCAATGGTCTGGATCAGCATCACTTTCAGACCCGACAGAATCACCGGAAACGCCAGCGGCAACTCTACCTGCCAGAACAATTGGCTGTTTGACAAGCCCATGGCTTTGCCGGATTCGGTCAAGGCCTTTGGCAGTTGGCTGAGTCCTTCGCTGGTGCTTCGTGTCAAAGGCAGCAGCGAGTACAAGGTCAATGCCATCACAGCGGGTGCCAGTCCTATTCCCTGTAAACCCCAGGCAGGCAGCAATGGGAACAACTTTCCAAACCACGCCAGCACAGCGATCAACAGGCCGAACAGGGCAATGGAAGGAATGGTCTGGACAAGGTTCAACAGGGGAAAGACTCGGCTGGCCCAAGCGGGATGTCGGTGAATGGCCACCCCCAGGGGCAAACCCATCACCAAGGTGAAAAAGGTGACGAGGGTGATGATGTGAATATGTTGCCCAAGTGCTCGCCAAAAATCGTCTTGGCGGTTGGCGAATTCTTTGAGTAGAGACAGGCTGTCAAGTGTGCCGTGGGCCAGCAGCCCCGCCAACCCTGCAAGCACCGTCAACCAGTAGAGGTAGCGTGCCCATGTTGTGGCCTGAACACGCCGCAAGGCATCGTTTGCGGCTAGCCATGCGATCAGTACCGTCAGCCAGTAGCCACTCGACAAAGCAATGCGGCCCAAACCGTCGGTCTGTGTGTTTGCTGCGGCGGCAAATTGCCCCGACATGGCAGTCAGACACCACCAGCCAGAAGCAAGAGCCGCCAATACAAGTGCAGAAAAAAATCTCTGCCAAGACCTGTGGCAGAGTCCAACCATGGCGACGACGGTGACAAAGCTTAGCGCCAGCAGGCTCTCTTTCCAGAGAGAGCCCGTTGACTCAGAAACTGTCCAAAGGCTCAGCCCGTGGCCGCTAAGCAAACGGTTTGGTGCCGCACTGACAAGCGGCAGGCCAGTCAGAACCAGCAAGGCAAGCAGCACCAATATCACCAGAGAAGACGGTTTGGAGAAACGCGACATGGGTGCAGACATTGGCCATGCTCAGCTCTTGAGAAGGCCTTTGGCTTTCAAGTAATCGGCAGCAACTTTTTTGGCATCCTGGCCTTCAAGCGCAATCTTCGCATTGAGGGACTGCAGTGTTGGGCCGTCCAAGGTTTTGAAGACAGGCGCCAATATGTCTTTTATTTTGGGGTTCTTTGCAAGGACGGACGCGCGAATGATGGGTGCCGGTGCGTAAACAGGTTGGATGCCCTTGGGGTCATCAAGAATCACCAATCCCAGTGCGGCAACGGGCCCATCCGTTCCATAGGCCATTGCCGCGTTCACGCCAGAGGTGTTTTCGGCGGCCGCCTTGATCGTCACGGACGTGTCACCGCCCGCCAGGGTTAGCAGCTGATCCTGACTGAGCTTGAAGCCGTAGGCGGTCTGGAAAGCGGGGAGGGCGTCCGAGCGTTCAATGAATTCAGCCGATGCGGCAAGCTTGAACTTGCCGCCACTGGACAACCAGCGGCCCAAGTCTGCCAGCGTCTTGAGCTTGTTGGTGTTGGCCACGTCTTTGCGGATCGCAATGGCCCAGGTGTTGTTGGCTGGTGCCGCAGCCAGCCAGGTAATCTTGTTCGTCTCAGAGTCGAGCTTGTTGACCAGATCAAAACCAGCTTGGGCATTTCTCCAGGCAGGATTTTTCTCGTCCGAGAAAAAGAAGGCACCATTGCCGGTGTATTCGGGATAGATGTCGATTTCCCCGGCGACGAGGGCACTGCGCACTATTTTTGTATTGCCCAGGCGTACCTTGTTTTCGGTTTTGATGCCATGCGCTTCTAGTACCTGAACAATGATGTTGCCGAGTAATGCACCTTCTGTGTCGATTTTGGAGCCGACGCGCACTGGTGTTTCTTGTGCCCAGGCAGACGTTATGAGCAGCGCTGACGCCAACGAAACCAAGGTCAACGCCCGACGTGAAATTGAAGCTGTCATGTTGTGTCCTTGTTGAAGTGAAATACATCGGAATCGAACCAGGCCGCCGCAAACGGTAGCGAATCCACCAAGCGTAGCCGGGTATCCAAAACCTCCGTTTGGTTCCAAATAACCAGTACGGTCGGCGTGGCAATGGGTAGAAATCTGGTACCAAGGCCACTCCGGACGCGCGTGGTGTACCGCATGGTAGTTGTTATTGAGATGGAGCAGGTGCCACCGCAAAGATGCTTCATTCACAACAATCAGGTGTGAGCGTTGATCGGTCGGCCGAAGCTCATACGAGGCCTCCAGCATACAGAGAGCCACCTCAACTCCCGGGTAATTCAGGCAGTCTCCGCAACTTGTTCCCGTTGTGCATTTGTGGGCATGACCACCGATGACTCCTTAGCCGCTGTCCATGCGCTGCACATCTCTGGGGGCAAAGAACTTTTGCGGTTCATCAAATCATGTTGGGCAAACAACTCGGCAATCCAGTCCACAACGACGCGTACCTTGTTGCTGAGGTGCCGGTTTGGCGGGTAGACGATGTAGATCGGTTTGGCTTCGGTGCACCAGCCGGTGAACAAGGGCTCCAGCGCACCGCTGCTGATGTGCTGCTGCACCATGAATGTCGAGGTAAACAAGACACCCAGACCCGACAGACCCGCCACGACGGCCGCGCTGGAATCATTCACCGCAAGTTGGTGTTGCCCACCAACCTCAGTCAGCTCGCCATCCTTTTGCATCTTGAGAGAAAACAGTTTGCCTGTCAGAGGCGACATATAACCGATGGTCCGATGCCCGTTTTTGAGTTCATCCGGGTGTTGCGGCACACCGTGGCGTTGGAGGTAGCTCGGAGAAGCACACGCCATGATGTAGAACTCACCAATTCGCCGAGCCACGAGGGATTGGTCGGTGATGGCACCAGCGCGGACCACGCAGTCCACGTTCTCCGCCAGCAGATCGACTGGTCGGTCGCTGACACCCAGATGCAACTGAATGTCTGGATAACGCGCGTAGAAGTCCTGCAGCGAAGGAATGATGACGGCCAGCCCCAAAGACGACGGAACGTCCACCGTCAACTTGCCGCGTGGGCTGGCTTTGGCGCGCGACATGCTGGCCTCAAGCTCATGCACCTCATCCAGCAGGCGGCAGGCTTGCTCGTAGTAGGACGCGCCATCAACAGTCACGGTGACTTTGCGGGTTGTCCGATTGAGCAACTTGGTTTCCAGCTCTTTTTCCAGATCCTGGATCAGGCGGGTGACGGTGGCTTTGGGCAGGTGCATCGAATCGGCGGCCTTGGTAAAAGTACCAGCCTCCACGACACGCACAAACGCCTGCATGGCAGAGAACTTGTCCACGGGACTCCTGTGGGGTTGAGGGCGAACCTCAAAGGGTTGAACGGGTAAACCAGATGGGTTGCCGGCCGATTGTTTCTTTGGTGAAACAAAGTATAAGCAAACCGGCTATTTATTGTTTCCATTGCTGACTTTACATTCTGCCGCATCGCAACAAACAGGTGCCGCCTGACGGCTTAACCCGATGCACAGCATTCATCCCACCTCTGCAGATCTGCCGACCGACCGGCTGCTGGAGGTGGACAAACAGATCAACACACCGTCGAACCAGCTTCTGGGGGTGCGCATTTACAGCCATCGCAGGGCAGTGCTTGATGCGGGGTCGATGCCCCTGGTGGTCCATTTCCATGGGGGTGCTTTTGTGGCCGGTTCACTCGACACCGGCACCTGTGTTGCGCGCCTGCTGGCTCAAGCGGGGGCTGTTGTGATTTCCCTGGACTATCCATTGGCACCTGCCCAGCCGTTTCCTTTGGCGGTTGAGGCTGGATATGCAGCGTTGGTGTGGGCCTGGAAAGCCCGGCACAAGTTGGTCGGCAGGAGTACATCACTGTTTGTGGCCGGTGAAGAAGCGGGTGGCAACCTGGCGGCCGCTGTGGCATTGATGGCGCGCGACCGGCAGCAGCCGGTGCTGGCCGGACAAATTTTGCTTTCTCCGATGCTGGACCCGATTCTGGCCACCGCGTCTTTGAGATGTGTGAATGCAGGGCGAGTTGGGTGTCCCTGGGCAGATGGTTGGCGCCAGTACTTGTCACGCCTGGAGCAGGCGTGCCATCCCTATGCCGCTCCGGGCAACGCGATGCGCTTGTCTGGCTTGCCACCGACCTTGTTGCTGACCGCGCAGGACGACCCGCTGCGCGATGAAGCGCAGGCTTATGCCAATCGTCTTGGTGCAGCCGGGAGGGCTGTGCAAGCCGTTGTGCTGCCTGGGCCGACGGGCTGGCCAGCCAGTTATCGGCAAGCCACCAGCCAGCAGGCGACCTGGGGTGCTGCTGTGCAGCAACAGTTTTCCGACTTCTTCCACAGTTTCCTGGGCGCTGCCGAGGTCGACTCCTCGCGCAAGCCCGTTTGTTCGCTTCCCATTTCAGTTTCGTAATTTCACTCATTGAGGATCTTTGCCATGCCAACCATTCAACTTCACCCTTCTCGACGCCGACTGCTCGTTCTGGCTCTCGCGACTCTTGCCGTGATCGGCGCGGCCACCGTCATGTTTGGGGTATCTAAGTCCCAGGCTCAGCCTGGAGGGCCATCACAGGCACCTGCAACACCCGTCTCTATGGCCACCGTCGTGCAAAGCGAGGTGGCAGCCTGGGACGAGTTTTCAGGCCGACTCGAGGCTGTGGAGCGAGTTGACATCCGCTCGCAAGTGGCAGGAACACTCCAGACCGTGCACTTCCGTGAAGGTGCGCTGGTCAAAAAAGGTGAGTTGCTGTTAACCATTGACCCGGCGCCCTATGCTGCCGAGGTGCAGCGTGCCGAGGCCCAGGTGATGGCCGCACAGGCCCGGGTTGCACAAGCCAGGGGGGAGCAGGAACGTTCACAACGTCTCTGGAGTGAACAGGCGATCTCCAAACGTGAACTTGATGAACGTGTCAACGGTCAGCGTGAAGCTGATGCCAATTTGCGTGCGGCCCAGGCGGCCCTGCAAGCCGCCCAACTCAGCTTGGGTTACACGCAGCTTCGGGCACCCGTGGCGGGGCGCGTTGGCAAGCTGGAAGTGACGGTGGGTAACCTGGTTGCTGCCGGCCCGGGTGCGCAGGTGTTGACCACCCTGGTATCGGTCAGCCCGATTTATGCCAGCTTTGATGCCGACGAGCAGGTGGTCGCCAAAGCATTAAAAGACGTTGGTGTGAAGGGTGTGCGCAAGCTCGACCGGATCCCCGTGCAAATGGGTACGGCGGCCAGCACCGACACACCCTTCGAAGGGCGGCTGCAGTTGGTGGACAACCAGGTGGATCCCAAAAGCGGCACGATCCGCGCCCGGGCCGTGTTCGATAACCCGGACGGCCAGCTGATGCCCGGCCAGTTTGCACGTATTCGCATGGGCCAGGCCACCCAGGGCACGGCGCTGTTGATCAATGAACGTGCAGTGGGCACCGATCAGAACAAAAAATTCGTGCTGGTAGTCGGCGCCGACAACAAAGCTATCTACCGCGAAGTCACGTTGGGCGCGTCTGTCAACGGCCTGCGCATCGTTAAACAGGGGTTGGAGGCCAATGAGCGCATTGTTGTCAACGGCCTGCAGCGTATTCGTCCGGGCTCGCTGGTCGCGCCACAGCTCGTGGAAATGAGTGCCAAGGCTGAGCTGAACAAGCCTGTGTGGGTGGCAGCGAAGTCATGAACGGACATCTGAACCTGAGCCCGCTTTTGGCCCGAACAAGAAACACCCCATGAATCTTTCCAAATTTTTTATCGACCGCCCTATTTTTGCTGGCGTGTTGTCCTTGCTGATTTTGCTTGCCGGTCTGGTCGCGTTGCGTGGCCTGCCGATCTCGGAATATCCCGCGGTCGCACCGCCAACCGTGGTGGTGCGCGCCCAGTACCCGGGTGCCAACCCGAAGGTGATTGCAGAGACCGTGGCTACCCCGCTGGAGGAGTCCATCAACGGTGTGGAGGACATGCTCTACATGAACAGCCAAGCCACCACCGATGGGGTGATGACACTGTCTGTCACCTTCAAGTTGGGAACCGACCCCGACAAAGCGCAGCAGATGGTGCAAAACCGCGTCGCACAGGCCGAGCCGCGTTTGCCCGAAGAGGTGCGGCGACTGGGCGTGAACACGGTCAAGAGTTCACCCAACATCACCATGGTGGTTCACCTGGTGTCGCCCAATGACCGCTATGACATCAACTACCTGCGCAATTACGCTGTGCTCAATGTCAAGGACAGGCTGGCGCGTATCCAGGGCGTGGGTCAGGTGCAGGTCTTTGGCGGCGGTGAATACGCCATGCGCGTCTGGCTGGACCCCCAGAAAGTCGCGCAACGTGGTCTCTCGGCCAGCGACGTGGTGGCCGCCATCCGTGGCCAGAACATCCAGGCGGCGGCTGGTGTTGTGGGTGCCTCCCCTGGCTTGGAGGGCGTGGACATGCAGTTGTCGATCAACGCGCAGGGGCGCTTGCAGAACGAAGAAGAGTTCGGCGACATCATCGTCAAGACGGGTGCTGACGGCGCTGTCACACGGCTGCGCGATATCGCGCGCCTGGAGCTGGGTGCCGCTGACTACGCGCTGCGTTCTTTGCTGAACAACAAGCAGGCCGTTGGCATGGGTGTGTTCCAGGCGCCTGGCTCCAACTCGCTGGACATCTCCGCAGAAGTTCGCCAAACGATGGAAGAGCTTGGCAAAAACATGCCGGAAGGTGTGGAGTACCGCATCGCCTACGACCCGACACAGTTTGTGCGTGCATCGATCACCTCGGTGATCCACACCTTGCTCGAAGCGATTGCGCTGGTGGTGCTGGTGGTGATTTTGTTTTTGCAAACCTGGCGTGCGTCCATCATTCCGCTGCTGGCTGTGCCGGTATCGGTGGTTGGCTCGTTTGCGGTATTGCACCTGCTGGGTTTCTCCATCAACGCGCTCAGCCTGTTCGGGCTGGTGCTGGCCATTGGCATTGTGGTGGATGACGCCATCGTGGTGGTTGAAAACGTGGAGCGCAACATCGAAAGCGGCTTGACCCCGCGCGAGGCCACCTACCGTGCCATGCGCGAGGTGTCGGGCCCCATCATTGCTATCGCCTTGGTGCTGGTCGCCGTGTTTGTGCCGCTGGCATTTATCAGTGGCTTGACCGGTCAGTTTTATCGCCAGTTTGCGGTGACGATTGCGATCTCGACCGTGATCTCCGCGATCAATTCGCTGACCTTGTCGCCCGCTCTTGCAGCCTTGTTACTCAAGGGCAACGACGCGCCCAAAGATGCGTTGGCGCGCGGTATTGACAAGGTGTTAGGCCGTTTTTTTGCCGGTTTCAACCGTTTATTCAAGCGGGGCGCTGAGGGCTACAGCACGGGGGTGACCGGCGCCATTTCGCGCAAGACCTTGATGCTGGTGGTGTACATGGTGCTGGTTGGCGCAACGGTGGGCATCTTCAAACTGGTGCCTGGTGGTTTTGTGCCTGCACAGGACAAGCAGTACCTGATTGGGTTTGCACAGTTGCCTGACGGTGCGACGCTGGACCGCACCGAGGATGTGATCAAGCGCATGGGCGATCTCATGAAGCAGAACCCGAATGTGGAAGACGCGATTGCCTTCCCGGGGCTGTCAATCAACGGTTTTACCAACAGCTCCAACTCGGGCATTGTGTTTGCCACGCTCAAGCCCTTTGCCGAACGCAGCCGCCAAGACCAGAGCGGCGGTGCGGTTGCGGGGCAACTCAACCAGGCCTTTGGCAGCATTCAGGATGCCTTCATTGTGATGTTCCCGCCACCACCGGTGGAGGGCCTGGGGACAACAGGCGGCTTCAAGCTGCAGCTGGAGGACCGTGCGTCGCTCGGTTATGAGGTCATGGACACGGCGGTCAAGGCTTTCATGGCCAAGGTCTCGCAGGCACCCGAACTCGCGGGCAGCTTCACCAGCTGGCAGGTCAATGTGCCGCAGTTGTATGCCGACATTGACCGCACTAAGGCGCGTCAGCTGAACGTGCCGGTGACGGACATTTTCGACACCATGCAGATCTACCTCGGCAGCCTGTATGCCAACGACTTCAACAAGTTTGGCCGCACCTACAGTGTGCGTGTGCAGGCCGACGCGGCCTACCGCGCACGTGCTGAAGATGTGGGCCTGCTCAAGGTGCGCTCCACCACCGGCGAGATGGTGCCGCTGTCGGCGCTGATGAAGGTGCAGTCCAGTTTTGGGCCTGAGCGTGCCATGCGTTACAACGGCTACCTCTCGGCCGACGTGAGTGGTGGCCCGGCGCCGGGTTATTCGTCGGGCCAGGCCCAGGCAGCGGTGGAGCGTATCGCGGCCGAGACCTTGCCCACAGGCATCGGCTTTGAGTGGACGGAGCTGACCTACCAGGAGATCCTGGCGGGTGACTCTTCCGTGCTGGTGTTTCCGCTGGCCATTTTGCTGGTGTTCCTGGTGCTGGCGGCGCAGTATGAAAGCCTGACCTTGCCTGTTGCGATCATTCTGATTGTGCCGATGAGCTTGTTGGCGGCGATGACCGGTGTGTGGTTGTCAGGGGGTGAAAACAATGTGTTCACCCAGATCGGGCTCATGGTGCTGGTTGGGCTGTCTGCCAAAAACGCCATTCTGATTGTGGAGTTTGCCCGCGAGCTTGAGTTTGCCGACCGGACACCGGTGCAGGCCGCCATTGAAGCCAGCCGCCTGCGCTTGCGCCCCATTTTGATGACCTCCATGGCTTTTGTGATGGGTGTGCTGCCGCTGGTGCTGTCCACCGGGGCGGGTGCAGAAATGCGCTCTGCCATGGGGGTGGCGGTGTTCTTCGGGATGATTGGTGTGACAGCGTTTGGCCTGTTTCTCACGCCCGTTTTTTACGTGGTTCTGCGCCGTCTTGCGGGCAACCGACCGCTCAAATTACATGGCGAAGTGCCCCATCTGGACGGTTTTGCAGGCAGCCATGCCGCAGGCGGGCCAGCCGGTCATGCCCAGCCCGCAGCAGCCATCGGATACCACGAATAACAAGACATGACACCCAAGGAGTTCCTCATGAACCAGTCCCCCTTAAAGCGACATCTTGCACTGTTGCCGCTGCTTGCCGCACTGGTGCTGGCTGGCTGTGCCACTGGCACGGTGATCCCGCCATCCAGCCTGCCAACCGCCCCTGCCGCGTTCAAGGAAAACGGCGGCACGGTCACCTCAACCCACACGCCAGCCACCACGGTGAGCGCGCCAGGACAGGCGCAAGGCCTGTGGTGGCAGGTCTTCGCCGATCCACTGCTTGATCAGTTGGTTGAACAAGCCAACCGCAACAACAACAGCATTCAAGTGGCGGCCGCCAGGCTGGCACAGGCGCGTGCTTTGGCTGGCCTGACCGATGCCAGCCGCGCGCTCCAGATGGGCCTGAGCACCGGCGTGGCACGCCAGAACAACAGCACAACGGCCAACACACTGCAGACGGTGGTCAGCACCGGCCTCAACCTGTCTTACGAGGTGGACCTGTTTGGCAAGCTCTCGGCGGCATCGGATGCCGCCTCGCTGGACGCCAGCTCGCGCGATGCCCTCTTGCGCAGCACACAACTGCTGGTACAAGCCGAAGTCACCCAGACCTATCTGAGCCTGCGTGCCACGGACAGCGAGCGGACCTTGGTGCGCGATACCTTGCAGGCCTACCGCAACACCTTGCAGCTCACCGAAGTGCGTTACAGGGAAGGCGATGTGGCCGAGCTGGATGTGGCGCGAGTGCGGTCCGAAGTGGCCTCCACAGAATCCGACGTGCTGGCGTTGGACCAGCGCCGTGCCCAGCTGGAGCACGCCCTGGCCGTTCTGGTCGGTGAGCTTGCCTCCAACTTCTCTGTGCCGCCCACCCAATGGGCGACGGCCTTGCCCGCGATACCCGCGGGTGTGCCCAGTACCGTGTTGACACGCCGGCCCGATATCTCTGCAGCCCAAAGCAGCATGCAGGCCGCCCAAGCACGCGTTGGTGTGGCCAAAGCCGCCTGGTTTCCGAGCTTTTCATTAACGGCCAATGGCGGTTATGCCGCGCCCGAGATCAAGGACTTGTTCTCGCTGTCTACCCGGGCCTGGGGTGTGGGCGCACTGCTCTCGCTGCCGGTGTTTGACGGTGGCAAGCGTGAGGCGGGTCTGTCAAGCGCCAACGCCGAACTCGACATGGCACTGGCCAGCTACCGTGAGCAGGTGCTGGTGGCGTTTCGGGAGGTGGAAGACCAGTTGTCGTCATTGCGGCTGCTGGCCGAGCAGTCTGAGGCGCAGGCGCGCTCAGTGGCATCCAGCAGCCGCGCCACACAGCTGTCGGGCGCACGTTACCGCAATGGTTTTGTCAGTCAACTTGAACTGCTGGACGCGCAGCGCAGCGAACTGCGCAACCGCCGCCAGGCACTGCAAGTGCGTGCGGCGCAATACCAGGCCACAGTCGGGCTGATCCGCGCTTTGGGTGGGGGCTGGGTCTGACGAACCTGTTGGGGTCTTGCGATGGCTCGGTAGCAAGGGGCCGTCACCTCGCCGCGCTCCTGGTGCCATGCAAACCAAGGCTCCGGGCGACTCCTTAAGTAATAGCTAGATACCCTTGTTATATAAGGGCTAGAGGCTGTTTTGGCGCTTAAAAGGAGGTGTGTCTGGAACCTCGGTGCCAGAAGGCCATTCGTGCAAGGTGAGCATCCTGTGTGCCTGCCGCTTGGGTTCGCGGCGACCGGCTGCAAGGGGTAGAAGCCCGTCATCCACCACCCGTGAGTCCCAGCGCATCCTGACAGGGCTCCAGCTCCGTTCCCCTCACCGGCGTTGCCTTTGCCAAGGCCATCCACACCGCAAATGGCAGTTGACTCACCATGCGCTTGGGCGCCATACGCAGCACCTCCAGCTGGCTGTTCTGCAGCACCATCACGCCACACTCCAGCGGAATTTCGTTGGCCTTGGCAATCGGGTAACCGCTGCGGTCGCAGCCCAGCACATACCAGCACTGGCCGCCCACATCCAGATAAGCCGACCGTTTGTCGAGGCGTTTGATGTCGCCCAGCAGATCAGCGCGGCTGACCTTGATCTCGTGCACGATGGGCTCCAGGTACTCTTGCCGTGAGCTGTTGCGGATCGAGAAAACATCGGGCTGGCACATCTTCCAGCGTGATTGCTCTTCAGACTCCCCTGGCACCTTGGCGCGTAGGTTCAGCCCGGTCCAGACCAGGCGGCCATCACGCAGCATGGCCTGCACCACCTTGTCCACCAGTGCCTCGTGTGCTGAGCGGGCCTGGCGGTTGCCCTGGGTGGCCTGGGCCAGGTGGGTGATGCCCGCATCGGTGAGTGCAATCAGGGGGTGCCCCGCGTCGCTGTTGGTGCGCCTGAGCAGCCCGGCTGCCAGCAGTTCAACTTCCACCCCATCTTGATACGGCCAACCCGCTGAGCGGTACACCTCACGCAGGCGCTGGGTGTGGACCCGTTTCAGGGGGATCGGCAGATCTGCCGCTGCTGCCGGGTTGGGGTTGTTTGACGGGGCCGCAGCCTGGGTGCCGGTGTCGGCTTTGGGCTTGGCTTTGACTCTGGTTTTGCGGGAAGGTTTGACAGGTGTGTCAGCGGCCGTGCTGGCCTGCGGGCCACTTTCCTTGGCCGTCTCTGCCCCTGGGGCCTGGCTCAAAGCGGTGTTCGGGTTGGGGGTGGATGACGCGGGGCGCATACAAATACTGTTAATGTGTACAGTATAAAAGAAAGCCCGCTGTGTTGACCAGCCTGCTGCCTATGTTTTAAGCAGTCCCCGCCAGCTCAAGCGGGGCGCGGCTTTGGCGACTTGTTCCCGTCCTTATCCACAGCTTTGGGCCCAGTCTGCGGGGACAACTTGTCAGAGCAGAGGTTCAGCCGCGTTACCAGGATGTTTACGGCGCTTCGTCCGGCTCAGCATTGCTCACCAAATACTGCTTCACCAGGTCAAAAAAGCGGTCGTAAAAAGCGTCTGAAACAATGGTTTCACTGCCGACCTTGACCATGGACTCATTGCTGGAGGTGAATGGCAGAGAGACGGAGCCAATGGCGCTCACGCCGACACTCGCCGAGTTATTGCTTTTCTTGAGCGCATAACGGTCTTGCAAAGCGGTGACGAAACCCAGGCTGATTTGCCCGTCTTTGCTGTCGGGCACACACACCACCCGAATCTCCAGCTGCAAGTGGGATTCGCCATCGGGCTGAAAACTTTTTTGCCCCGTCACCAGATCGTCGCGGGTGATGTTGGTGATGTAGCCCTGGCTCAGCAAGGCCCTTCTGGCGGCCTCGCAGGTGTGCGCCGGGGTGCTGTCAAACAGCCGTGAATAGGTCGAGGTGGAGCCGAATTTCTCCTGCAACGGGAACTTCTTCAAGGACGTGCCACACGCGGTCAGCACACTTGACAAGCTCACCAGGCCCACCAGCCACAGGGTAGGGTGGCGTCGTATCCATGCAAATTTCAAAGCCAGGCACTCCTTTGGGCATCAAAAATCGGGTTTAGGACGGGTCAATCAGGCCCTATTTTCGCTCTTGAGGACACAAGTCCTCACACGTGTGGTTTGTCCGACCGATCCAGCGCAAATCGGCACCACCACGTCCATAGAGGCACGCAACGGGCGCGCGGTGCACCTCCTTGTGCCCGCCGGTGGGTTTGTGATGTATCGGTGAGGCCTTCAGCCGACGAAGTGGAGACTGTCAGGGATGGCGTGCCTGCAACCATCTGAGCATGGTGCGAAACAGTACCGCAGGTTGGATGGGCTTGGTGATGAAATCGTTCATGCCAGCGGCGAGGCAGCGCTGCCGGTCTTCGCTGAAAGCATTGCCTGTCAGCGCCAGAATAGGAACTGCCGCTTTTCCCGGAAGCTGGCGTATCAACCTGGTGGCGCTCAGGCCGTCCGTCACTGGCATCTGCACATCCATCAGGACCAGAGCGTAATCATGCAAGGCCACAGACTGGAAGGCCTGTTCACCATCTTCCGCCAGATCCACCGTCAGTCCGGCCTGCTCCAGAAGCAGGCGTGCCAGTTCCAGGTTGATGGGTTCATCGTCAACAATCAGGACGCGACGGCCACTGTAGTCGCTGCGGATGAGGTCCTCGGCGTTGTCCACATCCGTTTCCTGCAGCCCGGGTGATATCGGTTTACCCAGGGACACGGTTAGCCAGAATGTGCTGCCTTTGCCTGGCTCACTCTCCACGCCCACATCTCCACCCATGAGCTGTGCAATACGCCGGTTGATGGCCAGCCCCAAACCTGTGCCACCGTAGGCCCGTCCCGTGGATTGGTCCGCCTGCTCAAATGCTTCAAATATTCTTGTGATCTGTCCGGGCAACACACCGATACCGGTGTCGTGCACTTCAATGCGCAACAGATAGCGGTCCTCGGTTTCCTCCTGCAGGCGGCAGGTGATGGTGATGTTGCCCTCAGGTGTGAATTTCACAGCGTTGCCGACATAGTTGACGATCATCTGGGTCAGTCGCGCCTGATCACCTCTGAACGCCTGAGTCGCACTGGGCATGCGGACTTCCAGGTGCAGTCCTTTGGACCGGATTCTTGAGTCGAAGATGGCCGTGACATTGTTCAGCACATCTGGCAGATTGAAATCGCGCTCGTCCAAATGGATGTTTCCGGATTCAATTTGTGAGAGGTCCAGAATGTCGTTGATGATGGCCATCAGGTGGGCGCCAGAAGACTCCATCAGATCCAGCAGATGCGACTGCTTGGCCGTCAGCTCGGTGCGGCGCAGTTGATTGGCCATGCCCAATACGCCGTTCATGGGGGTACGGATTTCGTGGCTCATGGTGGCCAGGAAGGTGCTCTTGGCGATATTGGCTGCATCTGCCCCTTTTTTGGCTTCCAGGAGCTCCTGCGTGCGTTCTGCAACTCGTTGTTCGAGCTCACTGTGGTGGTTCTTCAGGATCGACATCGCCTCATTGCGCTGGGTGATGTCACGCGAAATCACGATGAAGTGTGGTGTTTCACAAGAAGCCGTTGGTTTCTTGGCCACCGACAGTTCAAACCATCTGCGGCCAATCGGCAGGTCCAGGAACATCTGCATACCGCTGCAAATCTGGTTCGTATTGGCTTCTTGCAGAGCCGCAGCGCAGCAACGGGCGGCCTCTGGTGGCAGAACCTCATGGATGGACTTGCCGATCAGCTGCTCAGGTGCAGCTGCCAGCAGGTCAAGCCGGGGTGAGTGATAGGTGTGATAAACACCATTGAGGTCGATTTCAAACAGCAGGTCGGGAATCGCGTCCAGGGTTGCTTCAAGATTCCCCCGCAACTCCTGCAGTGCGATTTCGTGTCGCTTGCGCTCCGAAATATCACGCACTATGCACACAGCACCCCATTCTTCTTTCTGCTGCACCGCAGAGAGTGAAATTTCTATTTGGAACTCTGCACCGCGACTGGTTTGCGCGGTCAGTTCTATGGTTTTGCCATTGGCCTGGTTTGGGGCCCCATGTTTGAATGGCTCAAACACGGGCAAATAGGCCTCTCTGTATCGTCTGGGGGCGATCACATCAATGAGGGGGCGACCGATAACCTCCAAACTCAGGCGGCCGAACATTCGCTCGGAGGCACGATTCCAAAAGGTGATGCGTCCAGTGTTGTCGAGCAAAATAATCGCATCATTTGCAGCCTCACTGACGGAGCGGAATTTTTCTTCACTTTCACGTATTCGCACCAAACTGGATTTGTACTCCCACTCGATGCGTTGTGAATTCATGCTGATCAAGGTCAACGTCACCAGCTGGACGGTCAGTATCTGTGCAATGGCGTAAAACGATCCCAGTCCCTTCAAGGCTTCGAAAGCGGTGCTCTGTTCTGGGCTGATGAGTTGCTGTGCCAACCGGGTGAGCAGCAGCAAGCCGTATACCGCCAGCCAGACAGCCAGCATCACATCGTTGGATGCAAAATAACCGGGGCGGCGGTGGATCGTTATATATACGGTGGCAAAGCAGATTAACGCGGTGTAAATTGAATATGTGGCAATGCGCGCGTCAATCTTTGCCGGATCAAAACTCAGGTATGCAAAGATGGCGAGGAACGACATAAAAAACAGCCATTCGACGCGCCGACTGAAGCTCGTTTCTCTGAAAACGAGCAAGCCGTGGAGTATCAGCATCTGACCACCAACCAGCAGGGTATTGCGGGCCAGGCGAATCAACCAATTTGAAGGCCATGCGCCTGGAATTAACATGGCAGCACCCAAAGCAAGGCACAACACGCCAAACACCCAATAGCCGAATCCTGGATACGACTTCCTGGTCAGCAGTACCACGAACATGACAATGGCGGCAGCTGTGGAAAGCAGTGCGCCCGTTGTCAATAGTATGGGTGTATCCATAATAACCAGTCAGATTTGGTTAATGGGGTCTCTTCGTTGTCTGGTGATTCTATGGTGCCCGTGTGCCTGATTTGGCCAATTGGTATTACCCATGGCAAATGCTTGCAGCCGGGTGCCGCTGCCGTTGTTCCCAAGCGGAACGCACGGGATGCGGTCAGCAGATGACCGCGTTATCCGAGTCAGGCAATATGCTTTGCCGAGTGTGCTGTGCTGGCGAGTGCCCGTGTCGCCCCGACAGAGAATCCACGCAAAAATTCCGCCACACCAGGCTCCAGAGCCAGTCTGGCCATCAAGGTGCTGATGTGAGCGGTATCGCGTGATGCACCGATGCTGCTTTGAAGGGTGCTTGCGCGTTCCAGACTGAGCTTGACCAGGCGTGGGGGCATCAAACCTTGCAAGTTCTCGGTGCCATACCGCAATCGTTTAGCCAAGATGCGTACCTGATGCCACTGCGCTGGGGTGTTGGCAACCTGGCAGGCCTTGTCCAGCTGACGGTTCAAGCGCTGCATCCGTTGTTTGACCCAGCCACGCAGTCGCATGCGGGGCGCAGGCCTTGACTGCCCGTCAGCAGGAAGGTTTTCCAACCATTGCTGGATGGCGAGCAGACTGGCTCCCACATCAGCTTGTTGCAGCGCCTGACGCACCGTTTCGCGTTGCTGGTCGCTCAGCTGCGTCAGAAGGGTCATCATGGTTTGCCAGGCTTGGGCCCGCCGAGGGTCGCCCAGAATGAACGCCTCGGCCAGGGCTGGCAAGGTTTCAGTGCGGGCCACATCCAGATTGCGCAGTTCACCCAGATGGGTCAGAAGACCGTGCAAGGCAGCATCGGGTTGTGGTGCAGCCAGGGGCATCAGCTTCCTGAACATCTGTCGGGCACTCTTGAAGCGGCGCCAGCCTACCCTGGCCTGGTGTAGCACTTCGGGATCGTCAGAACAGAGCAAACTCTCCAGATTGGTGGTGAACTGGGTCAATGCATGGCGCAGCACCTGCTGTGCCATCAGCAGCACGGGCACGTCTTTGCTGAAGTTTGGCAATGGCGCGCGGTACGGCCGGTTCAAACCAGCTTGCGCCAGTGCATAACCGCGCTGACCTTTGCTCATGCTGGACGGCAGCACAGCGACCGAGTGGGCAATCTCATGGGCGATATCAAACAAAACGGATGGCTCTCCGGCCTTCAGTTCCAGCTCCAGTTCACAAATGGGTGTGGTTTGGCCAAGGGCCTCAATCTGACCCAGGTCCAGCGCCACTTCGACCACGCTGTTGTCGTGTTGTTGCACCAGCCAGAGGGTGCGTTCAAAGTGGGTCACAAAACAAGGTGCCAAGGCCGCAAAGAGGCTGCCATCGGAGTCAATCTCCGACCATGTTGTGGCCTTGAGCGCCTGATGGGACAAGGTGGCCGCAGCGACGGGAGTCTCCCATTCGCTGCGCCGACTCAGGGCCGATGGCTCACTGCTCCCCATTTTGAAAGTCTGCAGCCATCGCGGGGCGCCGCTGCTGCCAACACGCCGCAGTCTGAGGACGGCGTGTTGCTGGCGAAGCTGCTGGTCGGGTGTGTCGTAATAAATGTTGTGTAAGGTCTGGTGAGTGGCTTGGTGTCGGGACAACGCAGGGACCTGTGCCAACTGTGTAGCCAATCTGGCCGGATCGGCCATCGGCAAGCTCAGTTTGAGCTCAATCTCTTGGGGTGCGGGTGCTTGCCTGGAAAGTGATCGAATCATATGGTCATCTTGGCCAAAAGCTGTGGCACTTCAAACACGGCCCGATTTTGCACCTGGCGGACGTTCTTTTGCCACGTGGACAGGTGACTCACGATGTCATGCACTGCCGAGCGCACACTGCGAAAACTTTTGAGGACCACCCCCAAACCGTTGTTGCGAACCCATTGGGTGTTCCAGCGCTCCTGAGGCATGGTCCAGGCATTGCAGGTGATGACAACAGGCAGCCCCATATGCACCGCTTCACTGAGGCTGGCTGGCCCGGGTTTACCGATGAAAAAGTCCGCCAGACGCATCCAGTACGCCATGTCATCGGTGAATTCGACCACCACATGAGGCGCTTGGGTGGTCATTGCGCGCAAGGATTGGGCTAACGCTGCATTTTTGCCGCAGACCAAAATCAGCGGCGTGTCGACCAGGCGGGTCGCGATGGTCTTCATCACATCGGAGCCATACCCGCCAAACATCACCAGCCCCACCGCCTGCTTGCCAACAAAGCCGTGCCTGAACCGTTCTGCCCAGCGATCCGAGGCCGACAACGCGTAAAACCGGGGCGACAGGATCATGCCTGAGGTTTGGTGGACACGCTGCGCTGAACAACCTGCAGCTATCGCTTGCTGGGCTGCGTAGTGGGTACCGCAAACCACCTGCTGGGGCAGGTCCGGTTCGACCCAGAAGGCTGGTGGGTGGTCGGCCATATCGGTGAGCACGGTCACGTACGAGGCACTTGGCAAGGCCAGTCTCAAGCTTTCACACAAGGCGCGGTTGAAGTTGGGTATCACTGACACAACCATGTCGGGCTGGGCATCGAGCCAATAGGCCTGCATCCGCTTGACCATCGCCTGGTGCCCCATTTTGATCAGCATCTGCAGCAATTTGAGCTCCAGTGACATGCCCAGGGTCATGCCGATGGCCAGTTGCCTGTTGTAGAGGTCTTCCGGCTGGAAACCGAGTGTTCTGGCAAACAGGCGGCTGGGGTCAAGGATGTCAAACAAGTGCACCAGTCGCACTTGCCAGGCTTGGCCGTGCATGACCTGTTGCAACGCGGTCGCAGCGGCCCGGTGCCCACCCCCGGCATTGAAGTAGATCAGGTCGACGCGGGTCGTCGCTGACCCCGGGGGGGCTTTTTCAAGCTCAGAGGTTGCCAGCAATGGCGTCCAACCGTTCACGTTGCTGCGCTGGAGATCTTTCTTGCGGACGGCCGAACCACACTATTTCCATGTTTGCGGATGGCGCGCTGACTCAGGCCAGTCAGCGTAGGCGATTTCTGTCGAGGTGATGAAGCCCATGGTCAAGTGGTCGTTGAAAGCCCCCAGCCAGCTGAGACACAACATCACAAAGTCGGATCGATCACGCATGGGTTGCCTCTGTCCAGAACAAGGCCTTCAGTGTGCTTTCTGTCTGTGAAGCTTGTGTGACAGCGTCGTGTGGGCTTTCCTGCCACGCGCCAGCGTTTGCCCCAAGCTGGCAGAATCGCCCGCTCTGACTTTTCGGTCCTTCCTGGGTTCTACCCATCTATATGGGCTGGTTTCCTTTCACCCACCTTGTTTTTCCCCATGATTTCTTCCCCCCAAGGCACACTTGGCATCGACTTCGGCACCTCCAACTCCGCCATGGCCTGGGCCGACCCGCTCGGTGAGGCCCGCCACCTCTGCCTGGAGGGCCAGGCCACCGCCATGCCGACCGCCGTGTTCTACAACTCAGAAGACCTGAGCACCCACTTTGGCCGTGATGCGGTGGCGCAGTACTTGGGTGGCACACCCGGGCGGCTGATGCGTTCGCTCAAAAGCCTGCTGGGCAGCCCCTTGTTGTTGGAAACCACGGTGATCAACCACCGGCAGGTCAGCTTTCAGGACATCATCGCCACTTTTCTGGCGACTTTGCGCGAGCGCGCCACCGAGTCATTGGGGGCGTCTCCCAGGCGTGTGGTGATGGGGCGCCCGGTGCATTTTGTCGATGATGACCCGTTGCGTGATGCCCAGGCCGAGGCCTCACTGCGGCAGGCGGCGCAGTCCGTTGGTTTTGACGAGGTGACGTTCCAGCTGGAGCCGATTGCTGCCGCACTGGACTACGAGCGTCGCCTGCAGCGTGAGTCGGTGGTGTTGGTGGTGGACATTGGCGGCGGGACTTCAGACTTCACCGTGGTGCGGCTGGGTCCGCAACGTGTCACGCGGCCGGAGCGGGTCAGCGACATCCTGGCCACCACCGGTGTACACATCGGCGGCACCGACTTTGACCAGAAACTGAGTCTGGAGCAGCTGATGCCGATGCTGGGTTACCGCCACCTTGGGCCGCAGCAGCGCGAGGTGCCCAGCCGCATCTTCTTTGACCTGTCAACTTGGCATCTGATCAACTGGCTGTACCAGTCGCGCGCGCTGAGCCAGGCCCGGGAATTGCGCAGCAACTATGCCGACCCGCATTTACACCAGCGCTTGATGAAGGTGCTCAACCACCGGTTAGGCCACCAGATGGCGCATGAGCTGGAACTGGCCAAAATTCGCTGCTCAGACCTCAATGACAGCACGGCCGTGGATCTGTCGTTTGTGGAACCTGGCTTTGTTTTGCAGATGACGCCCGAGGACATGCAGGCGCACCTGGCGAGCTTGCTAGGTAAGGTGGTGGCCTGTGCACGAGACTGCGTGTTGCGTGCCGGTATCTCCGACGCCGCGCTGGACGCTATTTACCTGACCGGGGGCTCGTCGGCCCTGCGGCCATTTCAGGCGGCGTTGCGGGCCGAGTTTCCCGGTGTGCCCCTGGTGGAAGGTGACCTGTTTGGTGGGGTGGCGGCCGGTCTGGCCTATTCCCAAGTTCGGGCTTGAGAGGGCTGTGGTCACATCACGCGCTGGTTGGTGTGATAGGGGCAAAAAAACGGCGAGCCAGAAGCTCGCCGTGTGGTGATATCGCCCCGCTGGTTGGCCGGGGCGTCAAGGGGGCCTTACTCGTGCGCCAGTTCCCAGCGGTCGGGCGAGCGCCACAGGCGAGAGCGCAGCAACTCCCGTTCAAAGGTGAACTCCTTGGGCAGGCGGTCGCGGAAGCGGTCAAACAGCTCTTCGTGGGCATGGGCTTCGGCCGTGCCAGCTTCGCGGCCCACGGCCATCAGGTCGTAGAAACTGTCGCTGGAGAAGTCCAACCCCGTCCAATCCAGGTCCTCAAAGCGGGGCATCCAGCCAATCGGGCTTTCCACCGCACAAGCCTGGCCATGCACGCGTCCGGCAATCCACTTCAGCACACGCAGGTTGTCGCCAAAACCAGGCCAGATGAACTTGCCTTCGTCGTTTTTGCGGAACCAGTTGACGCGGAAGATGCGTGGTGGGTTGCTGACGTTGCGCCCCACATTGAGCCAATGCGAGAAGTAGTCGGCCATGTTGTAGCCACAGAACGGCAGCATGGCCATCGGGTCACGCCGGGTGGCCACCACCCCAATCGCTGCAGCGGTGGCTTCCGAGCCCATGGTAGCGGCCAGGTAAACCCCATGCGCCCAGTTGAAGGACTGGAACACCAGCGGCATTTCCTTGCTGGCGCGGCCACCAAAGATGAAGGCCGCGACCGGCACCCCAGCCGGGTTTTCCCAGTCGGGGTCAATTGACGGGCATTGGCTGGCAGGCGCGGTGAAGCGCGAGTTGGCGTGGGCGGCGGGGCGGCCACAGCCAGGGGTCCAGTCCTTGCCTTGCCAGTCGATGCAGTGCTCGGGGGCGGGGCCGTCCATGCCTTCCCACCAGACATCACCGTCGTCGGTCAATGCCACGTTGGAGAAGATCGAGTTCTTCGTCATGGTCAACATCGCGTTGGCGTTGGACGAGTAGTTGGTGCCTGGGGCCACGCCAAAGAAACCGGCCTCAGGGTTGATGGCGCGCAGGGAGCCGTCAGGGCCTTTTTTGATCCAGGCGATGTCGTCACCCACGGTGGTGACCTTCCAGCCCTCCATGCCCTTGGGTGGGCGCAGCATGGCCAGGTTGGTCTTGCCACAGGCGCTGGGGAACGCGGCTGCGATGTAGGTTTTTTGACCTTCCGGAGACTCCAGACCCGAGATCAGCATGTGTTCGGCCAGCCAGCCTTCCTTGCGGGCGATGGCCGAGGCAATACGCAGGGCCAGGCATTTTTTGCCCAGCAAGGCATTGCCACCGTAGCCCGAGCCATACGACCAGATCTCGGTGGTGTCGGGGAAATGGGCGATGTACTTTTTGGCGATATCGGGCTCACATGGCCAGGTCGAGTCTTTTTGGCCCGGAGCCAGCGGTGCGCCGACTGAGTGCATACACGGGATGAAGGCGCCGTTGCCCAGCACGTCCAATACCTTGGCACCCATACGCGTCATGATGCGCATATTGGTCACCACATAGGCGCTGTCGGTGATCTGCACACCAATCTTGGCAATCGGTGAGCCTAGTGGCCCCATGCTGAACGGGATCACATACATGGTGCGCCCGGTCATGCAGTTGGTGAACACATTCTTCAGGGTGGCGCGCATTTCCTCTGGTGCGGCCCAGTTGTTGGTGGGGCCTGCCTCGTCTTTGGTGGCAGAGCAGATGAAGGTGCGCTCTTCGACACGGGCCACATCCGAGGGATGGGTGCGGGCGAGGAAACAGTTGGGGCGCTTTTCGGGATTGAGACGGATGAAGGTGCCTGCGGCCACCATTTCTTCACACAAGCGGTCGTACTCATCCTGCGAACCGTCGCACCACACCACGCGGTCAGGTTTACACAGTTCGGCCATGTCACTGACCCATGTGAGAAGCTTCTCGTTGCTCGTATTCGCCGGGGAACCCATGGACTTGCCACTCATTGAACGACTCCTTGCAGTTAAAAAAACTTGTCTCCCGGAGTGCGTACCCGTGTGCGGCTCCAGGTCTCTGATGCGCGACGTTATTAATTAATTGTTAATAATTATGGCGCAAGCCTCATCTTTGCACAAGTCCAGCACTTTGTGCAGTATGGTTTTGATCCATGTCAGATGGGTGACAAACAGGCGGCCGCCAGCCCGACGTGGCCAAGCGCGGTTTGGGGGCAAAGAGGGCGCTGTCCGTGTACTGGAGCACAGACTGTCCCTTCATCGGCCCCTAGCATGCGCGGCATCCATGAATGACGATCTGCCATCCGCCCCAAGCGCCGCCCAGCCCCCATGGGGGATGTTGGCGCGCCTTGGCCGTTGGTCGTGCGGCATCCAGGCGCAGGTATTGGCAGTACTTGGTTTTTTGGGGGAAAACGTGATGGCGCTGCTTGGCTGGGTGCTGCACCCCAGGCGCATTCGCTGGCGCCCCATCCTGTTTAACCTGCGCAGCGCGGGGTTCGATGCGCTGCCGATTGTTGGGCTGCTGTCGTTCCTGCTGGGTATTGTGGTGGCGTACCAGGGGGCTGATCAGCTGCGCCAATACGGCGCCAATATTTTTGTCGCGGATTTGGTGGGTTTGTCGATGTTGCGCGAATTTGCGCCCTTGATGACGGCCATCATCATTGCCGGGCGCTCCGGCTCGGCCTATGCGGCACAAATCGGCACCATGTCGGTGACGCAGGAGATTGATGCCATGCGCACCATAGGCATCGCGCCGCTGGAGATGCTGGTGCTGCCCAAACTCCTGGCCCTGGTGCTGGCCCTGCCACTGCTGACCGTGTTTGCCGATGTCTCAGGTGTGCTGGGCGGCATGTTGATGGCCCGCGCCCAACTGGGTGTGGGTTTTGCTGAGTTTCTGGACCGCTTCTCCAAAGCGGTCAGTGTCACCACCTACCTGGTGGGTATTGGCAAGGCGCCGATTTTTGCCGCGATCATTGTCATGGCCGGCTGTTTCCAGGGTTTTCGCACGCGCGGTGGTGCGGACAGTGTGGGCATACACACCACCCGCGCTGTGGTGCAGTCCATCTTTGTGGTGATTGTGGCGGATGCCCTGTTTTCGGTGGCCTTCAGCATGCTGGACCTGTGACATGACCACCGATACGCCCGAGACGGTGCTTGAGATGCAACAGGTGGTGACACGTTTTGGCCAGCATGTGGTGCACAAGGACATCAACCTGGCCGTGCGCCGCGCCGAAGTGTTTGCCGTGATTGGCGGCAGCGGCACCGGCAAATCAACCTTGCTGCGCGAAATGATCTTGTTGCAGACACCCAATGCGGGTCACATCCGGGTGCTGGGGGTGGACCTGGCCAACATCAGCGACGCCGCGGCGCTGGCACTGCGCCAGCGTTTTGGGGTGCTGTTTCAGCAGGGCGGGCTGTTTGGCTCACTCACGGTGCTGGAAAACATTGGGCTGCCGCTGCGTGAACATCGCCAGCTGGGCAACCGCGAGGTGGATGCCCTGGCGGCCGAGAAGCTGGCTGCTGTTGGCCTGGCGGCGAGTGTGGCCCGCCAATACCCGTCCGAACTCAGTGGTGGCATGTTGAAACGTGCCGCGCTGGCCCGTGCCCTGGTGCTGGAGCCTGAGCTGCTGTTTCTGGACGAACCCACCGCCGGGCTGGACCCGCAAAGCGCCGCCGGTATTGATGAGCTGGTACTGCGCTTGTGTGACACCCTGGGGCTGACGGTGGTCATGATCACCCACGACCTCGATCTGCTGTGGCAGGTGGCAGACCGGGTGGCGGTGTTGGCAGATGGCAGGGTGCAAGCGATTGGCTCGATGGCTGAGCTGGCCGCGATGAGCGACCCCGCCATACGCCCCTTTTTTGACGGGCCGAGGGCGCGCGCCGCCGCCGCACAGGCCTGTTTTACCCGACAGGAGACATCATCGAAACCAAAGTGAACTATGCGCTGGTTGGCGCTTTTGTGCTGCTGCTGGGCAGCCTGCTGGTGGCGGGTATCTTGTGGCTGGCCTCGGGCGGCGCCTGGCAGAAAAAGTACGCGCTGTACCAGGCGGTGCTGGAGGAGTCGGTGGCCGGGCTCAACCTCAACGCGCCCGTCAAATACAACGGTGTGGATGTGGGCAAGGTGCAGGCCATCCTGCTCGACAGCAGCAACCCTAAAAACGTCAACCTGCTGTTTGCCATCGAGCAAGGCACCCCCGTCAAAGAAGACACCCTGGCGGTGCTGAAGACCCAGGGCCTCACCGGCATTGCTTATGTGGAGCTCAGTGGTGGCAGCCTGGCTTCGCCGGTGTTGCTGGCCAAAGTGGGCGCGCGCTACCCGGTGATCCGCAGCTCGCCGTCTTTGTCGGCCCGGCTGGAGAACGTGCTCTCCAGTGTGTTGGCCAAGCTCGACAGCACTTCCACCAACCTCAACGCGATTCTCAGCAAAGACAACCAGGCCGCCTTTCACAACGCGCTGGCCGACATGGCGATCATCACACGCACCCTGGCTGCGCGCAAAGACAGCATCGACACCGCGCTGGTCGACGGCGCCCGCACCATGAAAAACGCCTCAGTGGCCAGCGCTGGCCTCAACGACTTGGTGCAGCGCTTGGCGCGCAGCGCCGACGCGGTGGCCCTGATGGGCACCGAGGTGGCCAAAACCAGCGCCGGTGCGGGCCAGACCATTGGTGCGGTGGGGGCTGATGTGCAGCGGTTTGGGGCGGAAACCTTGCCCGAATTACAGCGTTTGTTGGCCGAGCTGAGTAACTTGAGCCGTTCACTCACCGAGCTCACCGAACAAACCCGGCGTAACCCCAGCGGCCTCATTTTTGGACACCCCGCCGTGGTCAATGGCCCCGGCGAATCAGGCGACACACCATGACCCATCACGTTCTGAAAACCTCGACCTATCGGCTACAGCGTGCGCTGCTGGTTGCGGCGCTGTTCACACTGTCGGCCTGTGGTGCGCTGCGCCCGACCCCCACCCAGGCCCCGACCTTGTACCTGCTGGCAGGTTTGCCCGGTCCGGTGGCAACAGCTGTTCAAAGCAAGGTGGTACCGCCCTTGTCCACGCTGCTGGTTACTCCAACGCGGGCGGCATCGGGGTTTGACAGCCAGCGCATCATCTATGTGCGTGACGACCAGACCCTGGCATTTTTTGCGCACAGCGAGTGGGTTGACCCACCGGCGCGTATGCTGGGCCCCTTGCTGGTGGCCGCGTTGGACCACACCGGCGCGTTTGGCCCGGTGGTGCTGGCACCTGCGGGTGTGTCGGGCGACTTGCGGCTGGACACCCAGATCATCCGTTTGCAGCAGAACTTTCACAACACGCCGAGCCGGGTGCAGTTCAGCCTGCGTGCCTACTTGACTGATGAAAAAACCCGCCGGGTTCTGGCCTGGCGCGAGTTCAGCGCCGAGGCAGACGCCACCAGCGACAACGCACAAGCCGGTGTGACGGCAGCGAACCAGGTGGTGCAGGAGGTGTTGGCGCAGCTGGCGCTATTTGTCGCTTCAGCATCCCGCTTGCCCCCAACAGACTGAACGCTTTGTGAGGCCGCTGCTGGAGCGGTGCTTGACCAAGCCGGGAATGTCATGATCTCGACAAAGACCGCTGCTGGCCCGGGGCGACAGGTGGCGCCCTAGAATCATCGGCCCCAACCTTTGCCACCTCACCCGGAAACACCATCCATGACCCAGGGAACCATCCGCATTCGCGGTGCACGCCAGCACAACCTCAAGAACCTGGACCTGGACATCCGTACCGGTGAACTCACCGTGGTCACCGGCCCGAGCGGCTCGGGAAAGTCCAGCCTGGTGTTTGACACCTTGTTTGCCGAAGGCCAGCGCCGTTATGTAGAGACCTTCAGCGCCTACGCGCGCCAGTTTCTGGACCGTATGGACAAACCTGCGGTCGACAAGGTCGACGGTGTGCCGCCCGCCATCGCCATCGACCAGACCAACCCGGTGCGCTCCAGCCGCTCCACCGTGGGCACGATGACTGAGCTCAACGACCACCTGAAGCTGTTGTTCGCCCGCGCTGCCCAGCTGTTTGACAGCGCTACTGCCCAGCCGGTGCGCCATGACACGCCTGAAACGATTTACGCCGAACTGCTGCGTCGTGCGGAAAGCTTCACCGCCGGGCCGCCCCAAGGTGAAGCAGCCCCCTCGGGGGGCAGCGAACCCAACGCAGTGGGGAGCGTGGGGGCGTCGGACCTGCGGCTGGCCATCACCTTCCCGGTCGAGCTGCCCGCCAGCGCCACGCCCGAAGAGATTGAACAATGGCTCTCGGTCAGTGGTTTCACAAAGGTGCAGGCGCAGCGTGATGTGGCGCAGCGCAAGTTGCTCGATGTGGTGGCCGACCGTTTCCGCTTGGGCGCGGCCGAGCGCGCCCGGGTGCTGGAGGCGATTGAGGTTGCCCTCAAACACGGCGGCGGTCGCCTCAGTGTTTATGTGTTAAATCAGCCTCTAGCCCTTATCAATCAAGGGCAGGTGGCTACAAATTCAGGAGTTGCTGAGGCGCCTGAAATCTGGCGCTTTTCCACCGGCCTGCATTGCCCGGACAGCAACCTGCGCTACACCGAGCCAATTGCCTCGATGTTTTCGTTCAACTCGGCGGTCGGTGCCTGCGACAGCTGCCGAGGTTTTGGCCGCGTCATCGGGGTCGATTACGGCCTGGTCATCCCGAACGACAAACTGACCTTGCGCTCTGGCGCCATCAAGCCGTTCCAGACCCCGGCCTGGATGGAGTGCCAGGACGATCTGATGCGCCATGCCGAAACCCACGGCATTCCGCGCGACACTGCCTGGAACAAGCTCAGCCCGGAGCAACAGCATTGGGTGATCCATGGTGAACCTGGCTACCGCGATGGCCAGTGGAACAAGAAGTGGTTTGGCGTCAAACGCTTTTTTGAGTACCTGGAAACCAAGGCCTACAAGATGCACATCCGGGTGCTGCTGTCCAAGTACCGCAGCTACACCGAATGCCCGACCTGCACCGGCGCCCGGCTCAAGACCGAAAGCCTGCTCTGGCGCATTGGCTCCAAGGCCCAGGCCGACGCGGTACTGGACCCCGCCAAGCGTTTTCTGCCTGCCGGTGTGTCATGGTCACGCGCGCAGCTGGAGGCATTGCCGGGCCTGTGCCTGCATGACCTGATGCTGCTGCCAATCGACCGGCTGCGCCGCTTTTTTGACAGCATGCAGTTGGCCCAGGTGGGCGCGGCCCCTGGCAACGAGGCAGATGCCAAAACGCTCAAGCTGCTGCTGGAAGAAATCTGCACCCGCCTGCAATACCTGAGCGAGGTCGGCATTGGTTACCTGACGCTGGACCGCCAAAGCCGCACCCTCAGTGGCGGCGAGGTGCAGCGTATCAACCTGACCACTGCGCTGGGCACCTCGCTGGTCAACACCTTGTTTGTGTTGGACGAACCCAGCATCGGCCTGCACCCGCGCGACATGCACCGCATCATCGTGGCCATGCAGCGCCTGCGCGACGCCGGTAACACCCTGGTGGTGGTTGAACACGACCCGGCGGTGATGTTCGCCGCCGACCGCATGATTGACATGGGCCCCGGCCCCGGCCAGTTGGGCGGGCAAATTGTGTTTGACGGCAGCACGGCCGATCTGCGCAATGCCGACACGCTGACCGGCGCGTACCTCGGCGGCCGTAAACAGGTGGGCATGGGTTTCAAGCGGCTGGTGGCAAGCAGCACACCGCGCCTGATTATGGAAGGCGCCTCGGACCACAACCTCAAAAACGTCTCGGTCGAGATCCCGCTGCAGCGCCTGGTGTGTATCACCGGTGTGTCTGGCTCGGGCAAATCGACGCTGATCCAGGACACACTGGCCCCCGCCTTGTTGCGCCACTTTGGCAAAGCCACCGACACGCCCGGTGCGTTTGAGCGCCTGCTGGGTGCTGAGCAACTCAGTGATGTGGTGTTTGTCGATCAGTCGCCGATTGGCAAAACCGCGCGTTCCAACCCGGTGAGTTATGTGGGTGCCTGGGACGCGATTCGCGAGATTTTTGCCAACGCGCCGCTCGCGCAGCAACGCGGCTACACCGCTACCAAGTTCAGCTTCAACAACGGCGACGGACGTTGCCCGACCTGTGGTGGTTCAGGCTTTGAGCATGTTGAGATGCAGTTCCTGAGCGACGTCTACCTGCGTTGCCCGGACTGTGATGGCAAACGTTACCGCCCCGAAATTCTGGAGATCAGCATCGAGCGTGGTGGGCGTGTTGTTAATGTGGCCGATGTGCTGGACCTGACGGTGAGTGAAGCCGCAGCCTTGTTCAAAGACGACCGCGATGTCATCCGTGCGTTGCAACCCATCGTGGATGTGGGGCTGGAGTATGTGAAGCTCGGCCAGCCGGTGCCCACGCTCAGTGGGGGGGAAGCCCAGCGCCTGAAGCTCGCTGGTTTCCTGGCTGACGCGGCCAAGAGCAGCAGTGCCAGCCGCCAGGCTTTGGCGCGCAAAGGGGTGTTGTTCATGTTTGATGAGCCCACCACCGGGCTGCACTTTGACGACATTGCCAAACTGATGCGGGCGTTGCGCAAGTTGCTCGACGCGGGTCACTCGTTGCTGGTGATTGAGCACAACCTGGATGTGATCCGTGCGTCCGATTGGCTCATCGACCTGGGCCCCGAGGGCGGTGACGCGGGTGGTGAGGTGGTGGCCTTTGGTACACCTGAAGATGTGATGTTGCACGCCAGTTCCCACACGGGCCAGGCGCTGCGTGAGTACGCGGCGCAGATGGGGGTGGTGCATGAGGTGGCGGAGGTCTCTGTCAAGTATTTGTCTGTGGTGCGCGCTGCCGGGGCTGGGCTGAGTCCGGGTTCCTCAGACGTCAGCTTCGCTGCCTCGACATCGTCACCCGGCCTCAGCCCAACCCCGGCGGGTTTGCGGGTGAGCGATGCTATGCAGCCGTCCGGGCACGATGCCATTCAGATCATCAATGCGCGTGAGCACAACCTCAAGGGGCTGAGTGTCAACATCCCGCGTGGCCAGTTCACCGTGGTCACCGGGGTCAGCGGTTCGGGCAAATCGACGCTGGCGTTTGACATTTTGTTCAACGAAGGGCAGCGCCGTTATCTGGAGAGCCTGAACGCCTACGCGCGCAGCATCGTGCAACCGGCTGGGCGGCCCGAGGTGGACGCGGTCTACGGCATTCCGCCCACGGTGGCGATTGAGCAGCGGCTGAGTCGCGGCGGGCGCAAGTCCACGGTGGGCACCACCACCGAGGTCTGGCACTTCTTAAGGTTGCTGTTTGTCAAACTCGGCACCCAGCACTGCGTCCATGACGGCACACCAGTGGCGCCGCAAACGCCTGAGAGTATTGCCGCGCAGTTGATGAAAACCTATCGCGGTCAGCATATTGGGTTGCTGGCGCCGCTGGTGATGAACCGCAAGGGTGTCTACACCGAGCTGGCCGACTGGGCGCGCCCACGTGGGTTCACCCATCTGCGTGTCGACGGCAACTTTTTGCCGACCACAGCATTCCCGCGCCTGGACCGTTTCAAGGAGCACACCATCGAGCTGCCGGTGTTCAGCCTGGACGTGACGCCCGAGAATGAAACCCTGCTGCGCCAAGCCCTGGCCGATGCTTTGCAGCATGGCAAGGGCGTGTTGCATGTCTTGTCTGATCTGGACGGGTTGTCGGAGGCGATGCAGGCGGGCACTTCGACGGCGGGGATTGGCCGTTTGAGCGTGTTTTCCACCTTGCGTGCCTGCCCGGTGTGCAGCACCAGCTACGCCGAGTTGGACCCGCGCCTGTTTTCATACAACAGCAAACACGGCTGGTGCCCGGACTGCGTGGGCACCGGTCTCAAACTCAGCCGTGAGCAGCGCAAGGTGTTTGACGACTCGGTGCGCGACGATGAAACCAAAGGCCGTGAACAAACCTTTGTCGAGGCCGATGTGGAAGACCTGGTGGATGTCGTCTGCCCCAGCTGCAACGGCACACGGCTCAACGCGACGGCGCGGGCCGTCAAGTTTGGAGCCCCTCACCCCGGCCCTCTCCCCAAAGGGGCGAGGGAGCAAGAGAGTGCGGTCATCAGCGCGGCGCAGGCGTCTGAATTTCTCCCTCTCCCGTCGGGAGAGGGCAGGGGTGAGGGCATTGGCATCACCGAACTGGCCCGTCTGAGCGTGAGTGACATGCGCGCGTGGGTTGAGACCTTGCAGGTATTGGGTCGTATGAGCCAGCGCGAGACCGAGATTGCCCGCGACCTGGTGCCCGAGATTCTGGGCCGCCTCAAGTTCCTGGAGCAGGTTGGCCTGGGTTATTTGACGCTGGACCGCGGCGCACCGACCTTGAGCGGCGGCGAGGCGCAGCGCATCCGGCTGGCGGCGCAGCTGGGCAGCAACTTGCAGGGTGTCTGTTATGTGCTGGATGAGCCGACCATTGGCCTGCATGCGCGTGACAACCAGATTTTGCTGGGTGCTTTGCAAACGCTGAGCGACCAGGGCAACACCCTGGTGGTGGTCGAGCACGACGAGGACACCATCCGCCACGCCGACCACATCATCGACATTGGCCCAAGTGCTGGCAAACGCGGCGGGCGGCTGGTGGCCGAAGGCTCGGTGGCTGACATTCAGGACGCCGCCGAGTCGCAGACCGGGCGTTATCTGTTGCACGCCATGCGCCATCCGGTGCAGGCGCGCCGGGTAGTGCTTGCTGCGGAATCGGTAGCTGTTCGCCCAGGTGATAAAAGGGCCGGAGGCCAATTGGGTGCCAGTGCGCCAGAAACCTTGGCGGTTGATGCCAACCCGTTGCCCAGCGAACCAGCGTCTGCTGACAGCGTGTTGGCGGCTGTAGCTGGGGATGCCAAATTTGTGTTTGTGCCTGCGCCCAAGAAAACGAAGGTCGCCAAACGGTTGCCCGTGGACCCGAACGTGGTTGAGCCCTACAGCCAGCAATGGATCACCGTCACCGGTGCCCATTTGCATAACCTGCAAAACGTCACCGTCCAGGTGCCACTCAAACGCTTGGTCGCGGTGACCGGTGTGTCCGGCTCCGGCAAGTCCACGCTTGCGCGCGATGTGTTGCTGGCCAATGTGCAGACAGCGGTCCACAAACGCAGTACCAAGGCGGGGCGCGATGCGCTGGAAGCAGGCGAAACCATCGCCTGGACCGGTTGTGAACAGGTCAGCGGTTACGAGCCTGTAGATCGTGTGTTGGAAGTGGACCAAACCCCGATTGGCAAAACACCACGTAGTTGCCCGGCCACCTACATCGGTTTCTGGGACACCATCCGCAAACTCTTTGCCGACACGCTGGAAGCCAAGGCGCGCGGTTACGCGGCCAACCGCTTCAGCTTCAACACTGGCGAGGGCCGTTGCCCAAGCTGTGAAGGCCAGGGCATCCGCACCATTGCCATGAGCTTCTTGCCCGATGTGAAGGTGCTGTGTGAAACCTGCAAGGGCGCCCGCTTTAACCCCGAAACCCAGGCGGTCACCTGGCGCGGCAAAAACATTGGTGACGTGTTGCGGATGGAAGTGGACGAGGCGGTGGACTTCTTCGCCGCCATGCCGGTCATTGCGCACCCGCTGCAGTTGCTTAAAGACGTGGGCCTGGGTTACCTGACGTTGGGCCAGCCGTCACCGACACTCAGTGGTGGTGAGGCGCAGCGCATCAAACTCGTCACCGAGCTGTCCAAGGTGCGCGACGACATCACCCGGCGCGGCCAGAAGGCGCCGCACACCCTGTATGTGCTGGACGAACCCACGGTGGGCCTGCACATGGCCGACGTCGAGAAACTCATCAAGGTCCTGCACCGCCTGGTCGATGGCGGCCACAGCGTGGTGGTGATCGAACACGACCTGGACGTGATCGCCGAAGCCGACTGGGTGATTGACCTGGGCCCGGACGGTGGCACCGCTGGCGGCCAGGTGGTGGCTGCGGCGCCGCCCGAAGAGGTGGTCAAGCTCGGCACCCACACCGGCAAGGCGCTCAAAGCGGTGCTGGCGCGGTGAGAGCTTGCGCCAGCAGGGGAAAAGCTCAAGAAAACGGCCGTAAAGCCGCTTGAGCCCTTGTTTTTATTGATCATAAAGCTATCGAAAGAGTAGTGATTGCACTTTTCCAAATGACTCGCCCACGTTACCTCCCCGACAACTTCACCCTGGCCCTGCTGGGCAGCATTGGCCTCGCCAGTTTTCTGCCGGTGCGCGGTTATGCGGCGCAGGGTTTTGAGTGGCTCACCACTGCGGCCATTGCCCTGCTGTTTTTCTTGCACGGCGCCAAGTTGTCGCGTGCGGCGGTGGTCGCGGGTATGAGCCATTGGCGGCTGCATCTGCTGGTGTTTGCCTGCACCTTTGTGTTATTTCCCATCCTAGGGTTGTTGCTCAAGCCTTTGCTTGGCGTCGTGCTGACGCCTGACCTGGCGGTGGGCATGTTGTTTCTGTGCACCTTGCCCGCCACCGTGCAGTCGGCGATTGCGTTCACCGCGATGGCTCGCGGCAATGTGGCCGCGGCCGTGTGCAGCGCCTCGGCATCCAGCCTGCTTGGGGTGTTCATCACGCCGCTGCTGGTGAGCTGGCTCGTGGTGGCGGGCGGGGTATCGGGTACTGGCAATCTGGACGCCGTGGGCCGCATCATGCTGCAGCTGCTGCTGCCTTTTGTGCTGGGGCAGTTGCTGCAGCCCTGGATTGGCGACTTTGTGCGGCGCCACGCCAGCGGCCTCAAGCTGGTGGACCAGGGCTCCATCCTGCTGGTGGTCTACACCGCGTTCAGCGCGGCGGTGATCGAGGGCCTGTGGCCGCAGGTGCCGCTGCCGACCTTGCTCAGCCTGACGGTCACCTGTTGTGTGCTGCTGGCGCTGTCCTTGGCCATGACCACCTGGGCCAGCCGCGCACTGGGGTTCAGCAAAGAGGACGAGATCGCCATCGTGTTCTGCGGCTCCAAAAAAAGCCTGGCCAGTGGTGTGCCGATGGCCAAGGTGCTGTTCGCCGCCCACACCGTGGGGGTGATGCTGTTGCCGATCATGCTGTTCCACCAGATCCAGTTGATGGTCTGTGCGGTGCTGGCGCAGCGCTACGCCAAGAGGGGCGGCTAAATCCACCTTCTGCCCACCGACATGCGGTGGTAATTGCTATCAATAACAAAGCGACAAGTGGATGCAGCATAAGGGATGCCGCCCGGTTATTCTTGTGGCCTAGAATGGAAAGCACAGGAGGAAGCCGGGGCATGACGCCAGAGCAGAAAGCCAGAGTCAGCATCGACACGCTGCTAGCTGCGGCAGGCTGGCACGTCTGCACTGTTTCCAGCGCCAACCTCCATGCCGCCACCGGCGCGGCCATCCGCGAATTCCCCCTGAACAATGGCTTTGGTTTTGCCGACTACTGTTGCCACCCGCTGCGGAGTAAGACCGAATCGTCGCCCAAGTCGGCCGCCACCTGTCCATCATCCGCGAAGTCGAAGCCGAGGTTGACACCAACCTCAGCGCACGCGGCGCTGCAGCAGGGGAGCTCTGCAAAGACGTTTGGCATTCAGTACTGAGGAGTAAACATGGCCGAAGCTTGCCCTATTTGCAAACACGATCTAGTCAATAGTGAAGACCGAGGCGAGCGGCTGTTTTTCGAGTGCCTTCGTTGTGGTTGTTATTCCATGTCTGACACAGCCTTCGCCACGCTGGGTTGGCGCTTGAATCAGCGTTCTGACGCTGCGGATAGGTTGAGCTATTCGCTGTATAGGATGACCAAACGGGAGCAGTGGGTGATGTTGGATAGTGAGTTGTTGGGCAACATCATTACCAATACAGAGCTACCGCGACCACAGGCACAGCTTGAGAATTTGATTGCTTGGATGGGTGATTCTTTGCCGACGGTGGGTGCGACTGTTGAGGTTAGTCAGCATGTTCTCTCCGCTGTGGGCGCAAAAGATATGACGTCGGTGCGCGTGTTACTTAGGCATGCACAGCAGTCAGGTTACATCGAAGGCGAGTTTGCAGATTTTCTAAGTGGCGGGTTCGCTGTACACGGGCTGCGGCTAAGTCTGCCAGGCTGGGGCTTTTACGAGGAGCTGAAGCGTGGTCAAACTTCCAGTCGTTACGCATTCATTGCGATGCAGTTTGGACGGCCGGACTTGGATGCTGTTGTTAACGACTGCTTTCGTCCGGCGGTTGCTGCGACTGGGTTCGAGTTGAAACGACTGGATGATTCCCAACCTGCAGGATTGATCGACGACCGTTTGCGTGTGGAAATTCGACAGAGTCGATTCTTGTTGGCAGACCTTACGCACCACAACAAGGGATCGTATTGGGAGGCTGGTTTTGCAGAGGGGCTCGGTAAGCCGGTTATCTATCTTTGTCGCAAGGATGTGTTTGATGATAGGACGCAAGGGACTCACTTCGACACGAATCACCATTTAACGGTGGTGTGGACCCCAGGTAACTTGGGCGAGGCCGTTGAAAAGTTGAAGGCAACGATACGCGCCACTTTGCCAGGCGAGGCTCGGATTTCAGATTAGCTTTTACTGCGAAATAGGGGGCGATTCAGCCAGTGGTTTTTGATGCGCTTGAGTCGTCTGGGTTGATAAACCCGATTGGCCGTTTGGCGGGTTCTGCGGGTGTGTGCAGCAGTTGTGCCATGGAGTCAGCCAGCTCGGCGATATTGCGTTCGTGCGTTGACACCTTGCGCTCCAACGTGTTTACTTTCTGCGCCAAAGCTTGGTTACTTGCCAGCATTGCACGCAGTTCGACAAATGCGCGGACCACATGGACGCTGATTGCGGTAGCCCTCGAGCTATTCAATAGCGTGGCCGCCATGATGGCGCCGTGCTCCGTGAATACCAGCGGGAGATATTTACTGTGCTGGCCACGCCCGGTCTTTAAGGTTGCAAATTGCAACCTTAAAGCGGCCAACTCGTTTTCGTCGAGCTGGAACATGAAATCGGCTGGAAAGCGAGCAAGGTTGCGGCGCACTTGCTGGTTGAAGCGCTTGGTTGTTTCGCCATAAAAAGCGGCCAAGTCAGCGTCCAGCACCACACGCTGGCCACGGACGAGCTGGATGCGTTGGGCGATTTCCCCAATAGAGAGAGGTTCTGTTGGTTCAATGGAGGCTGGGATATTAGATTTTGTATTTGTACTGCTCATATTCCGCTCTCACCAGGCTTGTTGGCTACCACCTCGCGCACGCGCTGCGCCAGGCTGCCATCGTGTTCCATGGCCATAAACTGGGCGAGCGGGGCGTCTGCTTGGTTATCGGGCTCGCTGGCGCTGGGGCGAGCGCGCCGGGCGGCGGTCTCGTAGTTGGCGATGGCAGTTTGGGCTTCTTGCGCGGTCAGGCCGCTGTGCTCCACGATGCGGCCCAGCGTGGCCCAGTATTCCACCTGCCCCGCTACCGAGCGGCGCATGGGCTGCGCAGCTTCGCGCGCTTGGTTCACTAAAGCGGTGGGCAGTTTGACGGATGCAAAACCGGTTGTAGCTTGGGACATGGTGTTCCTCCTGAATGGCGCATTTTGCGCCATTGTGGTAGCGCAGGCAACCATTCGTTTGTTTCAATCAGGTGGCTCGGTCACACTCAATATTCGCGATTCACGAATATTGAATGTGAATTCTGCTTAAACCGCAAGAATTCCTCGTAGCCCTCAAGCTCGTAGCGTGGGGTGATCAGCGCTGGAGCAATCAGTTATTCCCAGTTTTTTGCCAGAGCAGGCCTTTTGAGGCCAGGCGCGCCCGGCAAAATACCCGGTCAGCCCCGTGCCCGGATGGCTGGGCCACCGACAAACAGAATTGGAAAAACACCCAATGTTGACCTACTACAACCATTTGCACAGCCAGCACCAAGGCAAGCTGGAGATGTTTCGCGGCCAGTTGGTGCCGTGTTTCGAGGTGCCCGCACGGGTGGACCATGTGCTGGCCGAGTTGAAAGCGCGCAAGCTTGGCGCCATCTTGCCGCCCGAACCCTTTGATGACAGCGCGTTATTGGGCGTGCACAGCCAGCGTTACCTGGACTTTCTGGCCGGTGCCTGGGACGAGTGGGTGGCGCTGGACCCTGCCAACGCCCAGCGTGACGCGCTGCCCTCGGTGTGGCCGGTGCGTAGCCTGCGCTCGGATGTGTTGCCTGCCAACTTTGCGGCCCGCATGGGCCTGTTTTCGATGGACGCGGGCACGCCGCTGACCGAAGGCACTTGGGACGCCGCCCGCGCCGGTGCCGACTGTGCCCTGAGTGCGGCGTTGGCCGTGGCCGGGGGTGAGCGTGCTGCCTTTGCGCTGACCCGGCCACCGGGGCACCACGCGGGCGCCGACTTTTTTGGCGGGTATTGTTTTGTGAACAACGCCGCCCTGGCCGCGCAGGCCTTGCGTGAGCAGGGGCTGGATCGGGTGGCGATTCTGGACATCGACTACCACCATGGCAACGGCACACAAGCCATCTTTTATGAGCGGCCAGACGTGTACTTCAGCAGCATCCATGGCGACCCGCACACCGAGTACCCGTTTTACCTGGGGTACGCCGATGAGTTGGGTGCAGGTGCCGGGCTGGGTTTTAACCGCAACTGGCCGTTGCCGCGTGGCACCGGTTTTGAGGTCTGGCGGGCCACTTTGCAGCAGGCCTTGGCGGGTATTGCCGAGTTTGGTGCGCAGGCGCTGGTGGTGTCGCTGGGTATGGACACCTTTGTGGGTGACCCGATTTCGGGCTTCTCGCTGCAGAGTGCCGACTACCTGCAGGTCGGTGAGGACTTGGCCAAAGCGGGCTTGCCCACGGTGTTTGTGTTTGAAGGTGGTTATGCGGTGGCCGAGGTGGGCACCAACGCGGTCAATGTGCTGCAAGGCTTTGATCAGGCCGCCAATCATCCATAACCATAGCGCCAGGCCCTTTATATATGAGGGCTGGAGGCTGATTTGGCCCTGAATCCAGGGCGGGGTGGGGCGTTCGTCAGTTGGGTGTTGATGAGGGCCGGGGCAAAACCACGGTGGCCACCAGACCGCCGCTGGCCCCGTTCTTGAGCCGCACCTCGCCATGCAGGCGGCGTGCGATGTCGTTGGCAATCGACAGCCCCAGGCCCACCCCGCCACTGTGGCGGTTGCGGGAGCCTTCGGCGCGGAAGAACGGTGTCAGTGCCCGGTTCAGGTCGGCGGTGGCCATGCCTGGGCCGGGGTCGCTGACCTCGATACACAGCTGGCCCGCCTCTTCAAAACAGCGCACCCGGGCCGAGCCGCCGTAACGCACCGCGTTGTCGACGATGTTGCTGATGCAGCGGCGCAGCGCCTGCGCCTGGGTCAGCAGCGGCGCCACCGGGCTGGACAGATCCGCCTCAACCAGGGTCACCGGGTGGCCCCAGGACTGGTAGTCGTCAACCAGACTGCTCAGCAAGGAACCTACATCAAGCAACACCATCGGTTCCCCCGAGGCCACACCGCGCAGGTGGTCCAGCGTGGCGGTGATCATGGTGTTCATCTCGGTGATGTCGCGCTGGAAACACAGGCGCTGTTCGCCGTCCTGCAGGCTCTCGGCGCGCAGCGCCATACGCGTCAGCGGGGTGCGCAGGTCGTGTGAGACGGCGGCCACAAAGCTGTCGCGCTCGCTCAGTTGTTGGCAGATCTGGGCCTGCATCTGGTTGAAGACGCGGGTGGCTTCACGGCACTCGTCACTGCCTTGCTCGACCAGTGGCGCGCGGTGGATGTCGCGCCCCAGCTCACGCGCGGCATCGGCCAACCGGCGCACCGGCTGCGCCAGCCAGCGGGCGCCGATCCAGGCCGCCACCATCAGCGCCAGCAGCCGTATCCCGATGTCCAGCCACAGACCCAGGTGGGCCAGGCCGGGGGCGTCTGTGGGGTGAGGGGGCTGCGGGCCCACCATGTTGGGGCCGGTGAACGGACCGGGTGGTGGCCCGGGGGGCGGGCCGTTGGGCATCGGGCCAAACAGGCTCGGACCCACCTCAAACATCAACTTGATCGCCAGCGCGTGGCTGATCAACACCGCCACACACAGCAGCAGGGCCAGGCGGCCAAACAGTGTGCTCGGCACCAGCCGACGGGCCAGCCCGATCAGCCGAAGCTTCACGCGGCCTGACCCCGCTCAACCGGTGCGGTAAACAGGTAACCACGACCCCGGACGGTTTTGATCATGTCTGCACCGTCGGGCGAGCCAGCCAGCTTCTGGCGCAGCCGTGACACCAGCAGGTCAATGCTGCGCTCACCGGCACCAGCCACATGGCCATGGGCGAGTTCGATCAGCTGGTCGCGGCTCAGCAAACGCCGAGGGGTGTGCAAAAAGCTGCACAGCAGCCGGAACTCGGCATTGGACAGAGCCACGGTGATGCCACTGGGGGCGTGCAGGCTGTGGTTCTCTGGGTTGAGCTTCCAGCCGTTGAAACAGATCACATGGCCACCGTCACGTCCTTTGGTGTTGCTGTGGGCGTTGGCGCGGCGCAGCACCGACTGGATGCGGGCCACCAGCTCACGCGGCTCAAACGGCTTGGTGACATAGTCGTCGGCGCCGTTCTCCAGGCCCAGCACCCGGTCGAAATGGTCGGCGCGGGCGGTCAGCATGATCACCGGGATGGGCGAGTGTTGCCTGACTTCGCGCGTCAGGCTCAGGCCATCGGTACCGGGCAACATCACATCCATCACGATCAGGTCGATGCTGTGGCGCTCCAGCTGGCGGCGCATGCTGTCGGCATCACAGGCCACATGGGTCACAAAGCCATAGGGCACCAGATAATCGGCCAGCAGGCGATTGATATCTTCGTCGTCGTTGACAATCAGTACCTGAAATTTGGAAGTCATCTTGAAGGCATAAATGGGCTGATTGTAGGTTTGTCATTTGTGGCTATTTGTGCCAAAGCCTTTCTGGGGGGGCATTCTGAGTATGTGGTGTGTTTTATGTCCAAACAGATACAAAGTCGACATATTGCGTTCACATATTGACCCGGGTTCAGTCACGCAAGGCTGAGCGCAATTCCGTGGCTTGGCCCAATAATTTCATTTTGAGCCCGGAATCGGCCGGCCGGTCGCCCAGCCAGATGTTGAGCAAAGCCTTGTAAAACGCCATGTCGCGCAGTGGGGCGGTCAGCGGCTTGTTGTTGAGTTCCACCATTGTGCCGGTGCCTGGCACCCAGTCCAGCGTCAGGGTGTCGCCTTTGCGCAGGCCGTTGGACTGGCGTTCAATGGCCTGACCCAGGCGCACCATGTTGTCCAGAATGTGCGCGGGCACCGAGGCGCTCTCAGCCACCGCATACTGGCGCAACTCGTCGTTGAACTCTGTGCCGCTGACATCGCGCAACATGGCGATCAACAGCCTTTTGGGGCCCTCGCCATGCAACACGTCACGTGTTGTGTCCTGGCGGTTGGGCAGGTACAGACCCAGGGCGTAGACCTTGAAGATCAAACGCATGCTGATGCCCGCGCCATTGAGCTTGAGGTTTTTGCCAGCCACCTGGACCGAATCCTCCAGCGCCACACCGTCCATCTGCAGTGCGGCGGTGGCGGGCAGGCTGGCAGCCAACCAGGACACCGCTGTCAAAGTGGTTTTGAGAAATGTGAACATGGCTTTTCCCCTGAAGCCACTACCAGACGGACAAGGTTCTGCTGAGCACCTTTTGCAGCCAGGTGCGAGAGGCAATCTCGGACGACTCGCCCTGTGCCACCACTTCCAGGCGGGCATTGACCACATCACTCGACTGGATGACGTTGCCGTCCTTGATGTCGCGCGGATCGACCACCCCGGAAAAACGCAGGATGCTGCCACCACCATGCAGGGCGATGCTGCGTTCACCCGCCACCACCAGGTTGCCATTGGCTAGAACATTGACCACCGAGGCGGCGAGTTGGCCGGTAAAACTGCTGTCGTTTTTGGCGCTGCCGTTGCCCTTGAAGGCATTGCTGCCGGAGGCGGTGGCGTCCTGGTTGAACAGGCCCGCCAGCGGGGAGTCTTCCCGAACGCCAGGCCCTTTGGACTTCAAGGATGTTTCCCGGTTGGCATCTGCCTTGACGGTGTCGCTGGCACTGAGTTTCTCCGAGATGCTCACCTTGACGGTGTCACCAATGGCGCGGGGTTTTTGCCGCCCGCTAAAGAGCGAGCCTGAACTGGCCTGGAACAGCGATCCGGTGGTGACCCGCTCCAGATTTGTCGGGCGGGCCACAGGCAAGGCCGACAGCGGCCCTGGCACGGTGGTGGGGTTCGGGCTGGCACAGCCCAGCAACAGGCTGCTCAGGCTGAGGGCCGCCAGCACAGGGCGGGCAAAGGGGCGGGTCATGATTGCTCCTTGACGGGTTGGGTTGTCCGCTTGTCTGGCTGTATCCCGGTGACCAGGGCACTGACCACCGGCGCCAGCTTGTCCTGGGTCGAGGCCCATTTGCTGGTGCGCATGCCGTCACCCAAGCTGTAGTGGCTGCTGGACAACACCTGGCCGCGGTCGGTTTGCAAGCTCAGGGTGGCTTGGCTGATGTAGGCCTGGTAACGCTCTGAGTAGGGCGACTTTCCCCACTCCATTTGGGCGCTGTAGCGCAACCAGACCGGGCAATGGGGCGTGTTGATGGCACTTTCATACACGCGGCTGTCAATCTGGTGGGCACGCAGCGCCAGTTGCAGGGCGGGCAGCACATCGGCGGTCTGGGTCTGCGGGTTGTATTCGATGCACAAGCTGGAAAAACGGGCATGGGCGTGGTAGACCGTGTCACTGGCCTCGCCCGGCTCTGTCTGCAGGGCGCTGAAGGCCAGCTGACCGGTGGCTTTGGTCAGTTCCCAAAGTGGCATCGGGCTGAGGATGGAGCAGCCCGACAGGGCGCAACTGGCCAGCACCAGCGCTGCGGTGTGTGGGCGGGCAGCCATGTCAGGCCAGTTCGCTGATGGCTTGTTTGACTGCCAGCGCGCCCATGGTGGCGTAACCCGCGACGCTGTTGGCGACCGAGCCGATGCCGTCCACCACCGAGGAAGCCGCATCACTGACGGTATCCACCACCGACTCTGTGGCCTCGCTGATGCTGTCGGCCATCGAGGTGGCGGTGTCGCTGATGGCTTCCACACCGTTTTGCGCGAGGTCCGAGATGTCGGTGTACAAGCCGGACAGGCCGTTTTCCACACTGTCCACCGCATCACCGATGGCGCTCCCGGCATCGCCGAAAGCGTCACCAACGGCGTCAAACCCTTCGCCAGCGAGCTCACCGAGCTTGCTCAGGCTCTCGGCGCTGAAAGTCACAACGGCGCTGGCTGCATCGGCCACCGATTCTGCGACACCAGCCACATTGGCCACCACCGGGCCATAGGCTTGGTTGTAGGTGTCGTAATTGGATTGAATGGATTTGAGAGCCGTCGACGACGGCATATAAGAAGTCACCGAGCTGATATTACTCACAAACATCTCCTGGGGTTGATTGGAAAGGTGAGTAAATATTAGGGCTGCGGGTGAGTGGCTAGCTTTTTATAAAAAGCACCAAAACTGGATACCTCTGTGCTTGAAAATAAATCCTTCACCAGAAGTTATTCAATTGAATATATTGGATATACCAAATTAACGTGATGCTAATTTGTTGGATAAATTGTTTCCGCCTCGACACAAAAGTGCCGCCAGGGTCCAGTTGGGTTGGGAAAACACGTCCGCCACGCGGGTCCAAGCGCGGGATGGGCAGCCGCTCAGCCCCGCAGGGGGCTCAAGCCATCGGCTCAGGCTTCGAGCCGGTAGTGCAGGCGCAGGTGCTGTTTGAACTGCTTGATGATCAGCAAGGCGTCCTTGAGCAGGTCGCGGTCGAGGGTGCCCAAGGTGTTGAGCTCAATCAGGTTGCTGATGGGTTGCCCGAGGGACTGCTGGCGCAGGTTGTTGCGCAGTTTCATCGCCATCAGCAGGTGCAAGGTTTCTACCAGATCACGCACCAGCGCTGTCGGCAACAGCTGTCGGTGGCCCAGTTCCTGCAGCCGCTCGACCGTACCCAGTGTCTCCAGCCGATGCTCCAGGGCCAGGGCACGGGTGCCGTGCACGATCGGGAAGGTGCCGATTTTTTTCAGGTCAAAGGTCTCTGGCTCGCTGATCTGCAATTTGGTGATGCGGCTCCACCAGCCTTGTGTGGGCTCGGCAAACTGGTCGATGGCGCTGGCCATGCGGGCCATGTAAGACAGGCTGCCGGTGGCCAGGTTCAGCGCATGTTCGCGGGCGTTGGCCAGCAGCGAGGCGTCGCCAGCAATGGCCCGGGCGTCCAGAAAAATGGCCAGGTTCATCTTGCCCTCGGGGTCCGCGTCAAACAACCACTGGGTTATGGTCTCGCGAAAAGCCGCCAGGGATTGGCACCACAGCGGGTTGGTGATCATGATGTTGCCCGGGCAAGGCGGGTAACCAAAGGTCAGCAGGGCGGCACTGAATTGACCGGTGATGCTGGCCAGATCGACACAGCTGTAGCCATCGCGCAGCAGCAGGGCGTTGTCCTGGTCTGTTTTGAGGATCTGTTCACTGCGGCCCTCGCTGCCCATCACCAGCAGGCAACTGTTTTGCTGCAACTCAGCGGGCGCCAGCAGCGACCACAAGCGGGCAAAAATCTGGCCATTGAGCTCACTCACCAGCTTGGAGATGATCTCGATGCGCATACCGCCACGCTGCAGCATCTTGATCGAGTCGTCCACCTGGTGCGCCGCTGCACGCAGATCGTCCACCGTGCGCGCCTGTTCCACCTGCAGTGTGATCAGATGCGAGTGGTTGGACATGAAACTCATCAGGTCGAGCTGGCTCAGCAGGCCCAGAATGGTGTCGCCGTCTTTCACCAGCACCCGGTGCACGCGGTGCCGCAACATGATCAGCAGGGCCTCAAACAGCTCGGCGTCCGGGCCCAGGGTAATCAGGTCAAAACGGGCGACATCCCTTATAGGTAATAGGTGGGGTGCTATAGGTTTTAATAAGGCATCACGCAGGTCGGTGGTGGTGAACATGCCGATGCGCTCGCCCCCCTGTTGCACATCACGTACCAGCGCGTTGGTCAATCTGTGCTCAGCCAGCAGGCGGCAGACCGACACCACGTCGAGCTGGCCATCCACATAAAAAGGCTTTTGCAAATAGGCGTCTTTGACGCGCACCAGCATCAGCGACATCAGTTCCCGGTTGTGGTCAATGTCCTCGTCATCGGCCAGATCGGTGGCCATGGCGGCAAACACCCGGGCACTGAAGCGCAGGTTGTTGGCCAGCAGTGGCATCAGGGTGGTTTTGGGGATCTGCCAGGCCAACACGTCATCCAGCGCCACCACACTGGCATGGTTGCGCTCGGTCAGTAAGGCGCGCCAGCTGATGGCTTCGCCCGAAGTCAACACATGCACATGGTCGTCTTCCTCCAGCTGAGCATGGCCATCGCGTATCACCCACAGATGCTGGGGCGTGCTGTCGGGCACCAGCAGCCGGTCTCCGGCGGTGATGCGCACATGCAACGCCACCTCGCGCAACTGGGTCTGTTCAGTGGCGTTGAGTTCGTTGAAGGGGGCGGTCTCAAAAGGAAAAATGAAAGACACGGTAGCTTTCAATCAAAAAAGGGCTGCAGACGATAGCGCCAGCAGCCCTTTGAACGGATGGCATCGCCAGCGTGAGTGGCTGGCGATGCTTTTTTGTCGTCAGTGGCCGGACGCGCCAGAGGCGCCGATACCGGTTTCCGAACGCACTTGCTGCGCCAGGAAACCATCGCGGTCTTTGGCCGCACGTGCACTCTTGTCCATCAGCGAGAACAACCAGATGCCAACAAAGCCGATGGTCATCGAGAACAGCGCTGGTGAGGTGTAGGGGAACAGGGCTGAACCTTTGGGGTTGCCCAGCGTGGCTTCCCACACCGAAGGCGACACCACGGTCAAGGCCACCGAGGAAATCAGACCCAAAAAGCCGCCGATCACAGCACCCCGGGTGGTGCAGTCTTTCCACAGCACCGACATGAACAACACCGGGAAGTTGGCCGAGGCCGCAATCGCAAACGCCAGCGACACCATGAAGGCGATGTTCTGTTTCTCGAACACGATGCCCAGTGTCACCGCCAGAATGCCGAGGCAAATGGTGGTGATTTTGGAGATACGCAGCTCATCGGCGCTGTTGGCCTTGCCTTGCTTGATCACGGTGGCATAAATGTCGTGTGACACAGCCGACGCGCCTGAGAGGGTCAAGCCTGCCACCACCGCCAGAATTGTGGCAAAAGCCACCGCCGAGATGAAACCCAGGAACACATTGCCACCCACCGCGTTGGCCAGGTGGATAGCGGCCATGTTGCCGCCGCCTTTGAGTGCGCCCTTGGCATCCAGGAACTCGGGGTTGGTCAGCACAAAGGTGATCGCGCCAAAACCGATGATGAAGGTCAGCAGGTAGAAGTAGCCGATCCAGCCGGTGGCCCACATCACCGAGCTGCGCGCCGCTTTGGCACTGGGCACGGTGAAGAAGCGCATCAGGATGTGGGGCAAACCAGCCGTACCAAACATCAGCGCCATACCAAAGCTGATCGCCGAGATCGGGTCTTTCACAAAGTTGCCTGGTCCCATGATGGACTGACCGGCCGCTGCGGCGACTTCGGCAATCTTGCCGTCTTTGAGTGCCAGGTCGGTCTTGATCTGTACGGCCGAGGCAAACATGGCTTCCGGGCTGAAGCCAAAGTGCCACAACACCGACAGCGCCATGAAGGACGCACCACCCAGCAACATGCAGGCCTTGATGATCTGCACCCAGGTGGTGGCCGTCATGCCGCCAAACAGCACGTAAATCATCATCAGCGCGCCCACGATGATCACCGCAATGTAGTACTCCAGACCAAATAGCAGCTTGATCAGCTGACCGGCACCCACCATCTGGGCGATCAGGTAAAACGCCACCACCACCAGCGTGCCGGAAGCCGCAAAAATCCGGATCGGCTTTTGCTCGAAGCGGAAGGCGGCCACGTCGGCAAAGGTGAATTTGCCCAGGTTACGCAGGCGCTCGGCCATCAGGAAGGTGATGACCGGCCAGCCCACCAGGAAGCCGATGGAGTAGATCAGGCCGTCAAACCCACTTGCCATCACGGCGGCAGAAATCCCCAGGAAGGATGCCGCCGACATGTAGTCGCCAGCAATCGCCAGGCCGTTCTGGAAGCCGGTGATGCCACCACCTGCGGTGTAGAAGTCAGCGGCCGATTTGGTTTTGGCGGCGGCCCACTTGGTGATGAACAGGGTGAACACCACAAAGGCGGCAAACATGATGATGGCCGTCCAGTTGGTCGCCTGTTTCTGGGCCTGGCCCAGGTCCGCGCCTGCAGACCAGGCGGCCGCTGACACGCCGAAGAGTGCCAGCAGGGTGAGGACTTGTCGGGTGGTATCGTTTTTGGTCATCATTTCAGTACCGCCTTGGTGATCTCTGCAGTCAGGTCGTCGTATTCGCTGTTGGCGCGTCGGACGTAGATGGCGGTGATGAGCACCGTGAACACAATGACACCAAAACCGATCGGGATGCCGATGGTCATGACGCCCGCACCGAGCTTGGTGGCCAGGAACTGCTTGTTGAATGCGACCAGCACGATGAAACCGTAATACACGATCATCATCGCCCAGGTCAGCGTCCAGCCAAAGCTGCTGCGTTTGGCTTTGAGCTCCTGATATTTCGGGTGGCTGATCACCCGCTGTATCAAATCGTCTTGCATGGTTTTGTCTCCTAATAATTGCTTCGACGGCCGGGAGGCTAAGTGGCACGTCTTACCAATTGCTGACCAAGTAGGCTGCCAACACCATGACTGGCTTTTCTGTGGCCTGCGCGAGGGCAAGACGCCGGGTTTTGCCTCAATTAACGGATGCGAGACTGGTTTCTGGATGTCTGTCTGTTTGGATGTGTTGCTTATATTTTTATAGCGATCATGACAATAAATATAAGGGCTTGGAGGCATTATTGTTGCTCTGTCTGATGTGTCAGGCAGATGTCTGGCGCGCCTTATGCCGGCCGGGCCAAGGGATGCGTCGGTGTTTTCCCTAGGGCGCTGTTGGTGTTGTGCATCAGCGGTCGACAAAACGTCTTGCTGGCCAAGTCCAGCGCAGGTTCTGGCTTGTTCTCTTGGGTGCTTCGCCTGCACAATGGCTGGCAAAACCAGACAAATGGAGACAAGCATGGATGTGGGGACAAACGGCTCGGTGCACAGGGTCGGTCAAACGGAGGCTGAGGCATGAGACTGGATCGTCGACTGGTGTGGGCCATGGGGGTGATGGCAGCGGCCAGCATCGTCTGGTTGCTGGTGACGATGGGCTTGTTGGTGATGGCCCTGGCAGCCGACCAGCGCGCGCTGGTTCTGGGGCAACTGGCACCGCAGTTGTGGCTGATTGGTTTGACCTGGCTGATGGGGCTGGTGGTGATTGCTGCCACTTTGCGTTGGCTGTTTCGGCGCTACGCCAGCGCACCTGCGCGTTTGCTGGAGCAAACCCGGGTGCTGCTGGCGGCAGAGCAGGCCGCCCCGATGCAGCACCAGGGCACCCACGAAACCCAGGAGCTGGCGCAGGTGGTGTTTCAGCTGGCCAGCCAGCGCGACCAGTTGCGCCGCGAGATGGCCAGCCAGGTGGCGCAAGCCAGCCTGGGCATCCAGCAGGAAAAAGACCGCCTGGCCGCGCTCATGGCCGAGCTGACCCAAAGTGTGGTGGTGTGCAACCTGGATGGCCGCATCCTGCTCTACAACAACCGGGCCCGGTTGCAGTTTCGTACCTTGTCCAATGTGCCCGCGCTGGCCGGTGGTGCTGAACTGGTGGGCATTGGCCGCTCGATCTACGCGGTGTTTGACCGTGCCCTGGTGGCGCACGCCATCGACAGCATCCAGCAGCGCCTGCTGCGTGGCGCCGCCAACCCGTCGGCCCAGTTTGTCACGAGCACCGCCGCCGGTCAGCTGCTCAAGGTGCAGATGGCGCCGGTGCGCACCAGCAACACCGAGGACGCCAACAACGCCCTGAGCGGGTTTGTGCTGATGCTCGACAACGTGACCCGGGCCTTTGAGGAGGAAAAGCGTCGCGACCAGATGCTGCACACGCTCACTCAGGGCTGTCGCGCCTCGCTGGCGGGCATGAAAACCGCATTGGCCACGCTGGAGGCCTCGGAGCTCACAGGTGAACCACGCGCGCGTCAGCGCCAGATCCTGCACGACGAGATGAACAGCATGGCCCAGCGCATCACCGACTTGGACAAACAGGCCAGCCATGGTCAGAGCACCCGCTGGCCGCTGGAGGAAATGCTGGGTGCCGACGTGTTGCTGGTGGCGCAGCAGCGCATTCAGAAACACTGCCAGCGCACGGTGTCACTGGAGCAGCTCGACGACAGCCTGTGGCTGCGGGTGGACAGCTACAGCCTGATCCAGGCGCTGGTGTATCTGTCGGCACGGCTGGTGGATGAGTTTGATGTCAGGTTCCTGCGCTTGCGGCTATTGTCCGAGAACGGCGTGGCCAAGCTTGACCTGATCTGGACCGACCAGGTGATGAGCACCGAAACCGTGATGATCTGGCAGATGGACAGCATGCAGATGGGCGCCGAGAGCACCCGTTTGAGTGTGCGCGATGTGGTCGAGCGCCATGGGGGTGAGCTGATCTTTGCGCGCGAGCGGGTGCGCCACGAGGCTTTTTTCCGTTTTGCTCTGCCCCAGGTGAATGTGCAGGACCTGCCCGAAACCGCCACGCTGGGGCACGGCGACAGCCGCCCCGAGTATTACGACTTCGACCTGTTCCAGAGCACCGACCAGACCAGCGCACTGGATGACCGCCGTCTGAATGAGCTGGCCTACACTGTGTTTGACACCGAAACCACGGGCCTGAACCCGTCCGAGGGGGATGAGATCATCCAGATCGGCGCCACCCGCTGTGTCAACGGCAAACTGCTGCGCCAGGAGAGTTTTGAGCAGTTGGTCAACCCCGGGCGACTGATTCCGGCCGCCACCATCCCGATCCACGGCATCACCCAGGAGATGGTCCGTGGCCAGCCCCGCATCACCGAGGTTTTGCCCGCGTTTCACCGCTTTGCCAGCGATACCGTGCTGGTGGCGCACAACGCGGCGTTTGACATGAAGTTCCTGCAGCTGCAGGAAGCAGCCACCGGCTTGAAGTTTGACCAGCCGGTGCTCGACACCTTGCTGCTCTCAGCCGTGGTGCACGCCAACCATGAAGAGCATCGGCTGGAGGTTCTGGCCGAGCGCTTCAACATCACCGTGCTGGGTCGCCACACCGCGCTGGGAGATGCCTTGGTCACCGCCGAGGTCTGGCTCAGGTTGATCCCGCTGCTGCAGGCCATGGGCATCACTACTTTGCGCCAGGCGCGTGAGGCGGCGCAGAAAACCTATTACGCCCGGCTGCGTTACTGAGGGGGCCCCCAGTGTTTGGCCTGGCGCCCGCCGTGGCCAAATTTGAGGATACGGGTGGCAATCACCGTTTCGGTCAGAAAACACAGCAGCGCCAGCAAAAAGCTGCCCACCCCCGACAGGAACAACACGGTGGCCACCTTGAAACTCTCGATTTCGGTGGTTTCACCGAGAAACAGCGCCATGATGGTCAGCCCGATCTGGATCGCACACAGGGTCAGCAAGCCAATACAGACGTTCACCAGGTTGCCGCGTTTGCGCAGCTGTTTGAGCTCGGCAATGATGGTGGGCATCGGGCAGTCGTGAGGAGCGGCTTCGATACGGCCCTCCAGCAGGCGGGCGCGGTCGATGATGCGCGCTAGCCGCCCGGCCACCGTGCCAATCATGCCTGCCACGGCGGTGAGCAAAAACACCGGCGCCACCGCCAGCTGGATACCGTGCGAGACGGCGCTGACATCTGTTGCAAAAAACATCTTGCCTCCCGAGGGGTCAGGTCAAACCACGTGGTGAAACGGTCAAAAACGCCGGGCATGGCGCACCAGTGCCCAGCAGGCGGCCAGTGCCAGCAGACTCAGCAGCAGCGGGAAACCCAGCGCGGGGGACCACTCGATCAACGCGCCAGACAGTGCCGAGGCCATCAGCCCGCCCAAAGTGTAGGTCAGCACCAGCACGGCGGTGCTGTTGACCAGGGTCAGCCCTTTTTCGCGGGCACCGATGTCGACCATGGCCAGGGTGTAGAGCGCACCACCTGCTGCACCCCAGACCGCCACCATGGGCCAGACCAGGACCTGGGCGCCGCTCACCCAGGGCAGCAGCAGGGTCGACAGCAGTATCATCGCGGCACACACCGCCATCAGTGTGCGCCTGCCTTGCGCCGGGTTGGCAAAACGGTCGGCCAGCAAACCCGAGGGCAGGGCGATCAAGGTGCCCCCCGCCCCACTGACGGCCACCAGCAGGGTCGCGGCGCTGGCGCTCAGGCCCAGTGACAGCCCGTACAGCGGCAGGATCGAGGCCAGGCCCAGCTCAAAAAAGCCACCCAGAAAACCGGCCAACATGATCACCGGGTGGGCCAGCACCGCCTGCCACAACCCGCGCAGGCCCACGCTGGCGCTGTGGCTGTCATGGTCGGGTGGCAGGCGTGGGATCAGCGCCGTCCAGGCCAGCCCGATGACCAGCAGTGCCACCACCAGCCACAAGGCCAGGGTGTTGTCGGGGCCGACCCAGGCCAGCAAGGTGGGGCCAATCACAAAGGTCAGGCCCACCAGCGTGGCGTAGGTGCCAATAAAGCGCCCGATTTTGCGCGGTGGTGCAAATTCGGCAATGAAGGCCTCGGCCAGCACCCAGCGCAGGCCACCGGTGATGCCCGCTGCCAGCTCCAGCACAAACCAGACCCACACCACATCGGTCAGCATAAAACCCAACGCCGCGATGATCGGCACGGTCGAGGCCACCCACATGGTTTGGCGTCGGCCCACGCGCTGGATCAGCTGCGAGGCAAACGGCGTCATGACAAAAATGCCCAGCCAGGTGGTGGCGGCAAACAAGCCCGCCACGGTGGTGGAGACCTGCACGTTTTTCAACATCAGCAGCATCAGCGGGCTGAGCATGAAGATGCCCGAGAGCTGGAACAGGGTCGAGCCAAACACCGCCAGCAGGCCGACCGGTGAACCCTGGCTGGGTGCCGAAAGAGGTGGGTGATTTGCGCTCATACCTGCCTCAGGCCAGACGTGCCTGCAAGATCGCGTGGGCTACCTCGGCAAAACCGGCGCCGCGTTCACCCACCGTCTCGTAACGCGGCCAGTGTTGTAACTGGCCATCAAACTGGTGGATGTTGGCCACCCCCACGCTGTGGGGAAAGTGGCGAAACATCAGCTGGTCGTTGGTCGAGTCACCCACATAGACCCAGCGATCCAGCTCATCGTCAAGGTTGCGATGAAACAGGGTGGCCACCATCCAGCGTGCCGCCGTCCACTTGTTGTGGCTGCCGTACCAGCCGTTGATGTGGATGCTGCTGACGGTGGCCTGCATGCCTTCGGACTGCATCAACGCCACCACCTGCGCCACCTTGTCCGGGGCCAGCGTCACACACTCGGCGTGGTCGATGGCGATGTCGGTCTCGCGTCCGGCGCTGTCTTGTGAGAGCGTCGTGCCGGGAATCTCGGACAGGATGCGCTGGGCCACTTGCTGTAGCTTCTGCGTGTTGATGACCCGCTCGGCGGCCTCGGTGTAATATATTTTTGATAGCTGTTGTCCCTTATCTAATAAGGGCTGGAGGCCATTTTGGCTTGTAAGTGTTGGCGCAAAGGCGACACCACCGTTTTCTGCCACCATCGCGTCCACCGCCCAGGCAGGCAAGCCGCGGGCGACATCGCCGTACGCATGGGGTTCACACCAGCCAATCGGCCGCCCGGTGATCGGGATCACCACCAAGCCGGCGGCTTTGAGGTCTGTCAAGGCATGCCGCGCATCGGGCGTGATGGCCTGGTGTGTGGTCAGGGTGTCGTCGATGTCGGTGAACACACCGATGATGCCCCGGCGCTGCGCCAGCGGCCAACTGGACAGCGGCAGCATCGGGTCGGGCATGTCAGCCAGCGCTCTGTAGCGCCAGCCCGGCGTGTTCACGCAGCGGGTGGAAGTGGATCTTGGGGAAACGCTCCTGCGCCAGGCGCACGTCGTAGGGGCTGGTGCACAGGTAGGCCAGGGTGTCGGCGGCGTCGCGCGCCATGCGCTGCGGGTAGGCGTTGACAAAGTCCTTGAGCTCCTGCGGTGTGTCAGCCGTGATCCAGCGCGCACCGGTGTACTGGCTGCTCTCGAGCCGCACATCGGCGTCGTACTCACTCTTGAGGCGGTGTTGCACCACCTCAAACTGCAACTGGCCGACCGCGCCGAGCAGCATGTTGCCACCCATCTCGGGGCGAAACACCTGGATCGCGCCTTCTTCACCCAGCTGGGCCAGACCCTGTTGCAGCTGTTTGGTGCGTAACGGGTTTTTCAGGATCACGGTGTTGAACATTTCGGGTGCAAAAAACGGCAGGCCGGTGAACAGCAGGTTGACCGAGCCGTCTGTGATGGTGTCACCCAGCTGCACACCGCCGTGGGTGGTGAAACCGACGATGTCCCCTGCGTAGGCTTCTTCCACCGCCTCGCGGCGTTGGCTCATGAAGGTCACCACACTGGTAGGGCGCAACTCTTTGGCGGTGCGCATCACCTTGAGCTTCATGCCCGGGGTGTATTTGCCACTGGCCATGCGCACAAAAGCGATGCGGTCGCGGTGGTTGGCGTCCATATTGGCCTGCACCTTGAACACCACACCACTGAAGGCATCGTCCTCGGGCTGCACCTGTTTGATCACCGGCTGTTTGTTGACCACAAAGCTGCTGGTGCGTGGGCCGGGCGAGGGCGCCAGATCCACCAGCGCGTCGAGCACTTCCATCACCCCGAAGTTGTTGACCCCCGAGCCAAAAAACACCGGCGTCTGTTTACCCGCCAAAAACGCCTCGCGGTCAAACGCGGGGGAGGCGCCGGTGGCCAGCTCCATGCTCTCCAGGGCGGTGAGCCACTCGCTGCCAAAACGTGCTTCCAGCGCGGCCGGGTCAGACAGGGGCATGGCGTCGAAGTCGTGCGGCAGACGTTCCGACCCCGACTCAAACACCGTCATGATCTGGGTGCGCAGGTTGATGATGCCGCCAAAGGTTTTGCCCTGACCGACCGGCCAGGTCATCGGCACACAAGGCATACCCAGCTCGCGCTCGACCTCGTCAAGAATGTCCAACGGGTCACGCACTTCGCGGTCCATCTTGTTGACGAAAGTGATGATCGGGGTGTCGCGCTGGCGGCAGACCTCAATCAGGCGGCGGGTCTGGGATTCGACCCCGTTGGCCGCGTCGATCACCATCAGCGCCGAGTCCACGGCGGTGAGCACGCGGTAGGTGTCTTCGGAGAAGTCCTTGTGGCCGGGGGTGTCGAGCAGGTTGACCACGTGGTCGCGGTAGACCATCTGCATCACGCTGGAGGCCACCGAGATGCCGCGTTGTTTTTCGATTTCCATCCAATCGCTGGTGGCGTGGCGGCTGGCCTTGCGCGCCTTCACCGAGCCAGCGATCTGGATCGCGCCAGAGAACAGCAAGAGCTTTTCGGTCAGCGTTGTTTTGCCTGCGTCCGGGTGGGAAATGATGGCAAACGTGCGGCGGCGGCGGGTTTCAAAAGCGTAAGTCACAGGAGATTCTCGGGTCGGCAGCGCGGGGCTGGGTCGGGCTTTTGACCTGGCTCAACTGGCCTAAGTAGGCTTTCATTGAGCCACGTCAATTTGAAGCGGTTTATATCTATTTTAAAGGGCGCTGGCTGACGTTTCCGGGCTGGGATTGGTGCTAAATTCGAAGCGCTACGGTGAACCTTATGGCCCACTGGCAGCGCGCTTCAGTGCACCTATTTTTGTAGTCTTCTTTGCAACAGCTGCTTCGGGTAACTCGCATTATGGCCATTCAAAACTTGCCCACCAACGTCTTTGCCGGGCAACGCCCGGGCACCTCTGGTCTTCGTAAAAAGGTTCCCGTTTTCATGCAGCCGATGTACCTGGAGAATTTTGTCCAGGCGCTGTTTGATGTGCTCAACGGCCTGGCGCCGGACGGCCAACTTGGCAGCGCACTTTATGGTCAGACGCTGGTCTTGGGGGGGGACGGCCGTTTCCACAATCGCGCGGCGGTCCAAACCATTTTGAAGCTTGCTGCAGCCAACGGGGTGCAGCGGGTGCTGTTGGGCCAGGGTGGCATTTTGTCGACCCCGGCGGTGAGCGCGGTGATCCGCCAGCGCCAGGCATTTGGCGGCATCGTGCTGTCTGCCAGTCACAACCCCGGTGGCCCGGACGGTGACTTTGGCATCAAATACAACGCCAGCAACGGCGGCCCCGCCAATGAAACCCTGACCGAGGCGGTGTACGCCCGCACACAAACCGTCAAGCGCGTGCTGATCAGCGACGCGCCGGACCTGGACATTGACACCTTGGGCTGCTTCCTGCTGGAGCAGATGCAGGTCGAAGTCATTGATTCGGTGGCGGATTACGCCGCCGTCATGCGCAGCCTGTTCGACTTTGACATGCTGCGCGGGATGTTCAAGCAAGGCTTCACCATGCGGGTGGATGCCATGAATGCGGTCGGTGGCCCGTATGCCAAAGCCATTCTGGAAGGTGAACTGGGCGCACCGGCGGGTACCGTGGTGAATGCGGTTCCGCTGGAAGATTTTGGCGGCCTGCACCCGGACCCGAATCCGGTCAATGCCGAGGACCTGATTGCACACATGATGGCTGCTGATGCGCCTGATTTTGGTGCGGCAATGGACGGCGATGCGGATCGCAACATGGTGCTGGGACGCAACTTTGTGGTGACGCCGTCAGACAGCCTCGCGTTGATGACCGCGCATGCCAAGCTGATACCTGGCTATAGCACTGGTCTGCTGGGCGTGGCTCGTTCCATGCCGACCTCGGCTGCGGTGGACCGGGTTGCCAAAGTCTTGGGCATTGACTGCTTCGAGACGCCCACCGGTTGGAAATTTTTTGGCAACCTGCTGGATGCCGGGCGCGTCACCCTGTGTGGCGAGGAAAGTTATGGTACAGGTTCCAGCCATGTGCGTGAAAAAGATGGACTGTGGGCCATTCTGTTCTGGCTGAGTTTGCAGGGGGCAACAGGGCGCTCGGTCGAGTCACTGGTGCGAGAGCACTGGCAAACCTATGGCCGCAACTATTACTCGCGACACGATTACGAGGCGATACCAACGGTGGTGGCCGATGCGCTGATGGCGGATCTGCGTGCTGCCTTGCCTGGGCTGAACGGCGCGCAGTTTGGGGCGCGCACGGTGACCGTTGCTGACGACTTTGCCTATACCGACCCGGTGGACGGTTCCGTGTCCGCCAAGCAGGGCGTGCGGATCATTTTTGACGACGGCGCGCGCGTCATCTTCAGGCTGTCGGGCACCGGCACCGAGGGTGCCACGCTGCGCATTTACCTCGAAAACTATGAGGCCGAGGTCGCGCAGCAGGACCATCCGGTGCAGGAGGCTTTGGCGGACCTGATCGCCCTTGCCGAACAGGTCGCCGGTGTGCGTGGTCGCACTGGCATGGCTGGGCCCACGGTGGCCACCTGAAGACAGATTTCATCGCATCCCAATCCCATTGAAAGTGAGTTGATCTTATGTTGAACGACATGGAACAGGCCCCTGAAACCCACCAGCTGGTGCGTCACACAGTGGCATTGGTGTTAGCCGGAGGGCGAGGATCCCGGCTCAAACAGCTGACAGATGCACGCGCCAAGCCGGCCGTGTATTTTGGTGGCAAGTTCCGCATCATCGACTTTGCCTTGTCCAACTGCCTGAATTCCGGCATCCGTCGCATGGCGGTGGTCACCCAGTACAAGTCGCACTCGCTGATGCGTCACATGCAGCGTGGCTGGAGTTTTTTGCGGGCTGAACTCAATGAGATGGTGGATTTGCTGCCCGCGCAACAACGTGCGGGGGAAGAGCATTGGTACCGTGGTACGGCCGACGCCATCTTTCAGAATCTGGACATCATTCAGTCCAGCAACCCGAAGTACATCGTCATTCTGGCGGGTGATCATGTGTACAAAATGGACTACTCGATCATGGTCCGGGACCATGTGGTGCGTGGTGCGGGCTGTACCGTGGGTTGTATTGAGGTGCCGCGCGCCGAAGCCAGCGCTTTCGGCGTGATGGCGATTGACGACCAACGCCAGATCACGGCGTTTGTCGAGAAACCGGCCGACCCGCCGCCGATGCCTGGCAATGATGATGTTTCTCTGGCCAGCATGGGTATCTATGTGTTTGACGCTGAGTACCTTTACCGGCTGCTCGAGGCGGACCTGGCCAACCCCGAGTCGGAGCATGATTTCGGCAAGAACGTGATTCCTGCTGCCGTGGCTGATGGGCGGGCTTTGGCGCATCCGTTTGGATTGTCCTGCGTGTCGCGTGTGCAGGGTGCCGAGCCCTACTGGCGCGATGTGGGCACGATCGATGCCTTCTGGTCGGCCAATCTGGATTTGGCTTCGACAGTACCTGAGCTGGACATTTACGATACCGACTGGCCCATCTGGACCTACCAGCGCCAGTTGCCTCCGGCCAAATTTGTGCCCGATACCTTGGGGCAGAATGGGGTGGCGGTGAATACGCTGGTGTCGGGGGGATGTATCGTGTCGGGCTCGTATGTGGCACATTCCGTGCTATTTTCAGAAGTACGGGTGCACTCGTTCTGCCGCATCGATGAAGCGGTGGTACTGCCCGATGTCACGATCCAGCGCAATTGCCGCCTGCGCCGGGTGGTGATTGACCGGGGCTGCAATATTCCCGAAGGACTGGTGGTGGGTGAAGACCCGGCGCTCGACGCGCAGCGGTTTGAGCGCACCGAAGGCGGTGTGGTGTTGATCACACCTGCGATGTTGGCCAAGCTTTAAGTAGAGAGTTTCCTCAATGAATGTGTTGCAAGTCAGTGCCGAGATTTTTCCCTTGCTCAAAACGGGAGGGCTTGCGGACATCGCTGGGGCTTTGCCTAGCGCTTTGCAGTCGGTGGGTTGCCAGGTGCGTGTGGTGTTGCCCGGCTTTCCGGCCATCCTGGCGGATTTGACCGACTCCTGGGTGCTGGCCGAGCTGACGGCACCCTGGGGGGAGCGTTTGCAGGTTCGTCAAGGTCGGCTGCGCACACTGGAGCTGGATGCTTACGTGATTGACTTGCCGCATCTTTACGAGCGTCCTGGCAGTCCCTACGAGGATGCCTGGCGGCAGCCCTACGCCGACAACCACCGGCGGTTTGCGTTGTTGGGCTGGGTCGCGGCGCAACTGGCGCATGGACTGGATCCGCACTGGCAACCGCAGGTGGTGCATAGCCATGACTGGCATGCGGGGTTGACCTCGGCTTACATGGCTTTCATGCCGCATCGTTCGCCGCGAGTTGCCACTGTTTTTACCGTGCACAACCTGGCCTACCAGGGGGTGTTTTCACCGGCCTGCTTCTACGAATTGGGCTTGCCGCATGCCGCTTTTGCGGTCAACGGCGTCGAGTTTTATGGCCAGGTGTCTTTCATGAAGGCGGGCTTGTACTACGCGGACCACATCACCACGGTCAGTCCGACCTACGCACGTGAAATCCAAACCCCCGAACAGGGATGCGGATTTGATGGCCTGCTACGCACACGCTCAGGGGCTTTGTCAGGCATTTTGAATGCGGTGGACGATGCCGTGTGGAACCCTGCGACAGACCCGTATGTGACGGACACCTACGATGTGGATCACCTGGGAGGCAAGGCGCGTTGCAAGGCGAGCCTTCAGCAAGAACTGGGCTTGTCCGTACAGTCCGAAACCCCCTTGTTTGGTATCGTCAGTCGGTTGACCGGCCAGAAGGGCTTGCACCTGGTGTTGGGTGCACTCGATTTTGTGTTGTCGCGGGGCGGGCAACTGGTGTTGCTGGGCACAGGTGAAGCGCATCTGGAATCCATTTTCAAGGCCAAGGCAGCGCAATACCCGCAAGCGGTATCGGTTCGTATTGGTTATGACGAGGCCTATGCCCACCGGGTTTTTGCTGCAACCGATGTCACACTGGTGCCCTCGCAGTTTGAGCCCTGTGGGTTGACGCAGATGTACGGTCTGAAATACGGCAGTCTGCCCTTGGTGCATCGGGTTGGCGGACTGGCCGACACCGTGGTTGATTGTTCTCTGGAAAACCTGGCAGAAGGGCGGGCGAACGGTTTTGTCTTTGACGACTTCAACCAGCCAGCGCTGGAGCGCGCCATGGCACGCGCCTTTGCGCTGTATGCCCGCAAGACTGAGTGGAAAAAGGTGCGTGCCTGCGGCATGCGCCAGGATCTGGGTTGGCAAAGTGCTGCCCGCCAGTACGTGACTTTGTACCAGCATTTGTACGCGTAAGCTTTTTGGTCTGTGACAGGGGCGTTTCTGGTTTGGGGCCAGAAGCCCCGTTTTCTTTTGTTTGGACAAGCGAATGCCAAATTCTTTGATGGATCTGCGCCGAGCCGGTGTGGTGCTACATCCTACTTCCTTGCCCGGCCCGCACGGTTCAGGCGACCTGGGTCCGAACGCGTACTATTTTGTAGACTGGTTGAACAAGGCCGGGCAGACGTTGTGGCAAACCCTGCCTTTGGGCCCTGTGGGGCCGGGTTTTTCGCCTTATATGGGCAGTTCGGTGTTTGCTGGCAACCCGATGCTGGTGGCATTCGAGCCGTTGGCAGACCGCGGCTGGCTAGTCGCTGAGAGTCTGCAGGTGACCTTTGATGACGTGAAGGTGGACTATCCAGAAGTTTTGCCCTGGCGCATGGCCAGACTGCGCGAAGCTTTCAGCGGGTTCGTAGCCCGGGCGACGCCGCAGGACCATGAAGCGCAGGCGCAGTGGATTGCTTCGCAGCAGGTGTGGCTGGAAGATTACGCGTTGTTCATGGCGCTGGATCAAGCCCATGCGCCGCTGCTGTGGCCCCAATGGCCGTCGCCCTTGGCGCAACGCGAGCCGCAGGCCCTGGCCAATGCGCGGCTGGAGTTCGCCAATGAGCTGGCGTTTTGGCGCTTTGTGCAATGGCAGTTTGACAGCCAGTGGCAAGCCCTCAAGTCCTACGCCCACAGCAAGGGTGTTCTGATGGTTGGCGATTTGCCGATTTTTGTGGCCCACCATGGTGCAGATTGTTGGGCTCGCCCTGATTTGTACTTGCTCGATGCCAGTGGCCAGCCACGTGTGGTGGCCGGGGTGCCACCTGATTTTTTCTCGTCCACCGGCCAGCGCTGGGGCAACCCGCTGTACAACTGGGAAACCATGCAGACTGACGGCTACCTCTGGTGGGTGGAGCGTGTCAGGCGACAACTGGCTTTGGCCGATGTGATCCGAATCGATCACTTTCGGGGGTTCATGGACTACTGGGAAATCCCGGCAGACGAGCCGACTGCCGTCAAGGGGCGTTGGCAGAACGGTCCCGGCGATGCCCTCTTTGACGCCCTGACTCAGGCGCTGGGCCCCTTGCCCATCATTGCGGAAGACCTAGGCATCATCACCGAGGCGGTGGTCCGGCTGCGTGAACGCACCGGATTTCCCGGCATGCGGGTATTGCAGTTCGCGTTCTCTGGCGATGCGCATCACCCGTTTCTACCGCACAACTTCGAACCCAACACGGTGGTCTACACCGGCACACACGACAACGACACGGTGTTGGGCTGGTGGGACAGTTGCAGCGACCATGAGCGGGCTTTTGTGCAACGCTACCTGGACCTTGAGGGCGCCGATGTGACATGGGCCTTGCTGCGCGCTGCGTCGATGTCGGTGGCCCGTCTGTCCCTGTGCCAGTTCCAGGATATCCTGGAACTGGGCACTGAACACCGCATGAATGTGCCCGGCACCACCTCGGGTTGCTGGACATGGCGCTTTTCGTGGGACTGGGTCGCCCCACAGGCTTCGGTGAAGCTGGCGCACATCACTGCGGCCAGCGCTCGTGTCGGATTCGAGCGGCTGGACTTGGCCGCCTGAAGCCGCCGCGTCGGTCAGCCACGCTGGCAAGCTGTGGTCAATTGCGCGCGATGATCTGTTGAAGCAGAAGCAGGCTGTGTGCTGCCACGGGTAGCTCCGAGGTTCCTGCGCCCTGCCAGTCAGCCAAACCCAGCGGGTGACTGCTGTCGAGCAGACCTTGCCAGTGGCCCCTGGGCAGAACAAAGTGCTCGGGGTGAGCCGCATTGTTGACCAGCAAAAGCAAGGGTGATCCGGAAGAGCCGGGTTTGCCAATCAGGCAGCCCAGGGCGCGGCGCTGAGGCAGCTGCCAGGCTGAACCCTGCAGCACGCTGCCGTCCGCATTCCACCACGACAGGTCATAGATACCCTCGGCATCGGCAATGCCGCTGTACCAGACATTGGCGAAAGGCTGCAAGCGATGTCGCAGACTGATCACATGCCGGGTAAATGCCAGCAACTCGGTGTCAATCTGTGACCAGTCAATCCAGGTGGTGGCATTGTCCTGGCAGTAGGGGTTGTTGTTGCCATCCTGGGTGTGGCCCAGCTCGTCACCCGCACACAGCATGGGTGTACCTTGCGCCAGCAGGTTGGTCGCCAGCAGGGCGCGCTGCAGCAACTGGCGAAGCTGCTGAACCTGGGCGTCGTTGCTGGGGCCTTCCTCACCGCAGTTGAAGTTGAGGTTGTTGCCTTGGCCATCCCGGTTGTTTTCACCGTTGGCCAGGTTGTGGCGGTGGTTGTAACTCAGCAAATCCAGCAGGGTGAAACCATCGTGAGAAATCACATAGTTGACTGACTCGGCGGGTTCGCGTCGGCGCGCCTGGTACAAGTCTGACGAACCACACAGCCGCATCGCAAATTCGCCCAGGGTGCCGCCACTGCCCGCCGCATGGGGTGAGGCCACACTCTGCACCCAGAAACGCCGCATGCCGTCGCGGAAATGGTCATTCCATTCCAGCCAGCCACGCGGAAACTGGCCCACCTGATACCCGCCCGGTCCGATGTCCCAGGGCTCGGCGATCATCTTGACGCGACACAGCACGGGGTCCTGGGCCACCGCTGCAAAAAACGCAGCCTGTGCAGAAAAACCGCTGTCGGTTCGCCCCAGCACGGTGGCCAGGTCAAACCGGAAGCCATCCACGTGCATCTCGCTGACCCAATAACGCAGGCTGTCCATCACCAGCTGAAGCACCCGGGGTTGCCGGATGTCCAGGGTGTTGCCGCAGCCGCTGAAGTTCTCGTAATGGCTCAGGTCGTTGGGGACCAGGCGGTAATAGCTGACATTGTCCAGCCCGCGAAAACTCAGTGTGGGGCCGTTGTGGTCCGCCTCGGCAGTGTGGTTGTAGACCACATCAAGGATCACCTCCAGCCCGGCCGCATGCAAACTGCGCACCATGCTGCGGAACTCGTCACGCGGGGACTGCCCGTCGTGCCCGCTGGCCAAGCGGGGGTTCGGACAGAAAAAACCCAGGGTGTTGTAGCCCCAGTAATTGCTCAGGCCCATGTCGATCAGGCGCTCTTCACTGAGGTGGTAGTGCACGGGCAGCAGGCTGACGGCGGTGACACCCAGGGTCTTCAGGTGCTGGACGGCGGCGGGGTGCCCCAAACCCGCAAACGTGCCACGCAGTTTCTCCGGTATCTCCGGGTGGGTTTGGGTGAAGCCCTTGACATGGCATTCGTAGATGATGGAATTGGCCAGGGGAATCGTTGGCGGGCGGTCACCTCGCCAGTCGAAGGTGTCATGCACAACCCGCGCCTTGAGCGCCATGGCCGCGTTGTCCCGGGTGTCCAGGTGGCGTGGGTGCATCCGATCCGGTGCAAAGTGTTCGTCGGCCCAGATGAACTCACCCACAATCTCCCGTGCATAAGGATCAAGCAGCAGTTTCGACGCATCGAAGCGGTGACCACGGTCGGGTCGCCAGGGGCCCGAGGCCCGCAAACCAAAGACCAGTCCTGGCTGGGCGTTGGGCAGATAGGCGTGCCAGATATCACCGGTGCGGCCGCGCAAGCGTAGTCGGGCCAGCTCCTGGGTGCCGTGGTTGTCGAACAGGCACAAGTCGATCGCTTGGGCATGTGTGGAGAACACGGCAAAGTTGATGCCCTTCCCGTCAAAGTGGGCGCCCAGCGGCCAGGCTTGCCCCAGTTGTGTGGCCGAGGTATTTAAGCGGTCCATTTCAGGAACACCGTAGACAGAGGGGGAATGGTCAATGTGATGGAGTTCAATTTGCCGTGCCAGGCAATGGGGTCTGTCAGGTTGCCCGTGGCCAGCGCGCAGACATTGCTGCCACCGTAGGCCGCCCAGTCGGTGTTCAGCAACTCCTGGTAACAGCCCGGGCGGGGTACGCCCAGCCGGTAGTCGGTCCAGACGTTGGGGGTGAAGTTGCACAGCACCACCACAAAACTGGCTTGATCGGCAGCCCAGCGAACGAAGCTCAGCAGTGAGCGCTGGTTGTCAGCGTGGTCGATCCACTCGAAGCCGGCAGGCACAAAGTCTTGCTGGTAGAGCGCTGGTGTGGCGCGATAGAGGTGGTTGAGGTCGCGCATCAAACACTGCACGCCAGCGTGCTGTGGGTTGTCCAGCAGATGCCAGTCCAGGCTCTGGTCATGGTTCCACTCGCGTTCTTGCGCAAACTCACAACCCATGAACAACAGCTTTTTGCCGGGGTGGCCAAACATGTAGCCGAGGAACGCGCGTACGTTGGCAAACTGTTGCCAGCGGTCTCCCGGCATCTTGTTCAGCAGGGAGCCCTTGCCGTGCACCACTTCGTCGTGCGAGATCGGCAAAACGAAGTTTTCGTTGAACGCATAGACCAGACTGAAGGTCATCTCACCCTGGTGGTGCTGTCGGTAGATGGGATCACGCGCCATATACGCCAGACTGTCGTGCATCCAGCCCATGTTCCACTTGTAATGGAAGCCCAGGCCACCCGCAAAGGTCGGGCGTGACACGGCTGGGTAGGCGGTGGACTCTTCGGCCAAGGTGATGGCCTGTTCGCGCTCTACACCCACCACCTCGTTCATGCGTTTCAGGAAAGAAATGGCTTCCAGGTTTTCGCGGCCTCCGTAGATGTTGGGAATCCACTGACCGTCCTGGCGGCTGTAGTCGCGGTACAACATGGAAGCCACGGCGTCCACGCGCAAACCATCCACGCCAAAACGCTCCAGCCAGTACAAGGCATTGCCAACCAGGAAGTTGCGCACCTCGGTGCGACCCAGGTTGTAGATCAGGGTGTTCCAGTCGTTGTGGAAGCCTTCACGCGGGTCGGCGTACTCGTACAAATGGGTGCCATCAAAGTTGGCCAGGCCATGGGCGTCGGTCGGGAAGTGGGCCGGAACCCAGTCCAGGATCAGGCCGATGCCTGCCTCATGGCAGCGGGCCACCAGTCGGCCAAAACCCGCCGCATCGCCAAAACGGGCGGTGGGGGCGTACAACCCGATCGGCTGGTAACCCCAGGAGCCATCAAACGGGTGCTCGCTGACGGGCAACAGCTCCAGGTGGGTGAAGCCCATGTCTTTGGCATAAGGCACCAAGGTGTCCGCGAGTTCATCCCAGTTGAGCCAGCGGTTGCCATCTTCGGTGACGCGTCGCCACGAGCCCAGATGCACCTCGTAAATACTCACCGGCGCATCCAGCGCGTTGGCGACTTTGCGTGCCGGGGATGGGCTCACCATCTCCGGTAATTGGCCGACCACACTGGCCGTCGCCGGGCGCAACTCCGACTGCAGGGCATACGGGTCGGCACGTGCGGGCAATACTTGTCCGTGCTGGTCGCGTACCTCGTACTTGTACAAGGCACCAACGCTCACCTCGGGTAGGAACAGCTCCCAGACACCACATTCGCGGCGCAAACGCATCGGGTGGCGCCGTCCATCCCAGAAATTGAAATCTCCCACCACACTCACGCGGGATGCGTTGGGTGCCCAGACGGCAAAACGGGTGCCAGAGATACCTTCCATGGTGCAGGCCTGTGCGCCCAACACCTCAAAGGGCCGCAAATGCGTGCCTTCACTCAGCAGCCAGACATCCATCTCGCCCAGCACCAACGGAAAGCGGTAGGGGTCTTCCAGCCGACTGCTCAGGCCGCTGGCCCACTGCACCTGCAACTGGTAGGGGGTGTCGCGCCGGGCGTTGATCAGGCCTTCAAAAAAGCCATCGGCATGTAGCTGCGTCAAGTCACCCAGGGGCGCGCCATCCGGGCTGAGCACGGTCACCGAGTTGGCTGACGGCAGGAAGCAGCGCACCGAAGTCTTGCCCCCTTTGCTGCGGTGTGGCCCCAAGATGGCGAAAGGGTCGCTGTGGCTGCCTCGACAAACCCGGTCGATATCGTGGGATGACAACATAAAAAAATCTTTCGTGAGACAGCAAGCTGCCTGGCTTTCTGATGCACCAGCCCGATCAATAGGGGGCTGGTGTCACGCGCCAGATTTGGCGAGCATACTCCCCAATTGTGCGGTCCGACGAGAAAACACCCATGCCCGCCACATTGGCAATCGCACGTTGGCTCCACAGCTCAGGTTGGCGGTAAACACCATCAACCTGTTGCTGTGTCGCAACATAGGACGCATAGTCTGCCAGCAGCAGGTAATGGTCACCACCCCACACCAGCGAGTTGATCAGGGCGCTGTAACGGCCCGGCTCATCGGGCGAAAACTCCCCTTCACCAATGGCGTTGAGCACCGCCTTGAGTGTCGGGTTGCCCTCGTAATAATTCAGCGGGTGATAACCGGTCACACGCAGATCACGCACCTCCGGCGTTTTGAGGCCGAAGATGAAAATGTTGTCATCCCCCACGTTCTGGCGGATCTCGATGTTGGCGCCATCGTCGGTGCCAATCGTCAGTGCGCCATTGAGTGCCAGCTTCATGTTGCCGGTGCCCGAGGCCTCGGTGCCTGCTGTTGAAATCTGCTCGGACAAATCAGCGCCCGGCATGATGATCTCTGCCACCGATACGCCGTAGTTCGGGATAAACACCACCTTGAGTTTGTCGCCGATACGTTCGTCATTGTTGACGGTCAAGCCCACATCGTGGATCAGTCGGATGATGGATTTGGCCGCCACATAACTCGATGCGGCTTTGCCCGCAAAAATCACGGTGCGCGGCACCCAGGGTGCATCCGGGTTGGCCAGAATGGCCTGGTAGCGGGTCACCACGTGCAGCACATTGAGCAACTGGCGTTTGTACTCGTGGATACGTTTGACCTGCACGTCAAACAGGCTGTCGGGGCTGACCACCACGCCGGTGGTTTCTTTGATGAGATGGGCCAGGCGCACCTTGTTGTAGCGCTTGATGGCCCGGAACTGTTCTCTGAAAGCTGCATCACCCTGGTGCTCTTTGAGGCCTTGCAACTTGTTCAGATCAAGCCGCCAGCCTGAGCCCAGGCTGGCATCCAACAGCTTGGACAGGCTCGGGTTGGCCTGGGCCAGCCAGCGCCTGGGGGTCACACCGTTGGTCATGTTGGTGAAGCGGTGTGGCCACAGGGATGCAAAGTCGGTGAAGATGGTGCGCACCAGCAACTCAGAGTGCAGGGCCGACACCCCGTTGATCTGATGGCTGCCCACCACACTCAAGTGCGCCATACGCACGCGGCGCTCACCGGTCTCGTCAATGAGCGACAGGCGTTTGAGGAACTCCTGGTCACCCGGGCGAAAACGCGCTGCCTGATCCAGAAACTCCTTGTTGATGCGAAAGATGATTTCCAGGTGGCGCGGCAGCACATGCTGGATCAGCGACACCGGCCAGGTTTCGAGCGCCTCGGGCATCAAGGTGTGGTTGGTGTACGAGAATGTTTTGCCACACAGTGCCCAGGCTTTGTCCCACAGCATGTCGTGTTCATCACACAAGATACGCATCAACTCGGCCACACCAATGGCGGGGTGGGTGTCGTTGAGGTGGATGGCCACATGCTCCGCCAGGTTGTCCAGGGTGTGGTGCTCATCCAGGTGCCGTTTGATCAGATCCTGCATGGATGCGGCGACAAAGAAATACTCCTGCTTGAGCCGCAACTCACGCCCGGCCGGGGTGCTGTCATTGGGGTAGAGCACCCACGAGATGTTCTCGTACTCGTTTTTGGCCGCCGCCGCGCGGGCGTAGTCGCCGGTGTTGAAGGCGCCCAGATCGATGTGGTCAGGCGCCACCGCCTTCCACAGGCGCAGCGTGCTGACTTTGTGGGTGCCGTGCCCTGGCACCACCATGTCGTAGGCCTTGGCCGCCACTTCACCCGCATGTTTCCAGACCACCTTGCCATCCTCATGGGCGACCCAGCCACCAAAACGCACCGGGTAGGTGAGTTCGGCCCGGGGGAACTCCCAGGGGGTGCCGTCTTTGAGCCAGGAGTCAGGGTATTCCACCTGGTTGCCGCCCTGAATCTCCTGCGCAAACATGCCGTATTCGTATCGGATGCCATAACCAAACGAGGGCAGGCCGAGGGTGGCCATGGAGTCGAGGAAACAGGCCGCCAGGCGACCCAGGCCACCGTTGCCCAAGGCGGCATCGGGTTCACATCCGGTCAGGTCTTCCAGGTTTTTGGCGTGTTGCAGCGCTCCGGCCGCCGCACCCTCGGTGAGATTGAGCGCAGCCAGGGCGTTGGACAGGGTGCGCCCCATCAGGAATTCCATCGACAGGTAGACCACCCGTCGGGCCTTGTGTTTGCGTTCTTCCCGCTGGGTGTGCACCCAGCGCTCGGACAGTTGCGCCCGTGCCACTTGCGCCACGGCCTGCATCATCTCGCTGCTCGACGCAGCCCCGGGATCTGCGCCGACCGTGTGCAGCAAATGGCTGTTGATGTCCTTGCTGATATCGGGGCTTTGGGGTTTGGCGGAGGTGTTCAAGGGCATTCCTTTGGTGGTTTAACGAACGGGTTCGTTTGAGGGGCTATTTTGCACGCTGAGAATCACAAATCACGCACAGAAGTTACTGAGTGGTTACCTAGCAATTTGCCGGCCAGTTTGCGAGCCTCTGGGTGAGCCTGTGCGCTGGTGTGCCAAATACCTATAATCGCGCACTTCCGAGGAGCGTTGCAACTCACATGATGGCTGTTTTGTCACCATGCTGAGTGAGGCTCGGACCCCGCTGTTGTTTTTTGCACAGCGTTTCACAACGGCGCTCACCCACCGTTCGTGTGTGGTGAGTCTTTTTCCCAGATTCACTTCTCACGGCGGTGCTTGTCACCTTAACTTTTGGAGTGAACCATGAGCGCTAAAAAACCTGTTGCAAGCAAACCCGCAGCCAGCAAACCTGCCGCCAGCAAACCTGATTACGTGATCGCCGACATCGGCCTGGCCGCCTGGGGCCGCAAGGAACTCAACATCGCCGAGACCGAAATGCCTGGCCTGATGGCCATCCGTGAAGAGTTTGCCAAAGAGCAGCCGCTCAAAGGTGCACGCATCACCGGCAGCCTGCACATGACGATCCAGACCGCGGTGTTGATCGAAACCCTGACCGCCTTGGGCGCGCAAGTGCGCTGGGCCTCGTGCAACATTTTCTCCACGCAAGACCACGCTGCTGCGGCCATCGCCGCCCAAGGTGTGCCGGTGTTTGCGATCAAGGGTGAAACCCTGGCCGACTACTGGGACTACACCCACCGTATTTTTGAATTCGACGGCAAAAAAGGCACAGCCGCCGAAGGCCCGAACATGATCCTCGACGACGGTGGTGACGCCACCTTGCTGATGCACCTGGGCACCAAGGCCGAGAAGAACCCCAAGTTGCTCGACAACCCCACCAGCGAAGAAGAAACCTGTTTGTATGCCGCCATTAAGGCCAAGCTCAAGCAAGACCCGACCTGGTACAGCCGCCGCCTGAAAAACATCATCGGCGTGACCGAAGAAACCACCACCGGTGTGCACCGTCTGAACGACATGAGCGCCAAGGGTGAACTGATGCTCCGCGCCATCAACGTCAACGACTCGGTGACCAAGAGCAAGTTTGACAACCTGTACGGTTGCCGCGAATCTCTGGTGGACGCCATCAAACGCGCTACGGACGTGATGATCGCGGGCAAGGTCGCCTGTGTGGTCGGTTACGGCGACGTGGGCAAGGGTTCCGCCCAAGCGCTGCGTGCACTGTCGGCTCAAGTTTGGGTGGTCGAGATCGACCCGATCAACGCGCTGCAAGCCGCGATGGAAGGTTACAAGGTTGTTACCACCGAATATGCCGCTGACAAGTGCGACATTTTTGTGACCTGCACCGGCAACAAAAACGTTATCACCTACAAACACATGGAGGCCATGAAAGACCAGGCCATCGTCTGCAACATCGGTCACTTTGACAACGAAATCGACGTGGCTTCGCTCGACAAATGCAAGTGGGAAGAAATCAAGCCGCAAGTGGACCATGTGATCTTCCCGGCCAAGGGCAAGAAGCCGTCCAAACGCATCATCCTGTTGGCCAAGGGCCGTCTGGTGAACCTGGGCTGTGGCACCGGCCACCCGAGCTTTGTCATGTCGTCCAGCTTTGCCAACCAGACCATTGCGCAGATCGAGCTGTTCACCAAACCCAAGGCCTACAAGGTTGGCAAGGTGTACGTGTTGCCCAAGCTGCTCGACGAAAAAGTGGCACGCCTGCACCTGAAAAAAGTCGGCGCGATGCTCAGCGAGCTGACCGACGAACAAGCCGCCTACATTGGCGTCGACAAAGCCGGCCCGTACAAGGCCGACACGTATCGGTATTGAACCACCCCCGAAGCGCCTGCGGCGCTTCCCCCTCAAGGGGGCGATACCAGCCGATCGGCGAAGCCGGTTCGACGGTATCCCACGGTTGAAGGGCGAGGCTGTGGTGTTTAACTTGGAGATGTATGCGAATTGACCAACTGCTGGTGCAACGTGGCTTGGCCAGCACCCGATCCCAGGCCCAGCGCCTGATTTCGGGTGGGGTGCAATGGTTACACGGCGACGTGTGGCGCAAGGTGGCCAAAAATGGCGACGATGTGCCACCAGATGCCGAGCTGCAGTTGCTGGACGACGCCGAGGCACGTTATGTGTCGCGCGGTGGCCTCAAGCTGGAGGCGGCGCTTAAACACGTTGGCCTGTCGGTGGCCGGCCTGCAATGCCTGGACGTGGGCCAAAGCACCGGTGGTTTCACCGACTGCCTGCTGCAACACGGCGCAACGTTCGTGGTGGGGGTGGATGTGGGCACTGCCCAGCTGCACCCCCAGTTGCGTGCCGACCCGCGGGTGTTGTGTGTCGAGGGTGTCAATGCGCGCGCACTCGATGCTGCTGATTTGGTAGCTGCTTACCAAGACAGCACGGGGGCTGAGGGCCAGTTTTATCTGGAAGACGACGACCTGGACGACGAAGCCGCGGCAGCGCGTGAACCGCATGAGGTGGACGACGACACCGCATCGGCAGAGAGCGACTTTGTCCCCGAGTTTGACCTGATCGTGGCCGACCTGTCCTTCATCTCGCAGACCCTGGTGTTGCCCGCCGTGGTGCCACTGCTCAAGGCCGGGGGCACGCTGCTGACCCTGGTCAAGCCGCAGTTTGAATTGCAACCCGGCCAGGTCGGCAAGGGTGGCATTGTCAAAGACGCAGCCATGTATGCCCTGGTCGAGCAGCGTCTGCGCGACAGCTGTGCCGAGCTGGGCCTCACGGTCACCCACTGGTTTGATTCATCGATAACAGGCGGTGACGGCAACCGCGAATTTTTCATCTGCGCCCGCCGCTCGGGTGCGGCTGAGTAACTTGAAATCTTGTGACCCGCTGCCCGCCACCCTGGGCTGACAGCGCGGTTCACACCACTTTGTAAAGGCGTGTCATGACCGCTTCTTCACGACTCCCTGTCAGCATTGAATTTTTCCCGCCCAAAACCCCTGAAGGCGTGGAAAAGCTGCGTCTGGTGCGCCAGGCCCTGTATGCGCTGAAGCCCGAGTTTTGCTCGGTGACCTTTGGCGCGGGCGGCTCCACCCAAGAGGGCACTTTCAACACCGTGCGCGACATCCTGGCCGAAGGCGCCTCAGCCGCGTCCCACTTGTCGTGTATCGGCGCCACCCGCGCCGGTGTGCGCGAACAGCTGGCCACCCTGCAAGCCATGGGTGTCAAACGCCTGGTGGCCCTGCGCGGTGATTTGCCCAGTGGTTATGGCGCGGGCGGTGAATTCCAGTACGCCAGCGACCTGGTGGCCTTCATCCGTGCCGAGACCGGTGACAGGTTCCACATCGAGGTGGCGGCCTACCCCGAAATCCACCCCCAGGCCAAGTCGCCCGAGAGTGACCTCCAGGCCTTTGCCAGCAAGGTGCAGGCCGGTGCCAACTCGGCCATCACCCAGTATTTCTACAGCGCCGATGCCTACTTCCGTTTTGTCGAAGACGCCGACGCGCTGGGTGTGCAGGTGCCGGTGGTGCCGGGCATCATGCCGATCACCAGTTCCACCCAATTGATGCGTTTCAGCGACGCCTGCGGCGCCGAGATCCCACGCTGGATCCGGCTGCGCCTGCAAGGTTTTGGCGACGACACCGCCTCCATCAAAGCTTTCGGTCTGGATGTGGTAACCGACCTGTGTGAACAGCTTCGCGCCGGTGGTGCGCCATCGCTGCACTTCTACACCATGAACCAGAGTGCTGCGGTGTTGGAGATCTGTGACCGGTTGGGGCTTTGATCTTGTTTTGATAGCTGGTAGCCCTTGATTTATAAGGGCTAGAGGCTGTTTTGGCCATGATTCCCTGTCTGCATGCCTCTTGCGGCTTGGCAGATGATTTTGGGCGATTGTGGTGGCTGGGAATGGGTTGGGGCGGCGGCCTCAACCTGCCAAAGGCCCAGAAAACGACGTTTCGGCGCAGCCAAATCGGCCGCCACCCCAACCCATCCCCTGCAGGCGAGCGGCGGTGATGCTCGGACGAGGGCACCCGATTTCATGACGCCACCGAAGTCTGGTTGGTGGCGGAATCGGGTACTTAGGGTTGCGGCTCCATAACAGTCATTCCGCCCCAAATTCAGGTGCGTTGTCCGGCGATCGTGACGCTCGCCTACGGCACCGGATTGCGTGCCAATGAAGTGATCTTATTGACGTCGCCCGATCAATCGCTCTCCGCACGGCAATTCAACCGTGCTGTTGACTTGTGCTCGCCAGTTGCAACGGTTCACCCGTTTCAGCGGTACAGCCGGCAGCGGTGAGCAGCACATCGGTGGAGGAGTTCAGGGCGGTCTCGGTCGAGTCCTGTATCACGCTGATGACAAAGCCGATCGCCACCACCTGCATGGCCACATCGTTCGAAATGCCGAACAGCGACGTGGCCATCGGGATCAGCAGCAGCGAGCCGCCCGCCACCCCTGACACGCCGGCGGCGGCGAACGAGGACACGACGCACAGCAGTAGCGCGGTCGGTACATCGACATGAATGCCCAGTGTGTGCGTGGCGGCCAGGGCCATCACCGAGATCGTGATGGCTGCCCCGGCCATGTTGATCGTGGCGCCCAGCGGAATGGTGATCGAATAGGTGTCCTCGTGCAGGCCCAAACGCTTGCACAGTGCGAGGTTGATCGGGATATTGGCTGCCGAGCTGCGGGTGAAGAAGGCGGTCACGCCGCTCTCACGCAAGCAGGTGAAAACCAGGGGATAAGGATTGCTGTGAATCTTCCAGAACACGATCAGCGGGTTGATCACCAGCGCCACAAAAAGCATGCAACCGACGAGGACCAGCAGCAGATGCGCGTAGCCCAATAAGGCACCCAAACCCGATTCGCCCAGCGTGCCAGCGACCAGACCAAAGATACCCAGCGGCGCCAAACGGATGACCGTCTGCACGATGCGGGTCACCGCGTCGGCCAGGTCGTTGAGCGTCGTCCGCGTGGCAGCACTGGCGTGGCGCAGCGCCATGCCAAGGGCGACCGCCCACGCCAGGATGCCGATGAAGTTGCCTTCCAGCAGGGCTTTGACCGGACTGGTAAATATGCTCAGCAACAGGTTTTTGAGCACAACCACGATGCCACTCGGTGGTGTGCCAGCGGCCGGCGGTGCGCTCAGGACCAGCGTGGTTGGAAAGCTGAAGCTGGCGATGACGGCCACCGCGGCAGCGGCCAGCGTGCCAACAACATACAACATCAGGATCGGGCGAATATGGGTCGGCTGACCATGTTCGTGACTGGAGATGGCGGCCATCACCAGGATGAACACCAGGACTGGCGCGACCGCCTTCAGGCTGGAGATGAAGAGGTCGCCCAGTATCGCGACGGATGGGGTCGCACCGGGTGCGATCAGGGCCAGGGCGATGCCCAGGACCAGGCCGATCGCGATCTGGGCAATGAGGCTCAGGCGCATCAGTCGCTGCAGAGCCGTGGGGTTCGTGTTTTTCATGAATGAATCTCTTTGTGGGTAACTTGGTTGGTATGAAGGGGGGGCCCGGGCGGGGCTGCACGGGGCGCGAGGGTGGCGTTCTCAGCACTCGGGGAGGCTGACGGCGAGACTGCCGTGGGAGATTTCCTTGTATTTGTCCAGCTCGTCACGGCCAGTGTCGCGCACAGCAGGGATCACCTGGCCGAATGAGATGGCGTGCGCACCATCACCACGCAGCGCGAGTTGTGCGGTGTTGGTCATCTTGACAGAAGCCATCGCGCAGGTCGGTCCGACCTCAATCTGGCAGCCGACTGCGGCGGCGGGCAGAAAGCTGTCCATGTCGCGTGAGCCGCTGCGGGGTATGAAATTCATGTAGTACTGAAGCACGGGCGAGATGATACCGGCCGCGCCGACCGAGATCCTCGACAAGCCCGGCCCGCTGACATCGGTCAAGAGGTTCATCATCCGGCAGCATCCTTATTGATCGCAGCGGATTTTGTCGACGGTGCCAGGCCTGGGAGCCGTCAATACCTGGGCCTCGCAACACCATGAACGTTTTGACGGGAAGGGCTATCCGTTCCGATCACACGACCTCTCCTTCAGTTCACGCATCGTCGCGGTGGCAGATGTGTTGACTGCCATCACTGACAACCGTCCCTGGCGCAACGGCAGGACGAACGCACAGTGTCTGGCGGTGCTCGACAAATTGCTCTTCGATGGCACCCTCGCCCGCATGGCGCGACCTGATCCGGCATAAGATGCCGGTTGTTGAATAAATCAGCCTCTAGCCCTTATTCAATAAGGGCGGATAGCTATAAATGAAGTAGCGGCCCAAAGAGCCCCGGGCCACACCTATTAGCGCCCGTACACATCCTCAAAGCGCACGATGTCATCCTCGCCCAGGTAAGAGCCGGACTGCACCTCGATCATCTCCAGCGCCACCCGGCCCGGGTTCTCCAGGCGGTGGGTGGTGCCCAGCGGGATGAAGGTGGACTGGTTTTCCGAGAGCAAAAACACCTCTTCGCCTTTGGTGATGCGTGCTGTGCCGCTGACCACAATCCAGTGTTCGGCGCGGTGGTGGTGCATCTGCAGGCTCAGCACACCACCGGGTTTGACCACAATGCGTTTGACCTGGAAGCGCTCGCCCCGGTCCACACCGTCGTACGAACCCCAGGGCCGGAACACCTTGCGGTGGATGCTGCCCTCGGGGCGCTTTTGGGCCTTGAGCTGGTCCACAATTTTTTTCACGTCTTGCGTCTTGTCCTTGTGCGACACCAGGATGGCGTCAGCGGTTTCGACCACCACCAGGTCACTGACACCGACACAAGCCACCAGGCGGCCTTCTGACAGGGCCAGGGTGTTCTCGCAGTCCTGCAGCAGCACATCACCCTGCACCACGTTGCCCGACGCGTCCTTGGGCAGCACCTGCCACAACGCGTCCCAGGCGCCCACGTCAGACCAGCCTGCGTTGAGCGGCAGCACCACCCCGGCAGGCAGTGTGCTGCTGCTGGTGTTGGCGGCAATGCGCTCCATCACCGCGTAGTCGATCGAGTCGCTCGGGCAGGCGGCAAACAGCTCTTTGCCCACGCGCACAAATTCGCCATCGGTCTGGCCGACCTCCCAGGCGCTCTGGCAAGCCGCCAGGATGTCGGCACGGCAGACCCCCAGGGCTGAGAGCCAGACCGAGGCGCGCATCATGAACAGGCCGCTGTTCCACAGGTAGTTGCCCGCGTCCAGGTAAGACTGGGCGGTGGTTAGGTCGGGTTTTTCAACAAAACGGGCGATGCTGCGCGCGGCGGCGTCGGCGCTGCCAAACGGCTCACCGGTCTGGATGTAGCCATAACCGGTTTCAGGTGCGTCAGGGGTGATGCCAAAGGTGACCACTGCGCCTGCGTCGGCCAGTGCCGCACCCCGGCTGACCACATCCTGGAACGCTGCCACGTTGGTGATGACATGGTCAGCTGGCATCACCAGCAGCACCGGGTCTGCTCCACCTTTGCTAGCTGCTAACGCAGCCAGTGTCAGGGCTGGGGCGGTATTTCTGCCACAAGGCTCGAGCACCACGGTGCCACTTTCACCGAGCAGGCGCAGCTGCTCAGCAATCACAAAACGGTACTCTTCGTTGCACACCACCATCGGTGTGGTCAGGCTCACGCCCGGGGTGCCGGTGACGCGGCGCACGGTGGCTTGCAGGAGCGAGTCCTGGCCAACCAGGCTCAGCAACTGTTTGGGGTATTTTTCGCGGGACAGGGGCCACAGGCGGGTGCCGGAGCCACCGGACAAAACCACGGGCTGAACGAGGACAGGTGTGTTCATACGGTAAGACGGATGGATGTGAATGTTCAGAGGACCTGGGCTCAGGCGCGGGAGTCGCCCCAGCGCAATTGCGCGGTTTCATCACCGCGGTAGAGGGTTTCGCCGGACTGGTCGACACAGTAGGTGGGCGAGACGATCATTTCCTTGAAGGTCATGTCGGCGGCAATGCGGGTGTATTCGAACAGGATGCTGCGCACCACCTTGGCGCCTGAGCGGATGTGGCAGCCGTGGCCGATCCAGCTCGGGCCAATGATGCTGGCGCCGGGTTCGATGCGCACGCTCGAGCCAATGTAGACCGGGCCTTCGATGGTGACCTGGTCCCAAGGGATTTGGGTGTTCAGACCGACCCAGATGCCGGGTTTGACCTCGCGCCCAGGCATGTTCATCTGCGCCACTTCGCCGCGCAACACACGCTGCAACACCGCCCAGTAGTCGCTCACGCGGCCGATGTCGATCCAGTTGAAAAAACGTTTCTGCGCAAAAAACGGCGCCTTGCTTTCCACCAACTGCGGGAACAGTTGTGAGCCGATGTCATAGACCTGGCCGGGCGGAATCAGCTTGAGCACCTCGGGCTCAAAGATGTAGATGCCGGTGCTGGCGGCCGTGGATTTAGCCTCGGAGGGTTTGGGTTTTTCCTGAAACGACAGGATCTGACCGTTGTCATCGGCCACCACCATGCCGTAGTTCTCCACCTCGCTCAAGGGCACATCGAGTGTCACCACGCTGGCAATCGCGCCTTTGAGTTTGTGCTCGGCGAGCGCCGCGCCAATGTCCAGGTCGATGATCGCATCGCCACACAGCACCAGGGTGGTTTCGTCGAAGAAACCGCTGAAATCCTGGATGCGGCGCATGCCCCCGGCCGAGCCGAAGGGTTTGGGCGTGACCTCGCCGTGTTCGCGCACACCTTCGTAGGCGTAACCAATTTGGACGCCCCAGCGGTGGCCGTCGCCAAAATATTGCTCGATCTTGTGGTGGTTGTAGGCCACGTTGACCATGATCTCCTTGATGCCGTAGCTGGCCAGGTGTTCGATCAGGTACTCCATCACCGGTTTGCCCAGGATCGGGATCATCGGTTTGGGCAAATCCTTGGTGAGTGGTCGTACCCGGGTGCCCTGTCCGGCGGCCAGAATCATGCCTTTAGCCATGGTGAAAACCTCTGCTTGTCATTGTTGAAACTCCCAAAAAAGAAAAAATCAGGCGGCTGGCCCATACCCTTGTGGGTTGGCGCTTTGCCAGCGCCAGCTGTCGGCGCACATGGCCTGCAGGTCACGCTGGGCCTGCCAGCCCAGCAGGCTCTTGGCGTAGGCCGGGTCGGCGTAACAGGCAGCCACGTCCCCCGGGCGGCGTGGTGAAATTTGGTAGGGCACGGGTTTGCCGCTGGCGGCCTCAAAGGCATGCACCATGTCGAGCACGCTGTAGCCGATGCCGGTGCCCAGGTTGACGGCAAAACTTTGGCCATCACGCTGCAAGGTTTGCAGCGCGGCCAGATGGCCCAGGGCCAGGTCCACCACGTGGATGTAGTCGCGCACACCGGTGCCGTCGGGGGTGGGGTAGTCATTGCCCCAGACGTTCAAAAACGCGCGTTTGCCAATGGCCACCTGGGCCACAAAAGGCATCAGGTTGTTGGGCACACCTTGCGGGTCTTCCCCAATCAGGCCGCTGGCGTGGGCGCCCACCGGGTTGAAATAACGCAGGATGCCGATTTGCCAGGAGGGGTCGCTGTGGGCGAGTTCGCGCAGCATGTTTTCGATCACCAGTTTGGTCTGGCCGTAGGGGTTGGTGGCCGAGAGGGGGTGGTCTTCGGTGAGCGGCAGGCGCTGCGGGTCGCCATACACCGTGGCCGAGGAACTGAACACCAGCGTTTTCACGTTACAGGCCTGCATGGCTTCCAGCAGCTTGACGGTGCCCAGCACATTGTTGTCGTAATACCGCAGCGGCTGCGCCACCGATTCACCCACCGCCTTGAGCCCGGCAAAGTGGATGACCGCGTTGGCACCGCTGGCCTGCAGCGCTGTCTGCAGGGCCGCCTGGTCGCGGATGTCCCCCTCGATAAAGCTCAGTTGTTTGCCGGTGATGCGTTCCACCCGGGCCAGCGCCTCGGGCTGGCTGTTGGAGAAGTTGTCAAACACCGTGACCTGGTGGCCCGCGTTGAGCAATTCGACGCAAGTGTGTGAACCGATGTAGCCGGCGCCGCCTGTGATGAAAATCATGATCGGGAGACCTGGAAGTGGGGACCTTTGGAGTTTAGACGGTCTGTGTGACCGTCTTTTGCACCTCACGGCCACCGTGGTGGGCGCCTGTCTTGCGCTACGCTATGCGCCACAAGCAATCTGTTGGAGATGATGATGTCTTTTGTTGTTCATGGCCGTGCGTTTGCGCACATTGCCGCGTTTCATCCCGAAATCACCGCCTTGCGCCGTGATTTGCATGCCCACCCGGAGCTCGGTTTTGAAGAGGTCTACACCGCCGCACGTGTCAAGCAGGCTTTGCAGCTGTGTGGGGTCGATGAGATCCACACCGGCATTGGCAAAACCGGCCTGGTGGCGGTGATCCGGGGCCAGCGCCAGAGCTCTGGCCGCATGATCGGTCTGCGTGCCGACATGGACGCGCTGGCGATGGCCGAGCACAACGACTTTGCCTGGAAGTCGTCCAAGCCTGGCCTGATGCACGGCTGTGGCCACGACGGCCACACCGCGATGTTGGTGGGTGCCGCCCGTTACTTGGCCGAGACACGCCGTTTTGACGGCACGGCGGTGCTGATTTTCCAGCCCGGTGAAGAGGGTTATGCCGGTGCCCAGGAAATGATCAACGACGGGCTGTTTGAGCGTTTTCCGGTGCAGTCGGTTTACGGCATGCACAACTGGCCCGCCATGCGCCCGGGAACCATCGGCCTGAACCCGGGGCCGATGATGGCGGCGGCGGACCGCGTCACGATTGAGATCACCGGCAAAGGGGGGCACGGCGCCCACCCTTACCAGACGATTGACCCGGTGCTGGTGGCCGGCCACATCATCACCGGGGTGCAAAGCATTGTGTCGCGCAATGTCAAGCCGGTGGACAGCGCGGTGATCAGCCTGTGCGCGCTGCAGGCCGGTGATGTGAACGCCATGAGTGTGATTCCCGGCAGCGCCACCCTGGTGGGCACGGTGCGCACCTTCAGCACCGCCGTGCAGTCCCTCGTGGAGCAGCGCCTGCAGGAGCTGTGCAGTGGTGTGGCACAGGCCTTTGGTGCCACTGCCGTGGTGACTTACGAGCGCATGTACCCGGCCACCATCAACACCGCGCCTGAGGCCCGTTTTGCAGGTGATGTGGCCGAAAGCCTGGTGGGTGCGGCGAACCTGGTGCGTGATCTGGAGCCGAGCATGGGTGCCGAAGATTTTTCGTTCATGCTGCGTGTGAAACCCGGCGCCTACATGCGGCTCGGGCAGGGCGCCGAGAACGGCTTGGGCAGCTGTTATTTGCACAACAGCCGCTACGACTTCAACGATGAGGTCTTGCCGCTGGGTGCCGCCCTGCACGCCAGCCTGGTGGAGCAGGGTATGCCGTTGGTTACTGCTTGATGCTGCTTAAAAAATAGCTACTAGCCCTTTATCTATAAGGGCTAGAGGCCAAAAAGTCTTGTAAGCTAGGCGTAGCGCTTGTTGCGCAGGTTGTTCTTCATCTCGCGCAGCAGCGGCTGCAAGGTGTCGCTGCCAATGCGCAGGGCCAGGCAGGTGGCCAGGATGTCGACAATCATCAGGTGCAAGAGGCGCGAGACCATTGGGCTGTAGCGCTCGTAACCCTCCGGGTGGTCGGCGGCCACATGGATGTCGCCAGCGCTGGCCAGCGGTGAGCCGCTGGCGGTGATCACGATGGCGATGGCGCCGTTTTTGCGGGCAATGTCGCAGGCGTCCATCAGGTCGCGGGTGCGTCCCGAGTTGCTGATCACCAGCACACAGTCGCCGCGTTGCATCAGGGAGGCACTCATCACCTGCATGTGGCCGTCGCTGTTGGCCACACCGTGGATGCCCAGGCGGAAGAATTTGTGCTGTGCATCACGCGCCACGATGCCCGAGTTGCCGACACCAAAAAACTCGATGCGCCGCCCGGCGTGGTAGGTGGCTGCGAGGGCGTCCACGGCGCGCTCAATCGCGCTGGCCGAGGCGTCGTTGCGGTATTTGAGGAAAGCCGCCACCGTGTTGTCGATCACCTTGACCATGATGTCGCTGGTCTTGTCGTCGGCGTCCACACTGCGGTGGATGTAGGGCACACCTTCACTGACGCTGCCCGCGAGCTTGTGTTTGAAGTCGCTCAGACCGTCGTAACCCACACTGCGGCAAAAGCGCACCACGGTGGGTTTGCTGACATGGGCGCGGTCCGCTAGCTCACTCACCGGCATCAAGGTGAAGCCGCGTGGGTCACTCAGCACCAGTTTGCCCACCCGTTGTTCGGCGGGTGCCAGAGAGGGCAGGGAAGCACGGATTCGGTCAAGCATGGTCTAACTCCCAAGTCAGCATTCTTCGCTCCAGCAGGAGTCGTCGCGCGCGATCATGGCGCTGGTGGCGCTGGGCCCCCAGGTGCCGCTGGCATAGGGGCGCGGGCCCTGGGCGTCGTTGCGCCAGTGGTCCAGGATCGGTTCGACCCAGCGCCAGGCTTCTTCCTGCTCGTCACTGCGCACAAACAGGTTCAGTCGGCCGTCCATCACGTCAAGCAGCAGGCGTTCATACGCGCCCACACGTTCGGCACCAAAACGTTTGTCAAAGTCCAGGTCCAGGTGCACCGGTGCCAGGTTGTTGGAGTTCTGGCGTTTGTCCTGGGCTTGCGCCAGCAGGTGTAACTCCAGCCCGTCCTTGGGTTGCAGGTTGATCACCAGCCGGTTCGCCATGCCGATCTGCGAGTTGAAGATGGCGTGGGGGGTGGGCCGGAAGTTCACCACAATGCGCGAGTCGCGGCCCGCCAGGCGTTTGCCGGTGCGGATGTAAAACGGCACACCGGCCCAGCGCCAGTTCATGATTTCGGTGCGCAGCGCGACAAAGGTTTCGGTGTTGCTGCTCGGGTTCACACCCAGTTCTTCGCGGTAGCCCGGCACCGCCTGGCCGGCAATGGCGCCGGCGCTGTACTGGCCGCGGATCACGTCCTGCGCCAGGGTTTCCGCCGTCCAGGGTTTGAGCGAGCGCAGCACCTTGAGCTTCTCGTCGCGGATCGCGTCGGCATGGGAGTTGATCGGCGGCTCCATGCCAATGGCGCACAACAGTTGCAGCGCATGGTTTTGCACCATGTCGCGCAGCGCGCCGGTGGTCTCATAAAAGGCACCACGTTTTTCCACACCCAGCTCTTCGGCAATCGTGATCTGGATGTTGGCAATGTGTTCACGCCGCCACAGCGGCTCGAACAAGGCGTTGCCAAAACGCAGGGCAAACAGGTTCTGCACCGCCGGTTTGCCCAGGTAGTGGTCAATGCGGTAGATCTGTTGCTCAGAAAACACCTGGCCCACCGTTTGGTTGATCGCGCGGTTGCTGGCCAGGTCGTGGCCCAGCGGTTTTTCCAGCACGATACGGGTGTGCGGCGTGTTCAGGCCGGCGGCGCGAAGTTGTTCGGCAATGGTGGCGAACAGGTTGGGTGCGGTGGCCAGGTACATCACCACGGTATCGGCCTGGCGCTGGTCCAGTTTGTTTTTCAGGAAGCTGTAGTGCTCGGGCTTGGACAGGTCCATGCTGACAAATTCCAGCAGCGCGGCGAAGCGGTCGAACTCTTCGCTGCTGGGGCGTTTTTCCAGCTCCACGTGGTCAAAACGCGAGGCGATCAGGGCGCGGTAACGCTCGTCGCTCAAATCATCTCGGCCAATGCCAATGATGCGCACACCGGCGGGCAGGGTGCCGTGTTTGAAAGCCTGGAACAAGGCGGGCATCAGCTTGCGCCAGCACAGATCGCCGGTGCCACCAAAAAGAACAAGGTCAAAACTCATAAGTCTGAAGGTGAGAGTGGTCGGATGAGTCGTGACTGTAACTTCGTTTCATCAAAGCTTGTAACCGGGTAACAATTTTGCGCAAGAAGCCCTCGTTGTTGGCGTTTCCCCGATGCGCGTGCCCCAAAAAAGGGATTAAAGTGGTGTCGTCACCAAACGGTAATTTATTTGTAGCGAATCTGTCATGACAACTTGGACCACCAACCTGGGTTTGTTTACCCATCCAGGTGCAGACACCAGGGTGCACATGATTCGGGCTGTTTGGCACCCCGTCGCTTTCCCGGTCCATCTCCCTCCCAAGCGCAGGCCGCTGATGGATGGCACTGTCGCTCTTTGGCCGCAGCAAGACCGGGACGGGGCACGATTTTTTTGAGGAGCTGATATGAAAAAAATGTTCGTTGTGTCGGTGCTGGCCGCTGCCAGTGGGTTTGTTCAAGCGCAAACCGTGAACGTGATTTGTTCGGTGCAAGCCGAATGGTGCAACATGATTGGCACCGTGTATGCCAAAACCACCGGAACCAAAATCAATGTGTCGATGAAGGGCTCCGGTGAGGCGCTGGCCCAGCTGATTGCCGAGAAAGACAACCCCAAGACCGACATCTGGTTTGGTGGCACTGGTGACCCGCATCTGCAGGCCGCCGAGCTGGGGCTGAGCCTGGAGTACAAATCACCGACCTTGCCCCAACTGCAGAGCTGGGCGCAACAGCAGGCACAACAGTCGGGCTACCGCACCGTGGGTATTTACTCCGGTCCGCTCGGTTTTGGTTACAACACCGAGCTGCTGGCCAAGAAAAAAATGCAGCCACCCAAGACCTGGGCCGACCTGCTCAACCCGGCGCTCAAGGGCGACATCCAGTCCGCCAACCCGGCTTCGAGCGGCACCGCCTACACCATGGTGGCCACGCTGGTGCAGTTGATGGGCGAGGACAAGGCGTTTGAGTACCTGAAAAAGCTGCATGCCAACATCAGCCAATACACCCGCAGCGGTACTGGCCCGATCAAGGCTGTGGCACGTGGTGAAACCATGGTGTCGATCAGTTTTGTGCACGACGCGCCGGGCGAAAAGATGAATGGTTTCCCGATCGAGGCGGTGACACCGACCGACGGCACCGGTGCCGAAATTGGCTCGATGAGCATCATCAAGGGCGCGCGCAATATGGATGCCGCCAAGAAGTTCTACGAGTGGGCGCTGACACCGGCAGCCCAGGAAATGGCGGCCGCTGCCAAGCAGTTCCAGGTGCCCTCCAACAAGGCGGCCAAGGTCGACCCCCGTGTGCCGGACTTCAAGAAAATCAAGTTCATCAACTACGACTACGCCAAATACGGCGCCTCGGCTGAGCGCAAGCGCCTGATTGCCCGCTGGGAAAAGGAAGTCAATTCCCTGCCGCGTTGACCCCGTCCTGCCAGTTCAAACCTGGGCGCAGCGGGTCTAGCGCCCGGTCTGGTGGCGGCGTTGAGCGCCGCCTTGTGTGATTTACCTTGAGCTTCTTGTGAACAAACATCCCAATCAGGCGATCCGCCTCTGGATCGCCCTTGGCCTGCTGGCCTATCTTTTATTGCCGTGGTACGCCATCCAGGACACCGCCTGGTACAGCGTGTTGCCGCAGATTTTTGCGGGCCCGGACACCGCCAATGGCCTGGTACAAACCGTGGTGCATGGTCGCGTCTGGCTCGGCCTGGGCCTGGTCGGCTTGGGGCTGTGTGCCGTGAGTCTGTGGCTGCCGGCAGGCAGGTCACAAAGTGGCTGGCTGCTGGGTGGGGGCTTGCTGGGTTTTGTGGGGCTGCTGGCCAGTGGTTTCATGATTGGCGCCCGGGGCTGGTCGTTTGCCGCGTTGAACACGCAATTTGGTGAGTTGGCGGTCAACCAGTACGGCATTGGCATGGGTGCTTTCATCGCCTTGCTGGCGCTGGTGATGCTCACCGCGTTTGGGCTGGCGCGCCGGGGCTATTTCAAGGGGGATATGTTCATCGCCTCGTCGGTGCTGGGCTGCTCGGTGCTGCTGCTGCTGTTCATCGCCTTTCCGGTGACCAAGGCACTCTACGGTGCGTTCCTCAACGAAGAAGGCCACTGGGCCTGGTCGGCGATTTTTGAGCGCATCGGCAACGAGCGCGTCTGGGGCCTGGGCTGTGTGAGTGGTGGCATGCGTTGTGGGGTGGCCTGGAACACCTTGTTCCTGGCCCTGCTGACCGCCACCGGCACCGTGATTCTGGGCACCATGATGGCCTTGCTGGCCGAGCGCAGTGCCGGGCCACGGGTGCAGACACCGCTGCGTGTGGTGGCGCTGCTGCCTATCATCACGCCGCCGTTTGTGGTGGGTTTGGGCCTGATCCTGCTGTTTGGCCGCGCCGGTGTGGTCAACCAGTTTCTTGAATACGCCTTTGACTTGCCGCCCACCCGCTGGTTCTACGGTTTGTTTGGCATCTGGATTGCCCAGTTGTTTGCCTTCACCCCGATTGCCTTCATGATCATGCGGGGGGTGGTGCAAGGGGTGGCGCCGAGTATGGAAGAAGCTGCGCAGACCCTGCGTGCCAGCCGCACCAAAACCTTTTTCACCGTGACCCTGCCGCTGCTCAAGCCGGGCCTGGCCAATGCCTTTCTGGTGGGGTTTATTGAGAGCATTGCCGACTTTGGCAACCCGATTGTGGTGGGCGGGCAGTTCTCGGTGTTGTCCACCGACATCTTTTTTGCCATCGTGGGCGCCCAGTATGACCAGGGCAAGGCGGCCTCGCTGGCCTGGATTCTGACGATGTTTGCGCTGGCGGTGTTTGCGATGCAACGCGCTCTGTTGGGCAAACAAAACTACACCACGGTCAGCGGCAAGGGCGACGCCGGTATCCCGATGGCCCTGCCCGACGGAGTGCGCCGGGTGCTCAACTTGGTGGTGTACCCCTGGCTGGCGTTCACCGTGGTGGTTTACCTGTTTGCTTTTGCCGGTGGTTTTGTGCAGACCTGGGGCCGCGACTACACCCTGACCCTGGCCCACTTCAACACCGCTTTTGGCCTGGAGTGGGGCGACTTTGGGCTGGTCTGGGCCGGCACCGCCTGGAACTCCTTTTTCACCACCGTCAAGCTCGCCGGACTGGCTGCCCCGATGACCGCTGCGGTGGGGCTGCTGATTGCCTACCTGCTGGCGCGAACCGAGTTTCGCGGTCAGGGCGGTTTTGAATTTGTGGCACTGCTGGCTTTTGCCATCCCCGGCACGGTGCTCGGCGTGAGTTACATCCTGGCCTTCAATGTGCCGCCGGTGGAGCTGACCGGCACTGGGCTGATCATTGTGCTGTCGTTCATGTTCCGCAATCTGCCGGTGGGTGTGCGGGCCGGTACCGCCGCCTTCAAGCAACTTGACAAGTCGCTTGACGAGGCGTCGGTGATGTTGCGCGCCTCCACCTTGCAGACATTGCGCCATGTGGTCTTGCCCTTGCTGAAGCCCGCACTGGTGGCCGCGCTGGTCTACAGCTTTGTGCGCGCCATGACCACGGTGAGTGCGGTGATCTTTCTGGTGACGGCCGAGAACGAGCTGGCCACCTCTTACATCATTGGCCGGGTGGGCAATGGCGACTACGGTGTGGCGCTGGCCTATTGCACCGTGTTAATCATCCTGATGTCGGCGGCGATTGCCCTGATCCAGTTTCTGGTGGGTGAACGCAAACTGGGCCGCCGCAAGATCGGCCTGAAGCCTCCCGCCATCGCAGCCCACTAATTTCCTGAGAGATAAGCATGACTTACGGCGTTGAATTCAAAAATATCACCAAACGGTATGGCATCGACAAACGTGCACCGCTGGTGATCAAAGGGGTGGATTTCGAGATTGAGCAAGGCTCGCTCACCACCATTCTGGGACCCTCCGGCTGTGGCAAAACCACGGTCTTGCGGATGATCGCCGGGTTGGAGACTCCCACCAGCGGGCAGATTCTGATGCAGGGCAAGGATGTCACCACCCTCGGGCCGGCGGACCGCAATGTCAGCATGATGTTCCAGAGCTACGCGCTGTTCCCCCACATGAACGTGCTCGAGAACGTGATGTACGGCCTCAAGATGTCCGGCATCGAGAAGGGCGAGGCCGCCCGGCGTGCGGTAGAGACTTTGGGCAATGTCGGCCTGGTGGGGTATGACGACCGCCTGCCCAGCGAGTTGTCGGGTGGTCAGCAACAGCGTGTGGCGCTGGCGCGTGCCCTGGTGCTGGAACCGGGCGTTTTGCTGTTTGACGAGCCTTTGAGCAATCTGGATGCGCGCCTGCGCCGCGAGATGCGCGAGGAAATTCGCAGCTTGCAGCAGCGCTTGCACCTGACCGTGGCCTATGTCACCCACGACCAGAGTGAGGCGCTGGCCGTGAGTGACCAGATCATCGTGATGGACAACGGCCTGATTGCCCAGCGCGGCACGCCGCAGGACATGTACGAGCGCCCGGGCAGCGAGTTTGTCGCCGGTTTCATGGGTGAGGCGATGCTGTTTCCCGGGGTGGCCGATGCGGCGGGCTGGGTCCAGCTCGGGCCGCTGCAGATCCATTCGCGCCAGGCCGTGCCTGCGGGCCAGGTCAAGGTGGCGGTGCGGCCCGAGGCCTGGCACATCCACCACGATGGCAGTGGCCTGCCAGCCACCTTGCGCAAGCGGGCCTACCTGGGCAGTTTTTTTGAATACACCTTTGACACCACGCTCGGGCCGATTTTTGTGGTCTCGCCCGATTTGACCGATGTGCTGGCGCTGGGCGCCGAGGTGGGCCTGACACTCGCCGACCACGGCGTGTCGGTGGTGCAGGCCGCTTAAGTTGTCCGGACTCGCGTTTGCGCTGATCCTGGTCGGCGCACTGATCCACGCCGGGTGGAACATCGTTGCCAAGAAGGCGCAGGGGGATGCTCGGTTCACTTTTTTCAGCTGTTTCATCATGGCGGTGGTCTGGTCGCCGCTGGCGCTCTGGCTCGGCTGGGAGGTGATGCCGCTGTGGGGGCTGACCGAGTGGTTGTTCATCGCGGCCAGCGGTTTTGTGCACTGGGTGTACTTTGTCTGCCTGCTCACCGGCTACCGCAAAAGTGATTTGACCGTGGTCTACCCGCTGGCTCGCGGCAGCGGGCCGCTGTTGTCCTCGTTTGTCGCGGTGGTGGTGTTTGGTGAACGCTTAAGCACCTTGGGCGTCTTCGGCATTTTGGGTGTGGTGGTGGGCGTGTTCTTGATTGCCGGTGGGCCGGGGCTGTTCAAGGCGGCACACGACCCGGCGCGGCGTGAGCGGGTGTTGGCCGGGGTGTTCTGGGGGCTGCTGACCGGTGCCCTGATTGCCGCCTACACGGTGCTCGATGCCTATGCGGTCAAGGTGATTGCGCTGTCCCCTATCCTGTTTGACTACTGGTGCAACATCCTGCGCCTGCCGTATGCGGTGGTGCCGGTGCTGCGCAACCGGGCCGAGGCCTGGCGCCTGTGGCAGCAGCAGTGGCGCTACGCGCTGGTGGTGGCGGTGTTCAGCCCGATGGCTTATGTCTGTGTGTTGTTTGCAGTGCGTCTGGCACCGGTCAGCCATGTGGCACCGGCGCGTGAGGTCAGCATGTTGTTTGCGGCCTTGATTGGTGGGCACCTGCTCGGGGAGGGGGATCGGGGCTTGCGGATTGTGGGGGCGCTGGCGATTGCGCTGGGGGTGATGGCCCTGGCTTTGGGCTGAGCTATACAAGTTTTGTTATGGTTTGTGTCGTAGAAACTGTGGTAAGTGGGCGATGAAGTGGGGCCAAATGCCGTAATAATCCGTTCATGAACCAACTCAACGCCCTCAAACAATTCACCACCGTGGTTGCCGACACCGGCGACTTCAAGCAGATCGAGGCCTACCAGCCAACAGATGCCACCACCAACCCGTCCTTGATCCTCAAGGCCGTGCAAAAGGCCGAGTACCGGTCGCTGCTGACCGACACCGCCACCCGCTTCCAAGGCCGTGCGCTCGATGAAATCACCGACCGCCTGCTGGTGCGTTTTGGTTGCGAGATTTTGTCCATCGTGCCGGGCCGTGTCTCGACCGAAGTGGATGCCCGTTTGAGCTTTGACACCAATGCCACCATCACCCGTGCCGAGCGCATCATTGCGCTGTACCAGGCCGAAGGCATCCACATCGACCGCGTGCTGATCAAGGTCGCTTCCACCTGGGAAGGCATCCAGGCCGCTGCCGAGCTGGAGCGCCGTGGCATCCACACCAACCTGACCTTGTTGTTTGCGTTCTGCCAGGCCGTGGCCTGCGGTCAAGCCAAGGTGCAATTGATTTCGCCGTTTGTTGGCCGTATTTACGACTGGTACAAGAAGTCGGCTGGCGCAGCCTGGGTCGAAGCCGACAACACCGGCGCCAACGACCCCGGCGTCAAGTCGGTGGCGCAGATCTTCAACTACTACAAAAAGTTCGGCATCAAAACCGAGGTGATGGGTGCGAGTTTCCGCAACGTCGGCCAGATCACCGCCTTGGCCGGTTGTGACCTGCTGACGATCAGCCCCGACCTGCTGGCCACGCTGGCTGCCACCGACGAGCCGCTGGTCAAGGCACTGGACGCCCAGGCCGCACAGTCGCTGGACATGGATCCGGTGAATTTTGACGAAGCGTCCTTCCGCTTTGCGCTGAACCAGGACGCGATGGCCACCGAAAAACTGTCTGAGGGCATCCGTGCCTTCTGTGCCGACGCCGTCAAACTGGATCAACTCTTGCTCGGACATTAAGCATGAACACCACACGTTGCGACCGCACCCCCAGTTGGGCGGCGCTGCAGGCCCGCTTTGAAACCAGCGGGCGCAGTTTTGACCTGCGCCCCGAGTTTGCGGCGGACCCCCTGCGCTTTGCCAGCTTCAGCCAAAGTGCGCCGCACGTGTTTGCCGACCTGTCCAAAAACCTGATCGACGAGGCCACCCAGGCCTTGTTGCTCGATCTGGCGCGTGAAAGCGGTCTGGAGTCGCACCGCGATGCGATGTTTGCCGGGGCCAAGATCAACAGCACCGAGCAGCGTGCTGTGATGCACTGGTTATTGAGAAATCCGCCTCTGGCCCTGACGGATCAAGGGCGAGCAGATATCAAAAATGTAGCGACTGAGCTGGCGCAAGTGCACAGCACGCTGGACGCCATGCTGGCTTATGCCGAGGCTGTGCGGGCCGACGCCGACATCACCGACGTGGTGAACATCGGCATTGGTGGCTCCGACCTGGGGCCGCAGATGGCGGTGCTGGCGCTCGACGAATTTGTCACGCCGGGCAAACGTTTTCACTTTGTCTCGAATGTGGACGGGCATGAGCTGGCGGCGGTATTAAAGAAGGTCAAGGTCGAGAGCACCTTGTTCCTGATCGCCAGCAAAACCTTCACCACCATCGAGACCATGACCAATGCGCACAGCGCCAAGGCTTGGTTCGAGGCGCAGGGTGGCACCCACATCGCGCGGCATTTTGCGGCACTCACCACCAATGTGGCGGCCGCCAATAACTTTGGCATCAGCACCACCTTTGGTTTCTGGGACTGGGTGGGCGGGCGTTATTCAGTCTGGTCAGCCATTGGTCTGCCGCTCGCGATCGCCATTGGTGCACCCGGTTTCCGCGCGTTCTTGGCCGGTGCTCACGACATGGACGAGCATTTCCGCACCGCTCCGTTGGCGCAGAACCTGCCGGTGCGCCTGGGCCTGCTGGATGTCTGGTACCGCAACTTCCACGGCTTCACCAGCCGCAGTGTGGCGCCTTACCACTGTGCCCTGAAACGTTACCCGGCCTACCTGCAACAGCTGGAGATGGAAAGCAACGGCAAACGCGTGGACGCCAGCGGCGAAGCCTTGCCTTTTTCGACCTCTCCCGTGGTGTGGGGTGAACCCGGCACCAATGGCCAACACGCCTACTTCCAGATGCTGCACCAGGGCACCGACGTGGTGCCGGTGGAGTTTGTCGCGGTCAAGAAGCCGCTGCACAGCCTGCCCGGCCACCACACCCTGCTGCTGGCCAATGTGCTGGCCCAGGCGCAGGCGCTGATGCTCGGCAAGGCCGATGCGGGTGGCCACAAACATTTCACTGGCAACCGGCCCAGCACCTTCTTGTTGCTCGATGAACTGACCCCGACGTCGCTGGGTGCGCTGATTGCCTTGCAGGAACACCGCGTGTTTGTCTCGGGCAGCCTGTGGGGCATCAACAGCTTTGACCAGTGGGGTGTGGAGCTCGGCAAGGTCTTGGCCAAGGACGTCGAGGCGCGTCTGCTCAGTGGCGACACAGCGGGTCTGGACGGCTCCACCGCGGGCCTGCTGGCCCGTTTGCAGGCTTGACCACGCAGGCGGTGTTGTTGGACACAACACCGCGCTCTGCCAACGGCAGATGCCCGACCCGCCCGGCGCAGGCCTGGCAGCTTCCTGCCGTGGCCTTAACAAGGATGTGTTTGTGAACATTGTTTTTGACTTTGGTGCGGTGTTATTCACCTGGCAACCCGGCACCTTGCTGATGCAGACTTTTCCGCAGCGTGTGCGCACCTCCGACGAGGCCGCGCAGCTGGCGCACCAGGTGTTTGGCCATGCCGACTGGCACGACTTTGACCGTGGCCTGCTGGAGACCGATGCGGTGGTGGCACGCACCGCCCAGCGGCTGGACTTGCCGCAGCAGGACTTGGCGGCCCTGGTGCAGGGCATTGGGGAGCGCTTGACGGTGATGTCGGAGTCACTGGCGGTGTTGACGCAGTTGCACCAGCGCCGTCTGGCAGGCGATGGTGTGAGCGGTTTGTATTTCCTGTCGAACATGCCGGTGCTGTATGCCCGTTATCTGGAGCAACACCACCCGTTTTTGCAGTGGTTTGACGGCGGCATTTTTTCAGGGGATGTGTTGCAGATCAAACCGGACCCAGCCATTTACCAGCTGCTGCAAAGCCGCTACAGCCTGGCTCCCGATCAAACTGTGTTCATCGACGACCTCAAACACAACGTCACGACCGCCCAGTCACTGGGTTGGCACGGTATCCACTTCACTTCAGCGCAGCAGTTGCAGGCGGATCTGGCCCAGCTGGGGCTGTAGCGCTTCCTGGTGATCTGAGAGGCGGGTGTTCCCGCTGACGACCTGGCGTCCAATCAGGCGTGAAGTTTTAAGGGAAAATGGCCTCCAGCCCTTATCGTTCAAGGGTAAGCAGCTTCTGAAACCATAGTAAAAACCCCGCAAAGCTCGCGCTCTGCGGGGTTTTTTAGTTGGTGAGTCGAGCGCCACAAGAGCCACTCGACGCAGCATGAGGCTTCAGGCCTAGACGCAAGGGTGAAGACAGTACCTGCGGTACGGCAAACCCTTGCAACGACGGCCTGGAGCCTCAGGCAAGGAGCTCTTACATGCCCATGCCACCCATGCCGCCCATACCACCCATGTCAGGCATGCCGCCTGCAGGTGCGTCGTCCTTCGGGGACTCAGACACCATGCATTCGGTGGTCAACATCAGGGAAGCCACAGACGCTGCGTTTTGCAGGGCGGTGCGGGTCACCTTGGTTGGGTCCAGGATACCCATTTCGATCATGTCGCCATAGGTGTCGTTGGCAGCGTTGAAGCCGTAGTTGCCTTTACCAGCCAACACAGCGTTCACCACCACAGAGGCTTCGCCACCGGCGTTGAACACGATTTCGCGCAGAGGCGCTTCGATGGCCTTGAGCACCAGCTTGATGCCGGCGTCTTGGTCAGCGTTGTCACCCTTGATTTCGCCAGCAGCTTGCTTGGCGCGCAGCAAAGCCACGCCACCACCAGCCACAATGCCTTCTTCCACAGCAGCGCGAGTCGCGTGCAGGGCGTCTTCGACGCGGGCTTTCTTTTCCTTCATTTCGACTTCGGTGGCAGCGCCAACCTTGATCACTGCAACACCGCCGGCCAGCTTGGCTACGCGTTCTTGCAGTTTTTCACGGTCGTAGTCGGAAGTCGCTTCTTCGATTTGCACGCGCACTTGTTTGACGCGGGCTTCGATGTCAGCAGCGGGGCCAGCACCGTCGATGATGATGGTGTTTTCTTTGCCCACTTCGATGCGCTTGGCAGAACCGAGGTCAGCCAGAGTCACTTTTTCGAGTGTCAGGCCCACTTCTTCAGCGATGACCTTGCCACCGGTCAGGATGGCGATGTCTTCCAACATGGCCTTGCGACGGTCGCCAAAACCAGGCGCCTTGACAGCCACAACCTTCAAAATGCCACGGATGGTGTTCACCACCAGAGTTGCCAGGGCTTCGCCTTCGACATCTTCAGCAATGATCAACAGCGGACGGCCGCTCTTGGCGACTTGTTCCAGGGTGGGCAACAGGTCACGGATGTTGCTGATCTTCTTGTCGTACAACAGCACAAACGGGTTGTCCAGCAAAGCGGATTGCTTTTCTTGGCTGTTGATGAAGTAGGGCGACAGGTAACCACGGTCAAACTGCATGCCTTCAACGACGTCGAGTTCGTTTTGCAGGCTCTTGCCGTCTTCCACGGTGATCACGCCTTCTTTACCAACCTTGTCCATCGCGTTGGCGATGATTTCGCCAATGGAGGCGTCAGAGTTGGCAGAAATCGAGCCGACTTGGGCGATTTCCTTGGAGGTGGTGGTGGGCTTGGAAGCCTTCTTCAGCTCTTCGATCAGGGCGGTCACAGCCTTGTCGATGCCGCGCTTCAGGTCCATCGGGTTCATGCCGGCGGCCACGTATTTCATGCCTTCGCGCACAATGGCTTGGGCCAACACGGTAGCGGTGGTGGTGCCGTCGCCAGCGTTGTCAGACGTCTTGGAAGCCACTTCCTTGACCATCTGCGCACCCATGTTTTGCAGCTTGTCTTTGAGTTCAATTTCCTTGGCCACGGACACACCGTCCTTGGTCACGGTGGGGGCGCCGAACGAGCGCTCCAACACCACATTGCGGCCCTTGGGGCCCAGGGTCACTTTGACCGCGTTGGCCAAAATGTTCACGCCTTCAACCATGCGTGCGCGGGCTTCGCCGCCAAAAATAACGTCTTTTGCTGCCATGTTATGACTCCAGAATATTTAAGTGAAATGAGTCGCTAGCCCGCATGAATCAAGCGTGACCAGCTATCTATTTGGTATTGAGTGCTTACTTCTCGACGACTGCGAACAGGTCGTCTTCTTTCATGACCAACAGTTCGTCGCCATCGACCTTGACGGTCTGGCCGCTGTACTTGCCGAACAACACGCGGTCACCAACCTTCACGCTCATCGCGCCGAGTTCGCCCTTGTCGTTCTTCTTGCCAGGGCCAACGGCCAGCACTTCACCTTGATCAGGCTTTTCAGCAGCACTGTCAGGGATCACGATGCCAGAAGCGGTGCGGGTTTCGTTCTCAACGCGCTTGACAATCACGCGATCGTGCAGGGGACGAAGTTTCATAAAGATCTCCTAAAGTTTGAAACAAGGTTAAAACGCAAACGCCAGCTGTGGCAGCAGGCTGTTGTTGTCTTGAAGAGATGTGTGTTCATCACACCGTGCTGTTAGCACTCATCTCTATCGAGTGCTAATGATAAGGGCGTTTGAAAGCTTTTCAAGAGCTCTGTTGACATTTCCTGATGCCAATGGTGTGCTGAACTGTGCCAGGTCGCTCCTTTAAACTCTTGCCATGTCCAGCAACCATACCCTGCCCACGCTCCAAACTGCACCAGATAAGGGCAATGCCAGAACCGAGGCTGCCCTCAGGCGACTACGCCAGGCCATGGCCGATATTGAGAGGGACATTGACCAGCACCAAGGTATTTACCCGTTCAACCACGGACGGGTCACACAGTCCGAGCTGTGCCGACGTGCCGATGTCAAGAAAGCCACCTTGCAAAATCCACTGCACAAAGACAGCACACGTGTGGAGATCCTGAGCTGGCTGGAGGCTTTGGGTTCCCGATTGATCCTGAGCCGTGACAGCGTGCGGGAGCGCGTCACCGCGGTTGCGGATGACCTCGCTGCCGAGGTGCAGCGCTTGACGCTGGAGAATCAGGCCTTGCGCATGCGTCTTGCCGAATCCGAGCAGCTGATTGCCCAGCTGGGACAGGACAACACCGGGCGCAAGCATGAAACGGCGCCTGCAAGCCTGTCTGCGCTGGTTACCGCGATTGCTGAGCGTGAACACATGCCGCCGATTCCCCTGAACCCAGACCAATGCAAACCTGGCGTACAGCTGCGGCACTACAAGGGTGGGCTCTATACGGTGGTTGGCACCTGTCTGATCGAGGCGACGCTGGAACTGGGTGTGCTCTACAAGCCGCTTCAGGGTGACAAACAGGATACCGTTTGGATGCGTCCACTGGCTGACATGCAGGAGATGGTTTCAACAGAGAACGGGACCGTCCCGAGATTTGTGGTAATCGCCGAGGCCGAGTAGGGCGCTTCTTGCTCAAAATTGCGAGGGTGCAGACAGCGATGTGAACTGGTTGCGTCTGGGGCGCAAACCCTCCAAGAGGGTCACGCCAGCTCACTGAGTGGGCTGGCGTTCAGGCGGGCTTACACAGCCGATGGTTTAGCGCGAAACCCGCCTGCCGCAGGCTTACTTGTCCAGAGGGAAGTTGGAGCAACCGAGTTGGGCCGAGATGTCTTTGGCGGCGCCTTGCAGCATGGCCACAATTTCGTCCTTCTTGGAGTCGTCGTAGCGGAAGGTCGGGAATGAAATGCTGAACCCCGCGATCGGCCGGCTCAGGCGGTCAAAAATGGGCACACCCAGGCAGCGGATGTGGTCATCAAATTCTTCCCGGTCTTCGCCGAAACCCTGCGCCTTGACCTGCTGCAGTTCGGTCACAAACGCAGCAGCATCCACAATGGTTTTTTCCCGGAAACGCTTGAAATCTGCACCTTTCAAGATGCGGTCACGGCGCTCAGGGTCTTCCCAGGCCATCAAGACCTTGCCAATGGCGGTGCAATGCAGCGGCGCACGTCGTCCCACGCGGGAGTACATGCCCAGGTTGTGGCGCGAGTCCACTTTGTGGATGTAGATGATCTCGCTGTCGATCAAGGTGCCCAAGTGCACCGTTTCGCCGGTGATGTCGGCCATCATCTGCATGTGGTGTTTGGCCAGGTCGACCAGGTCGGGGAACTGCAGGGCTTTGGTGCCCAGCTCGAACATCTTCATGGTCAAACCATAACGTTCGCTGTCCTTTTCCTGTCTGACATAACCCACCGTCATCATGGTTTGCAAAAACCGGTAGACGGTTGCCTTGGGCATGGCCAAGCGCACAGACAGGTCAGAAATGCCGGTCTCGTTGTTTTCAGACAAGGCCTGCAGCAGAGCAAATACCTTGAGCACGGCCGCCACCGACTCAGGTTGCTTTACATCATAGGATTCATCAGCCATTTTGTTTTGATTCCCCTGGAAGTGTGTTTCAAATTGTATTCCTTACAGCCGAAGAAACTACCCAACCAAAGGGTTGGGTAGCCAACAAAGTGCAAGTTTTTGAGGTCACACCGTTTGAAGATCAGCTAATGGAACTGCAACGATGACGTTTGCAGGCGCTTGGCCCGGGTTGCGTCATTAACGTGCGAGCCAGCCACCGTCCACAGCCACGGTGTAGCCATTGATGTAGTCGGCAGCAGCCGATGACAAAAACACCACCGGGCCCGCCATGTCAGCGGGCACACCCCAGCGACCTGCCGGGATGCGATCCAGAATGGCTGTGCTGCGGGCTTCATCGGCGCGCAGGGCACTGGTGTTGTCGGTGGACATGTAGCCAGGGGCGATGGCGTTCACATTGATGCCATGTTTGGCCCATTCGTTGGCCAAGGCACGGGTGATGCCCATCACGCCGCTCTTGGAGGCGGTGTAGGACGGAACCCGCACGCCACCTTGATACGACAGCATGGATGCCACGTTGATGATCTTGCCACCTGTGCCTTGTGCGATGTACTGGCGTGCCACGGCTTGTGAGAAGAAGAATACCGACTTGAGGTTGAGGTCAACCACATCGTCCCAGTCTTTCTCGCTGAAGTTGATGGCATCTTCGCGGCGGATGATGCCGGCGTTGTTCACCAGAATGTCGATGCTGCCCGTCAGAGTCAGCGCTTGTTTCACCAGGCCGTCAATGCTGCTGACGTCTGACAAATTGGCACGCAGATCGAGAAAACGGCGGCCTGTGGCTTCAATCAGCGTGCGGGTGTCGTCCGGAGCAGCGACGTTGACGCCGACGATGTCGGCGCCAGCCTGCGCCAGTGCCAGCGCCATGCCTTGGCCCAAGCCAGTGTTGCAGCCAGTGACGATGGCAACGCGGCCATCCAGTTTGAAATTGTTCAAAATCATGTTGTTCCTTGTTGTGTTAAGCGGTTGGTTTAGCGAATGGCGCTCATCGGCACGTGATCCATGTCTTTAAAGACTTGGTTCTCGCCGACCATGCCCCAGATGAAGGTGTAGGCTTGGGTGCCCACGCCCGAGTGGATGGACCAGCTCGGGCTGATCACCGCTTGTTCGTTGTGAACAACGATGTGGCGGGTCTGAGTTGGTTCACCCATCATGTGGAACACTGCGGCGTTGTCGTTCATGTCGAAGTAGAAGTACACCTCCATGCGACGGTCATGGGTGTGGCAGGGCATGGTGTTCCACATGTTGCCGGGTTCCAGCTGGGTCAGGCCCATGGAGAGTTGGCAGGTCGGCAATACATCGGGCACCAGATACTTGTAGATGGTGCGGCGATTGCTGGTTTCCGGGGCGCCCAGCGTTTCAGGAGACGCCTGTGCCTGAGTGATCTTGCGGCTGGGGTAGCGGGTGTGTGCCGGTGCACAGTTGAAATACAGTTTGGCGGGGTGCGCAGCATCAACACTGGTGAACTCCAATTGCTTGGTGCCTTGGCCAATGTACAAGGCTTCACGCGAGCCGATCTCGAAAGTCTCGTCATCGGCCACCACGCGGGCAGCGCCGCCAATGTTGATCAGGCCCAGTTCCCGGCGTTGCAGGAAAAAGTCGGTACCGGTAAAACGGCCCAGCTCAGGTGAGAAGCGCACCGCTTGGTTGACGGGCATGATGCCGCCAACGATGATGCGGTCGATCTGGCTGTAGGTCAGAGTGGCCTCATTGGCTTTGAACAGATCTTCAACCAGAAATTGCTTGCGCAGGCCTTCGGTGTCAAGCGTGCGAACGTGGTCGCTGTGGATGGGTTGGCGAATTTCCATGGTTGCTCTCGATGTTGGCCTTGTGTGGCTCTGGGTTGGTTCAGGCTGCGGCAGAAATTGACGCAACTCACAACATTTATGAAATGCAGTTACTATTTATTGAACCGGCGTTTCAAATTGTTTGTTGAATGATACATTATCGGAAACGTCTTGTCCTGACAAGCTTCTATTTTTCTGTTCAAGCTTGCCTTTTTAACCACCGTGAGTACTGCAATGGAACATTACTTTGACAACGCCAACACCCCCTGGATCGAACTGGGTGATGGCATCCGGCGAAAAATTGTGGGTCATACGCCAGACCTGATGTCTGTGCTGGTTCAGTTCGACAAAGGGTCGATTGGCACCGCACATGCCCATGATGCGCATGACCAGATCGCCTTTGTCGTGGCGGGGTCCTTTGAAGTGGATGTGGCGGGTGTCAAGCGCACCTTGACCGCTGGTGATGCCTTTGTTGCACCAAAGCTGGTCTGGCATGGTGTGGTCTCGCTGGAGCAGGGCAGCATGCTGCTTGACCAGTTCTCACCGCGCCGGGACGACTTTCTCTAACAAGACGGCTGTCGCCAAAGTGCCTGCGGTGCTGTGCCGCATGAAGGCGGGTGACAACCACGTAAAACTCAAAGGATTTTTGACATGAATCATCAATACGATGTGGTGGCGCTGGGTGAGGCCATGGTGGAGTTCAACCAGATCCCACAGGGCGATGGCCGGATGTACTTGCAGGGTTTTGGCGGTGACACCTCCAACACCACCATTGCGGCCGCCCGGCAAGGCGCACGCTGTGCGTATGTGTCGCTGGTGGGCAGTGATGCGCTGGGTGACATGTGCCTGGCGCTTTGGAAGTCTGAGGGGGTGGACGTCAGTGCCGTGCACGTGCACAAAGATGCCCCCACAGGGGTCTATTTTGTGCACCATGACGCCGATGGCCACCATTTCTCCTACCTGCGCAAGGGCTCGGCCGCCAGCGGCATGCGGCCGTCAGACCTGTCGCCTGCCCTGATTGGCAACACCAAGTACCTGCATGTGACCGGGATCAGCCAGGCCATCAGCGCCAACGCCCATGAGACCGTGGCGGCTGCCATCGCCATGGCGCGTGCCGCTGGCGCCCGTGTGTCGTATGACCCCAACCTGCGATCTGCGCTGTGGTCGCTGGAAGATGCCCGGTCCACGGTCATCGAAACCATCGCTTTGGCAGACGAGTTTTTGCCAGGGCTGGAGGAGCTGTCCAAGCTGTCTGGCTTGCATGCCCCAGAAGACCTGATAGCCTGGGCCCATAAACAAGGCACCAAGGTGGTGGTCATGAAAATGGGCATCGAAGGTGTGATGGTGTCTGATGGCAAGCAGATTCAGAAGATCCCGGCTTTCCCGGTGAAGGCGGTGGATGCGACTGGTGCGGGTGACTGCTTCAACGGCGCCTATCTGGCGCGACGCGCGCGGGGTGAGGATGTCTTCGCCAGTGCCCGCTGGGCGGTGGCATCGGCGGCCTTGTCGACCCAAGGGTATGGTGCTGTGGCACCGCTGCCCACCGAAGCACGGGTGGCAGACTTCCTGAAGTCCTTTGCAGCAGCCCCCAAACCCTGATGACGGCAGGCGCCACGGCTTGTGTGGCGCCTGATTCTGAGGTCGGCAGGTTTTTGCCGAGTTATCCATAAAAATAGCACCTGGCCCTTATCGAATAAGGGGCAGGTGCTATTTTTTTTATATAAGCTGTTCGTGGGCTTCGTATCCAACCCACCCAAGCCCCCGACAAGCAGGCGCTTGGGCTGGTGGGGTGTTACCACCCCACCTTCAGCGTTTAGCGGATCACGCGGGCGCCTTTGCCCTTCATGGCCGCTTCCACTTCCTCAACACGCACCATGGAGGTGTCGCCAGGTGTGGTCATGGCCAGCGCGCCGTGGGCTGCACCGTATTCCACAGCAGCTTGCGGGCCCTTGCCTTCCAGGAAGCCATAGGCCAAGCCGGAAGCAAAACCGTCGCCACCACCCACGCGGTCATAAATTTCCAGGTTGTCGCGCTTCATCGACTGGTACAACTGGCCTTCGTAATACAGCAGGGCAGACCAATCGTTGAGCGTGGCGGTGGTTGCCTTGCGCAAGGTGGTTGCTGCGACCTTGAAGTTGGGGAACGCGGCTACGGCAGCCTGAATCATCTTCTTGAAACTGTCAGTTTCGATCTTGGTCAGGTGTTCGTCGGCGCCTTCCACTTCAAAGCCCAGGCAGGCGGTGAAGTCCTCTTCGTTGCCAATCATCACGTCGACGTATTTCGCAATGTGACGGTTGACGCGTTGTGCGCCTTCCTTGCCGCCTTGGCTCTTCCACAGGGATGCGCGGTAGTTCAGGTCATAAGCGACCACGGTACCGTACTTCTTGGCGACTTCCACCGCTTCAATCACGGCTTCGGCGGTGTTGCTGGCCAGTGCGGCAAAAATGCCACCGGTATGGAACCAACGCACACCTTCTTCACCAAACAGTTTTTCCCAGTTGACTTCACCGGGGCGGATCTGAGAGGCGGCAGAGTGGCCGCGGTCAGAACAACCCAGGGCCGGACGGACGCCAAAGCCTTTTTCGGTGAAGTTCAGACCGACGCGGGTGTTGTTGCCCAGACCGTCAAAATCACGCCAGATCAGGTGGCTCATGTCGACGCCACCTTGCATGATCAGGTCTTCCACCAGCCAACCCAAGTCGTTCTTGGGCAGGGCGGTCACAACAGCGGCGCGTTTGCCCCAGCATTTGCGCATGGCTCGGGCCACGTTGTATTCACCACCACCTTCCCAGACTTGAAAGCTGCGGGCATTGCGCACGCGGCCAAAGCCGGGGTCAAAACGCAGCATGACTTCGCCGAACGAAGCGCAATCCCATTTGGCTTCCGATGCGGGTTTGATAATAAGTGCGGACATTTTTTTCAATTCCTTCTTGACTGATTATTTGGCGGCCAGTTCGGCCTTGATGGAGGCGGCCAGCTCGACCGTCTTGCGCACGTTGTCTTCGATGCCTTTGTAATCCTTGGCGTCGAGCAGTTTCTTGGTGATCATGTTGGAGCCAATGCCACAGGCCACAATGCCGGCACCAAACCACTTGCGCAAAGACTCTTCGGTGGGTTCCACGCCGCCAGTGGGCATGATGCGGGTCCAGGGCATGGGGCCCATCACACTCTTGACAAAGTCGGGGCCACCCACGGACGAGCCAGGGAACACCTTGACGATTTCAACGCCCAACTCTTGCGCGTCACCGATTTCGGTGGCCGAGCCGCAGCCTGGGCTGTAGGGGATGCCACGGCGGTTACAAACCTTGGCCACATCAGCGTTCAGCAGCGGGCCAACCACAAACTTGGCGCCGTTGGCGATAAACAAGCCGGCGGTGGGTGCGTCCACGATCGAGCCTACACCCATGATCACCGATGGGTCAGCCTTGGCGAAGTGGCGGGTCACGTCCAGGAACACTTGTGCAGCGAAGTCACCACGGTTGGTGAACTCGACACACTTGGCGCCCGCGTTGGCGCAGGCCTGGATGACGTTGATACACAGTTCAACATCTGGGTGGTAAAAAACCGGGATGATGCTTTGTTTCATCATCGCCGAAAGGACTGCCATACGATCTTTTGATGCCATGCTTACGCTCCTAAAAAAACCTTGTTAAATAATGCCTGCTGACCCTGGTCAAGGCCAGTCAGACCAGTCATCCATGGGGATTTACATCACCGCGCCCACTTGCCACGGCAGGAACTCGTCGTTGCCATAGCCGAGTTCTTCGCTGCGAACCTTCTCACCTGAGGCGTGCCGAATGATGGCGTCGAAGATGCGCTGGCTGATCTCGGTCATGGGGGTGCCGGTGATCAGGTCGCCGCAGTTGACGTCCATGTCATCTTGCATGCGCTCATAGAGTGCGTTGTTGGTGGCCAGTTTGATGGTGGGTACCCCCGCGCAGCCAAACGCCGAGCCACGGCCCGTGGTGAAACAGATGATTTGTGCACCACCCGCAGCCTGACCTGTTGCCGACACCGGGTCGTAGCCAGGGGTGTCCATGTAGACAAAGCCCTTGGCGGTGATGGGTTCGGCATACAGGTACACACCATTGAGTGTGCTGGTGCCGCCTTTGGCAACAGCCCCCAAAGATTTCTCCAGAATGGTGGTCAGGCCGCCCGCCTTGTTGCCCACCGACGGGTTGTTGTCCATCTGGTTGCCGTTGCGGGTGGTGTAGTCCTTCCACCACTTGATGCGGTCAATCAGTTTGTGTGCGATCTCGGGGCTGGCGGCGCGACGTGTCAACAGATGTTCTGCGCCATAAACTTCCGGTGTCTCAGACAGGATGGTGGTGCCACCATGTGACACCAGCAAATCAGAGGCGCCACCCAATGCCGGGTTGGCGGTGATGCCGGAGTAACCATCGGAGCCGCCGCAGTTCAGGCCCACAATCAGATGGCTGACCGATGCTGGCTCGCGCTGGTAGGTGTTGGCGCGTTCCAGCATGCTGGTGACCTGCGCAATGCCTTTCTTGATGGCTGCGGTGGTGCCACCTTCGGCCTGCATGACCAGTTGTTGCAGCATACCCTCGTCGTGGGCACCCACCATCTCAACGATGGGGGCAATCTGGTTTTGTTCACAACCCAGACCCACAAACAACACGCCAGCAAAGTTCGGGTGGCGTGCATAACCGACCATGGTGCGGCGCAGGATGTCCATGCCTTCACTCACCACCCCCATGCCACAACCCAGTGGGTGGGGCAAAGCCACCACGCCATCGATGTTGGGGTAGGCAGCCAGCTTTTCCCGGCTGAAATGGCTGGCAATCGCACGTACCACCGTGGCCGAACAATTGACCGAGGCGATGATGGCGATGTAATTGCGTGTTCCGACCTTGCCATTGGCGCGTTTGTAGCCCATGAAGGTGGCTGGGTGCTCAGCTTTTGGCAACTCGCTAACACCTTGGCCAATGCCGTAATCGCGCTCAAACTCGCCCATGCCAAGGTTGTGCGAATGCACATGCTGACCGGCAGCAATGTTGACCTTGGCAAAACCGATGATCTGGTTGTAGCGACGCACCGCCGCCCCTTGAGCGATGTCGTGTGCGGCCACTTTATGGCCTGGCGGAATCAGGTCGCGCACCACCAGCTTGTCGGCCAGCAAAGATGTACCTGGCAACAACTGCATGGTGGCGATCACCACATCGTCACTGGCGTGTAAACGGATAACTGAAGATGGCATTGAGTTCCCCTCAATAGTGCTGCGGCAAGATGCCGCAGAGAATTTTTAATCGTGGCAGAGAACCCGCGCCGAGAAATCGGACGGGTTCTTGCGAGTCTCAGTAAACTGGCGCGCCTTTGAGCAGGCTCGGAATCCAGGTAGAGAATGCCGGGAAATAGGTCACCACAGCCATCACGGCGAACAGAGCCCCGTAGAACGGCAAGATGCTTTTCATGACCTGTTCCACCGAGACCTCGCCAATCGCACACCCCACAAACTGGGTGGTTCCGACCGGAGGTGTGTTGAGACCGAGCGCGCAGTTAAGCAGCATCACGATGCCAAACTGAACCGGACCCATGCCCATGTGGATGGCCAATGGCAAAAACAGTGGCGTGCAGATCAGGATGGTCGAGGCCATGTCCATGAAGGTGCCCAACAAAAACAGGATCAGGTTGATCAGCAAGAACATCACGATCGGATCGGTGGTGGCGCTGAGCAGCAGTTCGGCTGTTTTGTCCGGAATTTCCAGAATGGTCATGATGTACTGGAACATGGTGGAGACACCAATCAGCAGCAACACCACACCGGTGGTCTTGGCGGCTTTGGCCGCAGCCTTCATCAGCTTTTCCCAAGTCATGGTTCTGTAACCGACAAAGGTCAAGAACAACGAGTACACCACAGCAATACCGGCCGCTTCAGTTGCTGTCGTGATGCCCATGATGATGCAACCGAGGATGATCACCACAACGAACATGCCCGGCAAAGCTGCGACACCCGAGGTCAACACCGCATTCCAGCCAGCAAACTTGTCCAAGGTGCTGCTGCCATCGGCGCGAATGGGATAACCTTCCTTCTTGGCCACCCAGTAGGCTGCAAACAACATGCAGACCATCAGCACAATCACTGGCAACAGACCGGCGAACATCAAGTCCCCAATCGAAACCCCCTTGATCATGATGTCTTTACCCATCAGCAAGCCGCTGCTGCTCGATGCTGCAAAAGCATAGATGATCAGGTTGTGGGAGGTCGGCATCAGCGCTCCGCACAGGGATGCGTGGGTGGTCACGTTGACGGCATAGTCGGCGCTGTAGCCTTCTTTTTTCATCATCGGGATCATCACACCACCCATGGCGGAGACGTCGGCCACAGGTGAGCCGGAGACGCCACCAAACAAGGTGCAAGCAACCACGTTGGCCATGCCCAAGCCACCGCGACGGTGACCGATCATGTTGCGGGCAAAGTTGACAATCTTGTCCGCGATGCCGCCATGCAGCATCAGCTCACCCGAGAAAATGAAAAACGGGATCGCCAGGAACGAAAACACGTTCATGCCAGAAATCATGTTCTGGAATGCAAGCTCCAGAGGGAAACCTTCGGTCCAGTAAGTTGCAATACAACTCAACGCGATGGAGAAGGCAACGGGCACCCCCAACAATAAAAACACCAGAAAACTGATGCAGAGAACGGTCAGTGCCATGATGGAATTACTTTCGTGTCAGAAGACATCGCAATCAGATGCTCAATGGAAAACAGCACAATCATCAACCCAGCCGCGACACAGGGCAGGTAACGAAAGGCCTCCGAAATACCCAGGGTTGGAATCTGGTTGGTCCACACTGACACAGCCATGGTCCAGCAACCCCAAGCGAGAAAACTGCCAAAAACAATGGTGATCAAACCCACCAAGTTGCCAACCCAAAACTGGAATTTGGCAGGCAACAGGCCAACCAGGGATTCCATGCCGATGTGTCCTTCGTCTCGAACTCCGGCCGAGGCGCCAAACATGGCCACATTGATCACCAGAATCAACGCTACTTGCTCAGACCAGGCGGGTGCATCGTTGAGCGCATAACGCCAGATCACGGACCCGAATACCACACCAACGATGCCAAGCAGGCACGCCACAGCAATGTACATTGCCCAACGCGACAGGCGGCTGTTAAGCCACGTTAGCCATTTCATAAACTCACTCCAAAAAAATGCCCGAAAGCGCGATGCAACTTTCGGGCAATATCATCAACCCAACGTCAAATACCAGATTACTTGGTGTTAACGATCTTCTGAACCAACGCCTTCAGTTGAGGTGTTGGAGAGAACTTGTCCCAAACCGGCTTCATAGCGGCAACAAACTCTGGCTTGTTGACATCATCCACAAAGGTGGCGCCAGCCTTCTTGGCTGCATCCTTGGAAGCCTGCTCTTTCTTGGTCCACAAATCAATGTAGTAAGGCCCAGCTTCCTTCACTGCGTCACGGATGATTTTGTGCTCTTCGGGAGTGAGCGTGTCCCAGACCTTTTTGGAGAACACCAACACTTCAGGTGACATGACGTGCTGAGTTTCGCTGTAGATCGGTGCAGCTTCGTAGTGTTTGGCGGTCTCGTACGAGGGGTAGTTGTTTTCAGCCGCATCGACCAAACCGGTCTTCAAGGCGGTGTAAACCTCGGCCATTGGGATCGGTGTCGGGTTGGCACCCATGGCTTGCACCAGGCTGACCCACAGATCAGACTGCTGAACACGGATCTTCATGCCTTTCATATCGGCCAGGTTGCGCACCGGTTTCTTGGCGTAGACCGAACGTGCACCGGACTCCCACAGAGCCAAGCCCACAAAGCCGGCTTTGTCGAAAGCAGCCAGGATTTCATCGCCAGCAGGGCCGTTCATGGCAGCGCGGAAATGTTTGATGTCCCGGAAAATGAACGGGAACGAAGGCACCATGGACTCAGGAATGATGCCGTGGAACGCAGCTGTGCTGACGCGGACCATGTCCAATGCGCCAATCTTCACCTGTTCTACGGTGTCTTTTTCAGATCCCAGAGAACTGTTGCCAAACACTTTGACGTTGTATTTGCCACCGGTTTTTTGGCTCACAATTTCGCCAATTTTCTTGACGGTCATCACAGTAGGGTAATCCTGCGGATGCACGTCAGCCGAACGGAAATCACGCGCATAAGCGCTACCTGCAGCGAATGCAGCAATCAGTGCCGCCGCTAGGATTTTTTTTACATTTTTTTTCATAATTGCCTCATCATTTAGATTAAACAGAGAACACCGCTGAACAAACTTACCAGGGGGCACTCGGGCTTCCGCAGCAAGTGCCGGGAATATACGCCAAAATCAAACGGCGCCCAATAATTTTTGAAACAAAATTTCATTTTAGTTTGTGTAAGATTGAGGTAAGTCAAAGTGTATTTTTTCTTAACTAAAACGCCGTTTCAATTTGATTGAATTCTCGTTTGCTTTGAGTTAGAGTCTCTGGCTTGCCTGTTTTTACACACGGAGTGACCCCATGTCCCCTTTTATGAATGCTGATTTCCTCTTGCCTGACGATTGTTCCAAGAGGCTGTACCACGATTACGCAGCGCAGATGCCGATCATCGACTACCACTGCCACCTGCCCCCCGCTGACATTGCCAGCAATGCTACCTTTCGCAATCTTGCCCATGCTTGGCTGGGTGGTGACCACTATAAATGGCGTGCCATGCGTTCCAACGGTGTGCCTGAGCAAGTCATCACCGGCCATGAACCTGACTACCAAACCTTCTTAGCCTGGGCGCAAACCGTGCCCCGTCTGGTAGGCAACCCGTTGTACCACTGGACCCATCTGGAACTACAACGCTACTTTGGCATCTTTGAACCCCTGTCAGCTAAAACCGCCCCAGCCATCTGGGAGGCCTGCAACGCTCAAATCGTTCTCCCCGAGTTTGGTGCCCGCTCACTGTTGCAGCGTATGAACGTGCGTGCGGTAGGCACCACCGACGATCCCGCAGACTCGCTGGAACACCATATCGCCTACGCCGCCGTGCGTCAACCGGGCCAACCCGTGATGGTGCCGAGCTTCCGCCCGGACCGCGCCCTGGCTACCGACGATCTGGTCATCTGGCAGTCTTACATTGACAAACTCGGTGCCAGTGCCAACGTCGCCATCGGCTCTTACCAGTCGCTGATCGCCGCTCTGGATGCGCGCCACGCCGTGTTTCACAGTCTGGGTTGCCGTGCTTCCGACCACGGTCTGGCAGCGCCTTTTGCCAGTTTTGCAAGTGCCCAGGCCGTTGAAGCCATCTTTGCCAAGTTGTTGAGTGGCACCGCTTTGAGTGCCAACGAGGCGGATATCTACAAGACCGCCGTTTTGCTCGATGTGGGACGCATGAATGCCAAGCGCGGTTGGGCCATGCAGCTGCACATGGCGGCGGTGCGTAATCTCAACAGTGCCATGTTCAAACAGCTGGGGCCGGACACCGGGTACGACGCAGTGAATGACGAGCAGATTGCTGCCAAGCTCGGCGCCTTCATGAATGCGCTGCAAAGCGAGAACATGTTGCCGAAAACCATTCTGTATTCACTCAACCCGAATGACCTGGAAGTGCTGGGCACGGTCATGGGCTGTTTCCAGGACGGCTCGGTGCCAGGCAAGATCCAGATGGGCTCAGCTTGGTGGTTCAATGACCACATGGACGGCATGCGTCGTCAGATGATCAGTTTGGGCAACCTGGGTGTCTTGTCACGATTTGTGGGCATGCTGACCGACTCGCGCAGCTTCTTGTCTTTCCCGCGCCATGAGTACTTCCGCCGCATCCTGTGTGGACTGGTGGGTGGCTGGATGGAAAACGGAGAGATCCCTGCTGACTTTGAGACCTTTGGTGCCATGGTTCAGGACATCAGCTTCCGCAACGCCAAGAACTACTTCGCCATTCCTGGCGTTGAAGATTAAGTCTGGCTTACAACATAATCCGTCAAAATCACCATGCGCCTATCTGCCCATAGCCTGTCCCACCTGCCCGAGTCGGTCACCCGACCATCCTACGACCGCAGCCAAGTGGTTGGATCCATCGTGCACCTGGGCATAGGCGCCTTTCACCGGGCGCACCAAGCCATGTTCACCGAAGCCGTACTGGCCTCAGGTGACCTGGCCTGGGGCATTGTGGGCGCTGGTGTCATCTCTGCGGATATGAAAAACGCCCTGGTCCCCCAGGACGGCCTCTACACCCTGGCTGAAATGGGCGCCGATGGTGAAAACATCAAAGTCATCGGCTCCATCATCGACGTCCTCGGTGGTGCAGAAGACGCCGACAAACTGCTGGCCAAGATGAGCGACGTCAGCACCCGCATCGTCAGCATCACCGTCACAGAAAAAGGCTACTACCTCGACCCCGCCAGCGGCAAACTGCAACTCCAGGCCCCAGCCATTGCCGCTGACCTGGACACCCCCAGCAGCCCCAAAACCGTGCTCGGCCTGATCGTCCAGGCCCTCAAAAACCGCCGCGCAGCAGGCATCCTGCCCTTCACCGTCCTGTCTTGCGACAACCTGCCCAACAACGGCATCCTGGCCAAAGCCGCCGTGCTCGCCTTTGCCCGCGAAGTCGATGCCGACCTGGCCACCTGGATCGAAGCCAAAGTCACCTTCCCCTGCACCATGGTTGACCGCATCACCCCGGCCACCACCGATGCAGACCGTGCCCACATCACCCAAGCCATCGGCATGCAAGACGCCTGGCCCGTGGTCACCGAACAATTTGTGCAATGGGTCATCGAAGACCAATTCACCATGGGTCGCCCCGACTGGACCATCGGTGGGGCCATCTTCTCCGACGAGATCGAATGCTGGGAGAACATGAAACTGCGCTGCCTCAACGGCGCGCACTCCACCCTGGCCTACCTGGGTCAACTCACCGGCCGTGAAACCGTGGCCGATGCCATGCAACTGCCCCTGATCACCGACATCCTGGACCCGCTGTGGGTCGAGATCCGTGAAGTGTTGCATGCCCCCAAAGGTGTCAACCCGGCCGAGTACGTGGAAAGCCTCAAACAACGCTTTCGCAACCCCGCCCTCAAACACCGCACCGCACAGATTGCCTCCGACGGCTCACAAAAGCTGCCGCAGCGCCTGCTCGCGCCCTTGCGTGACCGCCAAGCCAAAGGCCTGACTTCGCCGATGATCGCCACCGCGATTGCCGCCTGGATGCACTTTGCCGTCAAAACCGCTCACACCGCAGACGCCGTGCTCAACGACCCCCTGTCAGCCGACATCCTGGCCCAGGCCCGCAGCAGCACCAACCCCGCCACCGTGGTGGAGAACCTGCTGTCGATTGAGAAAATCTTCGGCACCGACCTGCGTGCCCATGCCGGCTTCAAAGCCGAACTGCTGGCCGCCTTTGAGCGCCTGGCCAAACACCCGCAAGTGGCCGTGGCCACCCAACTCGTGTTCTAAGCACAGCCACAGTCCATAGCCCCCTACAACCAGGAGACCTCCTATGAAAATGACATTCCGCTGGTACGGTGAATCCGACCCGGTCAAACTCGAATACATCCGCCAGATCCCCGGCATGTACGGCATCGTGTCGGCCATCTACGACGTGCCCGTCGGTGAAGTCTGGCCCATCGACAAATTGCAAGCCCTGCGTGACCGCATCGAAGGCGCAGGCCTCAAATTCGAAGTGGTTGAGAGCGTACCCACCCATGAAGACATCAAACTGGGCAAACCCAGCCGGGACCGCCTGATTGCCAACTTCCAGCAAAACATCCGCAACTGCGCGGCCGTGGGTGTGAAGGTGATCTGCTACAACTTCATGCCGGTGTTTGACTGGACCCGCACCGAAATGGCCAAACAGCTGCCTGACGGCTCCTTCACCCTGGCCTTTGATGCCGAAGCGGTGGCCAAGATCGACCCGGAGAAGGGCATCTCCCTGCCGGGCTGGGATGCCAGCTACAAACCCGAAGAACTCAAGAACCTGCTGGCCGAGTACAAGGCCGTCGACGAAGAAGCCCTGTGGGCCAACCTGGAGTACTTCCTCAAGGCCATCATCCCGGTGGCTGAAGAGGTGGGCATCAAGATGGCCATGCACCCCGATGATCCGCCGCGCCCGATCTTTGGCCTGCCACGCATTGTCAAAAACCGTGATGACCTGGCACGTCTGGTCGGAATAGTGGACTCCACCTCCAACGGCCTGACCTTGTGCTCGGGCTCCCTGGGTGCGGACCTGTGCAACAACATCCCCTCGTTGGTCAAGGAGTTTGGTGGCCAGGGGCGTATCCACTTTGGGCACCTGCGCAACGTCAAGGTCGAGCCCGATGGCACCTTCTACGAGTCCACCCATCGCTCCTGTGATGGTTCACTCGATATGGCGGCCATTGTGAAGGCCTACCATGACGTGGGCTTTGAGGGGTACTGGCGTCCGGACCATGGCCGCATGATCTGGGGTGAGACTGGCAAGCCAGGTTATGGCCTGTATGACCGGGCCCTGGGGGCGGTCTACCTCAACGGCTTGTGGGAAGCGGTGAGCAAATACACGCAGGCTAAGGTCTGACAACAGAAAGCCGCCACACCGGGGTGAACCGGTGTGGCGGCTTCTTTAAAAGTGATAGCTGCTAGCCCTTTATGGATAAGGGCTAGCAGCTATTTTTATATCAAGATCTCTGAAATTTACGCACCGGTCGCTGCCAGACGCAGTGTGAGGTAACGCCAGGCTCCCTGACTGGTTTCCGACAGCAGCGTGGCGCCTTCGACCGCAACCGAGCGCGGGTCCGCTTGCGGTATCAGGAGCGTCACCTCATTGGACACGGGTGGTTTTTGCCCAGACTTGGCTATCTGGATACGTAGCGCCTCAGCATCACATTGGACGGCCAATGTCCACAAGCCGAACTGGTCTTGTTGATAAGCCAGGCTGTGGCCGTCGTCCTCAAAACATGTGGCTTCGAACGCCCCGGTCTCCAGAGGAAACACTTGGAAGCCTCGCACATCATCCGTTTGCCCAAAATGCACCGGCGCCAGGTTCAGCGGGATGGCGCAGCCTGCACGTGCCAGCAAAGGTGGTGTGCTGCTGTCCAGCGGTGCGTCCAGGGTCAGCCATTGGCCACCGTGGTGGCGTTGGCCGCTCCAGAAGTCACACCAGTCGCTGCCAGCGGGCAGCCAGACACGTCGTTGTGTGGCGCCGGGCTCCACCACCGAGGCCACCAGCAGATTGGGGCCGAGCAACATGTCGTCGTTTTCTGCCCAGGTCTGCGCGTCCGCCGGAAAGTCGTGGAAGGTCGGGCGGATCATCGGCTCGTAGGCCGAGTGGGAGCGCCACAGCAGGTGGTACAGGTAAGGCGTCAGGCGCACCCGCAAGGCGATCAGTTCACGGATGCGTGCCGTGATCTCGGGGTACATCCAGGGTTCGTTCACCGTGCCGTCATCGTTCCAGGAGTGGATGGAAAAGCGGGGCAGGAAAATGCCGTTTTGCACCCAGCGCAGCAACAACTCTGGCCCGGGTGCTGGCCCGGAGAACCCACCGATGTCATGCCCGGTGTTGGACACGCCGGAGAGCGCTAGGCCCAGGCCCATGCGGATGTTGAAACGCAGCGTGTCCCAGCTGGTGTAGTTGTCACCCGACCAGGTTTGCACATGGCGCTGCATGCCCGGTGTGCCCGAGCGCGAGATCAGCCAGGGACGCTCATCGGGCGCAAACGCCTGTTGTGCCTGGTGGGAGGCTTGCATCATCAAGAGTGTTTGTAACGACCTGGCCTCGACCGCCGGGCGTGCTTCACCAAAGCCAAACATGCGGGCCTGGGTGCTCCAGATTTCGTACTCGTTGTTGTCGTTCCAGGTGGCGGCGATACCGGTCTGCAGCAGGCTCTCGGTCACCCGTTCTTTCCACCAGGCGATGGTGGCCGGGTTGGTGAAGTCGAGGTAGGCACCGGTGTCGTCCCAGAACTGCACGGCGGTCGGTTGACCGTCGGGGTCCTGGATCAACAAACCAGCTGCGGCTGCCTCGGCAAAACGCGGGTGGTCGTGCAAGAGCGCGGGTTTGATGTTGGCACACAGGCGAACACCTTTTGCGAGGTAACTGGCGGCAAACCCGGCCGGATCAGGGAACTTGTCGCGGTTCCAGTGGAAGACATAACGTTTGCCACCAATCGAGGTGTAACCCGAGGACAGATGGAACGACTCACAAGCGATGTCGTGTTCCTGGCAGCGTGCCAGAAATTCACCCATGCGCTCCTGGGCATTGGGTGCATCGGTGTAACTCATGGTCGAGCCCGAGTAACCCAGCGAATATTTCGGTGCAAACACCGGTCGGCCGGTCAGCCAGGTGTAGCGCTGGGTGATGGTGGCCGGGCCGTCGCCCGCGATGAAGTAGAGGTCCAGGTCACCATGTTCAGCCACAAAGTAGCGGTAGTGGCCATGGTAGTTGTCCATTTCCTTGCCCATGTCGAACACACACTCGGACAAGGTGTCGTAGAACAGGCCAAAACACACACCGCTGCTTGGCTTGTGGGTCAGGTAAAACGGGATGTGTTTGTAGAGCGGGTCGGTGCTGCGGGCGTCGTAACCCATCGGGTCCAGGTTGCACATCTGGTAACGCTGACCGGCGCGGTTGGCGGGGCCGGTGCGTTCACCCAGGCCGAAGTACATCTCACCGCGTTCGCGCTGCAGGTAGTGGTAAACACGCTGGTCCCACCAGCCAAAGTTGTAGGCCTGGGTGGTACGGTCGTTGGCCGCAGCTTGCCAGACACCGCCCCGTTTAACTTCCCAGCGGCAGAACAGGCCTTTGAGCTGGATGCTCAGGCGCAGGTCGCGGGTGGTGATAGTGAGGGTGTTGTCGTCCTGGGCCAGCTCAAAGTCTGGCAGCGCAAACCCCGAGAGGTCAAAACGGTCACGACCCTCGGCTGCAATGTCGTCCAGACCGGGCGCAATGGCCCAGGTGCGGGGAAAGTGCAGTTTGGCATCGGGCAACACCAACAGGCGGACGATGTCGTGTTCGAGCACAAACACATGGGCCAGGGCGCCCTCGGCGCTGCGCAGCACCAGATGGTTGCCGCTGCAGGCAGGGTCGAGTGAAAAAAGAGGAATTTGGTCGAGTCTCATGAGGGGGTCCAGTTAGCCAATCTTGCCCAGTACCACTTGAGGTAGCCACAGGGACAGCGCCGGGATGTAGGTGACCATGCACAAGGCCACGATCAGGAAGAAGAACATCGGCATCAATGGTTTGGTGAGTTGCGCCAGGGTCACATTGGCCATGCGCGCTGCCACAAACAGCGTGCTGCCCACGGGGGGGGTTGCCAGGCCGATGCACAGGTTGAACGTGATGATGATGCCGAAATGCACCGGCGAGATGCCCAGCTTCATCGCCACAGGCAAGAAGATCGGTGTAAAGATCAGCAGGCCCGGCGTGATGTCCAGGAAAGTTCCCAGCAGCAGCAGCAACACGTTGAACAGTGTCAGCAACACGTAGGGGTTGTCCGAGAAGTTGGTGATGGCGTCACTCAGCACGGTGATCGAGCCGGTGCTCGCCAGCAGCCACGACATGGTCATGGACACACCCACCATCAGCATCACCACAGCAGTGCCGACGGCAGCATTGAGCATCGCATCGAACAGCTTTTTCCAGGTCAGGCTGCGGTACAGCAGACTGAGGATCAGGGTGTAGGCTGCAGCGGCACCCGCGGCCTCCGTGGCGGTGAAGATGCCACCCACGATGCCTCCCATGATGATCAGCACCATCGTCAGCGCAGGCAGCGCGCGCCAGAATGTCAGCAGCGCTTCTTGACGGGTGTATCTGTGCACATCATTGGGCAGGTCGCCGCGTTTGGCCAGGATGTGTATCCAGACCATGATCGACAGAGCCATCAGGATGCCAGGGATGTACCCGGCCACAAACAGCACATCCACCGGTGTGCCGCCCGAAATCAGCGAATAAATGATCAAAGCGCCTGAAGGAGGAATCAGCAAACCACAGGGTGAGGCCGCCACATTGGCTGCGGCGCAGATCGGCATGTTGTAGCCCGCCTTGCGTTGCAGCGGCGACATGGTCGAGCCGACACTGGCAGCACTCGCCACAGCCGAGCCCGAGATGGCGCCAAACAGTGCATTGGCCACCACCGAGATCTGTGCCAGAGAACCTGGCAACCAGCCCACCAGCACCTTGGCCAAGTCAATCAGTCGCAGCGCAATGCCACCAGTGTTCATGAGGCCACCGGCCAGGATGAACAAGGGAATGGCCACCAGCGTGAAACTGTCCAGGCTGGACGCGACCCGCTGGGCCGACACGATCAAGGCGGTGTCAATCGACGGGGTCACGGTGAACAGCGCCAGCACCGTACCAATGCCGATGCAGAAACTCACCGGCACACCAAAAAACAGAAGCAGCGTGAACACCACGCCCAGAATCATCAGCGCGTTCATGCGGCCAACTCCTTGTTCACATGTTCAATCGCTTCTTCCACTTCATTGGCGCGCCTGAAGCTGGCGGGGTTCACAAGAATCGCAATCTCGTAGAACACGATGCATGCCCCCGCGATCGGAATACAACTGTAGACGTAGCCCATCGGTACCTCCAGCGTGGCAGAGAACTGCTCCACCTGAAAGGCGCGCAGCACCAGTTTGAGCCCGCCATACAAAAACACCGTCGCCGAGAAGGCCAGCACCAGGGCTGCCACAGCACGCATGTGGGTCAACAGGGCCTGGCCCTGCAACTTTTCGGCCAGCATGTCGTAGGCCATGTGCTCCAGCCTGCCGCAGGCGTAAGCCGTTCCGAGCAGGCTGAGCCAGATCACTGCAAACCGTGATACTTCCTCCGTGAAGATGGACGGGTTACCCAGCGCGTAGCGGCTGATCACCTGCCAGATCACACACAGCGCCAGCACGGTGAAGGAAATGATCAAACCCGCCTGTAATAGGCGGTCGATCACGGTTCGTAGCAATCTCATCATGATGTTTCTCTGAGTGGTTTACCGAGTGGCTGCAATCTGATCGAGCAAACCTGCGATACGTGCGTTTTTGCGCTCTTCATCCAGCATCGGCTTGACCTTGTCCACAAACGGTTGTTTGGCAGGTGTGCTGAACTTCACGCCCATTTTTTCTGCAGCAACCGCTTCGGTCTTTTCGGCTTCAGCCCACAGACCACGCTGGTACACAAACGATTCGTGGGCGGCGGAGCGCAGCGCATCTTGCAAAGGTTTCTTCAAGCTGTCCCACTTGGCGGTAGAAATCACCAGCACATCAGGCACCATCTGGTGTTCGGTCTGCGAGAAGAACTTGCTGACTTCACCGTGGCGGCCAGTGGTCAGGGCGGTGACGTTGTTCTCGGCACCATCCACCACACCGGCTTGCAGCGCGGGATACACCTCACCCCAGGCCATGGGTGTGGGGGATGCACCCAGCGCTTGGATCATTTTGATCGTGGTTGGGCTTTGTTGTACGCGGATCTTCATGCCTTTCAGATCATCAGGCGTGTTGATGGCTTTTTTGGCGTAGAAGCTGCGAGCACCCGAGTCATAAAAGGTCAGGCCGATGAAGCCGCGGCTCTTGGAGGCGTTCAGGATGGATTCACCCACCGAGCCGTCGAGCACCTTGAAGAAGTGCTCTTTGCTGCGGAACACGAAGGGCAGGTTGAACACCTTGTATTCCGGGGCAAAGGTCTCCAGCGGCGAGGCGCTGGCCTTGGTCATCTCGAGAATGCCGTTTTGCACCTGTTCCAGCGTTTCACGTTCCTGGCCGAGGGTGCCGTTGGGGAAAATCTTGATCTCGAGTTCGCCGTTGGACTTTTGCTTGGCCAACTCGGCAAAACGCACCATGGCCAGATGCACCGGGTGTTTGTCATTGAGCCCGTGTGCCAGCCGCAGTGTCTCGGCCCAGGCGCCGCTGGTGCCAAGTCCAACCAGCACCAGGGTGGCAGCAAGTTTTGTCAGTTTCATCGCAAAATCTCCTTCGTGATAAGCGCCCGTGGGCGGGGTTTGGGAAAGGGTAAAAATCAATTGGGGCCGGATGTTGGCCAGTGTTGTTGGCACCAGCTCGCCACCTGCTGGCGCTCTGTCTCAGTCAGGTGCAGGCCCAGTTTGCTGCGCCGCCACAACACGTCGTCGGCGCAACGCGCCCACTCATGCTGGTGCAAATAGTGCAGTTCAGCCTCGAACAGGCCTGGCGCGACTTGTTGGCCCAAATCACCGGCCTGCAAGAAGGTCTGCAGCCGTGAACCATAAGCGCGCAACCAGCGTTGCAACAGCGCAGGGGGCAGTTCCGGGTGCTGGCGTACCAGCATCTCCAGCGCGTGTGGCATGTCCTTTGCGGAACCGGCTGGCAGCTCAAGTCCTTTGCACAGGTCGGCACCCGGCAAACTGGCGTGCGCGGTCCAGGCGGCATGGCCTGCACCCAATGCGGCACAGAGGCGGTCGGCAGCCTCTTCGGCGAGTTTACGGAAGGTGGTGATCTTGCCGCCCCACACCGACATCAGAGGGGCGGCCTGGGTGTCGAGCTCGAGTTCGTAGTCGCGTGTAACGGCCGAAGCGTCGGTGCCTTCTGCCGCATCGAGTAGGGGCCTGACGCCGGAGTAACTCCAGACCACATCCTGTTCGCGCACGGGTTTCTGAAAGTAGCGGCTGGCCTGCTCACACAGGTAACTGATTTCGTCCTGGTCAATACGCACGGCATCCAGGCCACCGTGGTACTCGATGTCGGTGGTGCCGATCAGGGTGAAGTCACGCTCATAGGGAATCGCGAAGATGATGCGCCGGTCGGCGTTCTGGAAAATGTAGGCGTAAGGGTGGTCAAACATTTTGGGCACCACAATGTGGCTGCCCTTGACATGCCGCAACGAGCGCACCGCTTTGTGTTGTGCGCTGTCACGCAGGAACTGGCTGGCCCAGGGGCCGGTGGCGTTCACCACCGCGCGGGCCTGAACGGGCTCGATGTGCCCATCCCGATGACGCAAGTTCACCTGCCAGCCGGTGTCTCCCGTGCGTTGCACCTGGGTCACCTCGCAGCGGGTGCAGATGCGGGCGCCGTGTTCGGCCGCATCCATGGCCAGCAGCACCACCAGGCGCGCATCATCGACCCAGCCGTCGGAGTACTCAAAACCCTGTTTGAAACGGCTCTGCAGTGGTGCACCAGCCGGGTGTTGGCGCAAATTCAAGCCGCTTGAGCTGGGCAGCAGCTCGCGCCGTGCCAGATGGTCATACAGGAACAGGCCGATGCGGATCATCCAGGCGGGGCGCATGGCAGGGTCGTGTGGCATGACAAAACGCAGCGGCCACATGATGTGGGGGGCGCTGCGCAGCAAGACCTCACGCTCGGCCAGGGCCTTGCGCACCAGCCCGAACTCATAGTATTCAAGGTAGCGCAGGCCACCGTGGATCAGTTTGGTGGAGGCTGACGAGGTGTGTGCGGCCAGATCATCTTTTTCGGCCAACAGCACCGACAGACCACGACCGGCCAGGTCGCGCGCGATGCCTGCGCCGTTGATGCCACCGCCAACCACCAGCACGTCATAACTGGCTGTGGGAGATGCCCTTGGGTGATCGTTCATGGGTTCGTATAAAATTCGTTTGCGTTCGCTATTGGAGTCATTATTTTAAAAACGAACAATAGGGAAAACCCTAGAGCCTAAAACGAAGCTTTTCAACGATAGTACAGGCCATGGTCTGCGTTCTGGGCTGCTTATGAACTTCAATCCGAATCCTCGTCAGTTCTCGATGCTCAGCAAGGTGCAGGAGCTGGGGTCGGTCAGTGTCGAGGCGCTGGCCGAGCAGTTTGGGGTCACCCTGCAGACGGTGCGCCGTGACGTCAAGCTGCTCTCAGACGCGGGCTTGTTGTCACGGTTTCATGGCGGCGCCCGTTTGCCCAGCTCCACCACCGAGAACATCGCCTACCGTCAGCGTAAATTGCTCAACGATGCCGCCAAACACCGCATCGCCTGCGCCGTGGCCGACGCGGTGCCGGACGGCTGTTCGCTGATCATCAACATCGGCACCACCACCGAAGCGGTGGCGCGTGAACTGCTGCGCCGCAAGGACCTGCGGGTGATCACCAACAACCTCAATGTGGCCACCATCCTGGCGGCCAACCCGGATTTCGAAGTGATTGTGGCGGGGGGCGTGGTGCGTTCGCGTGACAACGGCATCGTGGGTGAAGCCACGGTGGACTTCATCCGCCAGTTCAAGGTCGACATCGGCCTGATCGGCATCTCGGGTATCGAGGCCGACGGCACACTGCGTGATTTCGACTACCGGGAGGTGTCGGTGGCGCGGGCCATCGTCGAGCGCGCACGTGAGGTCTGGCTGGCCGCCGACCACAGCAAATTCAACCGCCCCGCCATGGCGGAGGTGGCGCGCATCGACCAGGTGGATGTGCTGTTTACCGACCTGGCTCCGCCATCACCTTTTGACACACTGCTTGACGAAGCCGGTGTGCGTTGTGTCATCACCCCCTGATCTACTTTTTCTTTTCACGTCACCATGACCTACCTTTTGGCCCTGGACCAGGGCACCTCCAGCTCTCGCAGCATTGTTTTTGACCGCGCCGGTCGTGTGGTGGCCTCGGCCCAGCGCGAGTTGCGCCAGATCTACCCCCAGCCTGGCTGGGTGGAGCATGACCCGATGGAGATCTGGGCCAACCAGCTGGCCACGGCCAAAGACGCCTTGTTGCGCGCGGGCATCAGCGCCTCTGAGGTCAAGGCCATCGGCATCACCAACCAGCGCGAAACCACCGTGGTCTGGAACCGCCGCACCGGTGTGCCCTTGCACCAGGCCATCGTCTGGCAGGACCGCCGCACCGAGCCCGATTGCCAGCGTCTGCGTGACCAGGGCCAGGCGGCCAACATCCAGGAGCGTACCGGGCTGGTGCTGGATGCCTACTTTTCCGGCACCAAGGTGGGCTGGATCCTGGACCATGTGCCGGGTGCACGCGCCGCTGCCGAGTGTGGTGAACTGGCTTTTGGCACCATCGACAGCTGGCTGCTGTGGCAGCTGACCGGCGGGCGGGTGCACGCCACCGATGTCAGCAATGCCTCACGCACCATGTTGTTCAACATCCGTACCGGCCAGTGGGACTCGGAGCTGCTGAACCTGCTGCAGGTGCCACCTCAGTTGCTGCCACAGGTGTTTCCTTCTTCGCATGTGTTTGGCGAAACCGACGCCAGCCTGTTTGGGCAGTCGATCCCGATTGCCGGTATCGCCGGTGACCAGCAAAGTGCGTTGTTTGGGCAGGCCTGTTTTCGCAAAGGCTTGGCCAAAAACACCTATGGCACGGGTTGTTTTTTGCTGATGCACACCGAGTCGCAGTTGCAAACCTCGGGCAACGGGCTGATCAGCACCCGCGCCGCACAAGTGGGCGCTGGCCCGCAGTACGCGCTGGAGGGCAGTGTGTTTATCGGTGGTGCGGTGGTGCAGTGGCTGCGTGACGGCCTGCGTGCCATCGACTCCAGCACGGCGGTACAGGCGCTGGCGCAAAGTGTGCCGGACTCGGGTGGGGTGGTGTTTGTGCCGGCCTTCACAGGCCTGGGCGCACCGTACTGGGAGCCTGAGGCGCGCGGTGCCATTGTGGGTCTGACACGTGGCACCGGCTTGGGGCATATTGCCCGCGCCGCGCTCGAGAGCATTGCCTTCCAAAGCGCCGCGCTGCTGGGCGCCATGGGCCGGGATGCGGCTGCGGGGCAAAGCGCCCCGATCACCGAGTTGCGGGTGGACGGTGGCGCCTGCGTCAACGACCTGCTGATGCAGTTTCAGGCGGACCTGCTCGGTGTGCCGGTGGTCCGGCCCAAGGTGGTCGAGACCACCGCGCTGGGGGCTGCCTATCTGGCGGGCCTGGGCACCGGGGTGTACCAGACGCTGGAAGAGCTGGAATCGCTCTGGCAGCCCGAGCGCACCTTTTTGCCCACCATGTCGCCCCAGCGTGCGGCTGAGTTGATGGCGCAATGGGAACACGCGGTGCGCCAAGCCACCCTGGCTTGAGTTGGCGCAGGTGGCGCAGCCCATGCGCCATTTTAAAATCAATAGCTGCAGGCCCTTTATTCATAAGGGCTAGAAGCCATTTTGAGTGCTATTTCAGCGGGTGTGGCGGTGTTGTTGGTGGTGGTGCTACAGTCCGTGCTCCCCGTGGCTTGATGGCAGCATGGGCGCCCAGACCACCCATGGTGCAGACCGGGCGGCTTGCACCGTTGGTGGCCTCGAACCGAGCAAGCTGCTTGTTCTACCTCGCCCAGGGGGCGCCCCTTCGCGTTCTTTCTGTCACCCAGGCACCGGCCCCGCCGCCGGGCCCCAACTCTTGTTGTTTCTGATGTTGTGTTCTCTCTGTTTATGCGCTGTCTTGCCGGAAGTGGTCTCTGATGAATCCTGACGCACACCACATCTGGCAGGCGCCACGCTGGGCGCTGGCGGTGTTGCTGGCCATGCTGGGCATGCTCGGGCCGTTTTCGATTGACACCTACATTCCCGCGTTTTCGGGCATAGCCGCCTCTCTCAACGCCACGCCGGTGCAGATGCAGCAGACGCTGTCGGCCTACCTGTTCGGTTTTGCCTTCATGAGCCTGTTCCATGGGGCGCTGTCTGACAGCGTCGGGCGCCGGCCGGTGGTGTTGTGGGGGCTGGCGGCTTTCACCTTGGCCTCGATGGGCTGTGCGCTGTCTCAAAGCATCGGCCAGTTGGTGTTTTTCCGCGCGGTGCAGGGGCTGACCACCGGCGCGGGCATTGTGGTGTCACGCGCGGTGGTGCGTGACATGTTCCCGCCCGCGCAGGCGCAAAAGGTGATGAGCCAGATCACCATTTATTTTGGTGTGGCACCGGCGGTGGCGCCGATGATTGGCGGGGTGTTGTTCGCGCACCTGGGCTGGCACAGCGTGTTCTGGTTTCTGACCGGGGTCGGTGTGTTTCTGTGGCTGGCCAACTACCGCTTGTTGCCCGAGACGCTGCACCTGAGCCATCGCCAGCCGCTCAAGATCAGCAACCTGATGCAGGGGTACTGGCAGCTCGGGCGTGATCCGCGATTCTTGTTGCTGGCGTTGGCCAGTGGTGTCCCGTTCAATGGCATGTTTTTGTATGTGTTGTCGGCGCCGGTGTTTCTGGGTGAACATCTGGCCCTGCCGCCCACGCAGTTCTTCTGGTTTTTTGTGCTCACCATCAGCGGCATCATGAGTGGCGCCTGGGTCAGTGGTCGCATGGCCGGGCGGATCAGCCCCAAGCGTCAGATCAAGTACGGGTTCCTGATCATGCTCTGCATGGCAATCATCAATCTGGGGGCCAACATGCTGTTCACCGCGCAGGCTGTGTGGGCGATGTTCCCGATCTCGATATTTGCCTTTGGCTGGGCCATGATGGTGCCGGTGGTGACCCTGTTGGTGCTGGACCTGCACCCGGATCGGCGGGGCATGGCCTCGAGCCTGCAGGCCTTTGTCGGCTCCAGCGCCAACGGTCTGGTGGCCGGGGTGATTGCGCCGCTGGTGATGCACTCCACCGTCGGGCTGGCGGCCACCTCGCTGGCGCTGTTGTCGATTGGCCTGGGGGCCTGGGTGCAACTGCGCCGCCGCTGGGCGAGCATCGGTGCCTGACCCCGGGTCTTGAGGCAGGGCCATGACATGACGCAGATGCTGCCGCTGTTGCTGCTGCTGAGTGCCTCGATGGGCTTGGGCTTGTGGATGGGCTGGCAGTTTCTGCGCCGCCAGGGCAGCAACCCGATCCACATCGGCTTTCACCTGATCCTGGGTGTGGTGGGGCTGGAGATGGTGGTGATGTTGTTGCGCGGTGCACCCGACGGCAGTGTCGCCGCCGCCGGTGCGCTGGGCAAATCGACCGCACTGGTGTTGGCCACGGCGGTCATCACGGGCTTTGCCACCTCGGTGCTGGCACGGCGCTGGTCACGCCAGGGGAGTGCCTGGGTGCTGGCCATCCACGCTTTGCTGGGGTCGACCGGGTTTGTGCTGTTTTTGGCTTGGGCTTTGGATTTGTAGCGCGCGTTGGTTTTCTGGGTGCGAGACACGCACTAATATCTAGGGCATCCCATCACACAAGGAGCCATTGTGGCCACTGACTCTCATCCATGGCGTTTTTTCCGGGCAGGTGGTTTTGACCAGGTGCAACTCGACACAGCGGCCGACCTGCTGGCCCTGACCGAGCTGGACCAGAAACTCTGGGTCGCCTTGTCGTGCCCGGTCAAGGGCATCGAGTTTGACGCCCGCAGCCTGCAGTTCATCGACAGCGACAACGACGGCCATGTGCGGGCGCCCGAGCTGCTGGCCGCCATCCGCTGGGCCCATGGCCGCCTGCTCAACCCCGAGTTGTTGGTGCAAAAGTGCGAGGGTGTACCTATTGCCCAGATTCGTGATGATGACGAATCCGGCAAGTCGATCAAGGCCGCTGCGCTGATGCTGGCGCATCAACTCGGCAAGGGTGAGGCCGATGTCTTGACCGTGGCGGAAGCCAGCGCCGCCCAGCTCAGCCACGCCGCACGTGCGCTGGCGGCGTGGGAAGCCGCCGGGCATGACGCGCTGCCGCTGGGTGACGCCACCGCCGCCGCTCATGCGCTGGTGACCGAGCTCGACGGCAAGGTGCAGGACTTTTTCACGCGCTGCCAGCTCGCCGCTTTTGATGCGCGTGCCGGTGGGGTGCTGAATGCGTCCGAAGACGCCCTCAAGGCGCTGGCGCCCGCCAGCCTGCAGACCGGCAGCCAGGGCATCAGCGACCTGCCTTTGGCCCATGTCACCTCAGACGCTGTGTTGCCCTTGACCCGTGGCATCAACCCGGCCTGGGCAGCACGCATCCAAACCCTGCGCGACAGCGTGGTGACGCCGCTGCTCGGTGCGCAAGACCAGCTCAGCCCCGCTGACTGGCAAAACATCCAGAGCAAATTGGCCAGTTACACCACCTGGTTGGCGGCCAAACCCGACCCCTCGGCCGAGGGCGACGGTGTGCGTGACCTGGAACAACTGGCCCGTTATGTGCGCGACCTGCAGCCGCTGGCCAACAACTTTGTCGCGTTTCGCGACTTCTACACGCGCCAGGGCAAAGCCACCTTCCAGATCGGCACGCTCTACCTCGACGGGCGTTCATGTGAGCTGTGTGTGGCGGTCAACGACGCGGCCAAACATGCCGCGCTGGCGGGCTTGTCCCGGCTGTGCCTGGTGTATTGCGACTGTGTGCGCGGGGCAGACAAACTCAGCATCGCCGCTGCCTTCACTGCGGGGGATTCGGACCAACTCATGGTCGGGCGCAATGGTGTGTTTTACGACCGCCAGGGCCGCGACTGGGACGCCACCATCACCAAAATCATTGACCACCCGATCAGCCTGCGCCAGGCGTTCTGGGCGCCTTACAAACAGGTGGCGCGCGCCGTGGGCAGCCAGATGCAAAAACTCGCTGCCAGCAAAGCCAAAGCGGCGGATGACAAACTGGTGGGTGCGGCCCTGAACGCCAGCACCAAGGCCGCCGCAGGGGATGCCGCCAAGGCGCCACCCCCACCGCCGTTTGACGTGGGCAAATTTGCCGGTATTTTTGCCGCGATCGGGCTGGCGCTGGGTGCGGTCGGCACCATGGTGGTGTCGGTGGTCAGCGGGCTGTTTTCGCTGGCCTGGTGGCAGTGGCCGCTGGTGGTGTTGGGGGTGATGTCGCTGATCTCGGGCCCGGCGGTGCTGCTGGCCTGGTTCAAGTTGCGCGCCCGCAACCTGGGCCCGATCCTGGACGCCAATGGCTGGGCCATCAACGCGCGCGCTCGCATCAACATCCCGTTTGGCACCTCGCTCACACACATCGCGCAGTTGCCCGCCAACGCCCAGCGCAGTCTGAGCGACCCCTACGCCGACAAACCGTCGAGCTGGCCCTACCTGGTGCTGATGCTGGTGGTGGCCGTTGGTGTGATGTGGTTTCTGGGTTGGTTGGGCTAAATCGGCGCTTGCTTCCACCCAGCGGGATGGTGTGACGGCCAGGGTGGCGCCCTGGACCCGGTTTGTATGAAAAAGAGCTGCTATCCCTTATTCGCAAAGGGGCAGTAGCTCTTTTTTTGGTAGTGGCTGTGTGGCCGTTTCGCCTCTGGCTGAGCTGCTTGGCCAGCAACCCAGGCGTTTGTGGCTAGGTTGCGAGCAGGGTTGACGCACCTTAAAATACTGTTCATGCATACAGTATTTGGTGTCTAATATCCCATGGCCCTGTCTTCTGTTTCCACCCTGCTTGAGCGCTTTGGCGACGCCGTGTGGCGCGCTGACGCCCTGGCCGAGGCTGCCAGTGCCGACGGCGGTGTGTTGCCCAGCGGCCATGCGCTGCTGGACGCCCAGCTGCCCGGTGGTGGCTGGCCGCTGGGGGCGCTGAGTGAGGTGCTGCAAGCGCCCGGGGATGCTGCCGAGTGGCGTCTGCTGCTGCCCGCCTTGTCCACGCTGAAGCGCAGCGTGGTGCTGGTGGGGGCGCCACATCTGCCGTTTGGCCCGGCACTGGCGGCGCAGGGGCTGGATCTGCGCCGCCTGGTCCAGGTTCAGGCGGGCACCGTGGCGCAGCGCCTGTGGGCGGCCGAGCAGGCGCTGCGTTGCAGCGAGGTGGCGGCCTTGCTGGTCTGGTTGGCGCAGGTGCGCTCCGAGCATCTGCGGCGCCTGCATCTGGCGGCGCAGGCCCACCGTTGTTTGTTGTGCGTGTTTCGCCCGGCCAGCGCGCAGGGCGAGTCTTCTCCTGCGGTGTTGCGGCTGTTGCTTGGGGCGGCAGCTGGGCCGCCAACCGCGTCAAGCCCGGACGATGACTTGGCAGTGCAGATCCTCAAACGGCGTGGCCCACCGCTGGCCGAGGTGCTGCAGCTGCCAGCCCGGCCGGTGGCGCTGAGTGCGGTGTTGGCGCTCAGCGCTGTGCCGCTGGCGTCTGCAGCCGGCTGGGTTGAACCACCCCGGTCGGCTGTGTCTGCCCCGCAGCTCCTCACCGGGGATACCCCCACACCCTGGCTGGAGCCTGCCTATGCACTGGATCGCCTTGTGGCTGCCGCCTGAGTCCGCAGCCCGGCCTGTGGCGGCCGTGTCACCAGACACGGCGGGGTCACCCGTGGCTGAGGGGGCTGACTTGGCCGACCCACTCACCGCCCTGGGCTGGTGGGCGCTGCAGTTCACCCCCAAGGTGGTGGTGCTGGGCGGCGCGGTGCTGCTGGAGGTGTCAACCAGCACCCGGCTGTGGGGTGGCCAGGCCGCGCTGTTGCGTCATATTTGTGAGTCAAACAAGCCGGTAGCCCTTGTCTACTATGGGCAGGGTGATACATCTTTGGTAGCGCTTGCACGGGCGCAGCAGCCGCCACAGCCGCCGCTGATGCCCGACCAGTTGCCGCTGAGCAGCCTGGCAGCGGCCCAACCGCATCTGGCCACGCTGGCGCGCCTGGGTTGCCGCCGCTGGGGCCAGTTGCGGGCCTTGCCGCGTGCCGGTGTGGCACGGCGTTTTGGTGCGGCGCTGGTGGATGCGCTCGACCAGGCCTACGGCTTGCGTCCGGATGTCTACCCCTGGCTGAGCCTGCCCGAGGTGTTTGAGGCGGCGCTGGAGTTGCCCCAGCCGGTGGACAGTGCGCTGGCCTTGTTGTTTGGCGCGCGCCGCCTGTTGGCACAACTGCAGGTCTGGCTGCAACTGCGCCAGCGCGGTGTGCTGGCGGTGGAGCTGGGCTGGTTGATGGATGTGCGCCGCAACACGGCGACACAGGGGACATTGGTGTTGCGCAGCGCCGAGGCCAGTGCCGACACCAGCCACCTGCTGCGCCTGCTGGCCGAGCGCCTGGGTCAGCTCACGCTGCCCGCGCCGGTGTTGTCGCTGCGCCTGCGCTCGCTCGAAACCCAGGCGTTGCAGGGGCAAAGCGCCAGCCTGCTGCTTGAAGACCAAGCCCAGGGCGACAGTCTGGCGCAGCTGCTCGAGCGTCTGAGTGCGCGACTCGGTGCCCACCAGGTGCTGCGCCTGGTGCCGCAAGCCGACCACCGGCCCGAACAGATGCAGCGCTGGCGCCCAGCGGCTGGTGATGCATCGGCGGCCATCATGGGCCAGCATCGGGCACCCAGGAAAACTTCTGAAAAGATAGCGATCAGCCCTTGTGGTACAAGGGCTGGAGGCCAAAATAGCTCAAGCATGGCCGATAAGAGAGCCCCTGTGCCAACGGGGTGGGCCACGGCCCTGTACCCCACCTGGTTGCTGGCTGAGCCCTTGCCACTGCGGGTGGTCCAGCAGCAGCCGCATTACCAGGGGCCGCTGACCCTGCTGGCGGGGCCGCAGCGGTTGGAGGCCGCCTGGTGGGCGGTGTTGCGGCCAACCGGGCCATCTGCTGAGCGCCCTGACCCCGGGCCACACCCTCAAGCTGCTGGCGAGGCACCCCCGCCCTCTGGCCCCGTTGTTTTGCGCGACTACTTTGTGGCGCGCAGTCCCAACTCACCCCTGTTGTGGATCTACCGCGAGCGGCTCAGCAGTGCGGCACCCGCCTGGTTTTTGCATGGGGTGTTTGGCTGACTTGGCCGGGAGGCTTTCGCCCCAGCCACGGGTTTGGGTGTTTTTGATCTTTGGCCAAATTTAGGTCTAACTTAGGCCTTGTTTAGCCTAAGTGGTGATCCTATGATCGATCAGAGCCTCACAAGAATGGGGCCAGAGCCGATAGGAGACAAACTTTGGCACACTGGGACACACTGTCTGTTGACGAGATCAGCATCCTGCAAACCATTTTCTGGTCGGCGGGTGTGTCTCGGTATGAACTGTCGCATCAGCTGGCCTATTCAAAAAGCAAGACCAACAGCCTGGTGGCCTCCCTGCTCGATCAGGGACTGCTGGACGAGGTGGGGCTGCTCAACTCCAACGGCGGACGCCGCGCCGAGACGCTTCAACTCAGCGGCGGGCTGGGTGTGTTGTTGTGTGTCGACCTGGGCGCCACCAGCCTGGATCTGGCGGTGATGAAACCCGATTTGACGGTGTTGGCCCAGATTGCTGAACCCCTGGATGTGCGGCGCGGCCCAGGTGATGTGATGTCACGGGTGCGGGTGCTGATGCGCCAGATGCTGGCCCAGTGCGGCGCCACCGCCAAGCAGGTCATCGGTATTGGTGTGGGGGTGCCGGGGCCAATCGACTTTGAGAGTGGCCAGCTGGTCAATCCACCGCTGATGCCCAACTGGGACGGCTTTTCGATCCGCGACTACCTGCGCGAGGAATACAGCGCCCCGGTGTTTGTGGACAACGACGTCAACCTGATGGCGCTGGGTGAGTTGTGGCGCTTGCAGCGCAGCCTGCAGAATTTTCTGGTCATCAAAGTGGGCACCGGCATTGGCTGCGGCATCGTCTGCCATGGCGAGGTGTACCGGGGGGCCAATGGCTCGGCCGGTGATGTGGGCCACATTTGTGTGGATACCGCCGGGCCGCGTTGCCACTGCGGCAACCTGGGCTGTGTGGAAACCATGGCCGCTGGCCCGGCCATCAGCCGCTTGGCGACCGAGGCTGCACAGTCGGGCCAAAGTGAGCTGTTGGCGGTCTGTCTTGCCGAAAAAGGGCACATCACCCCCGAAGATGTTGGCCAGGCCAGCCGCAACGGTGACGCAGCTGCCAACCACATCATCCAGCACACCGGCAACCTGATCGGGCAGATGCTGGCGTCCGTCGTGAATTTTTTCAACCCCTCACATGTGTTCATTGGGGGTGGCATCACCCGCATCGGCCCGCTGTTGCTGGCCTCGGTGCGTCAAAGTGTTTACCAGCGTTCACTGGCCTTGTCGACCCGGCATCTGGAGATCCAGTACACCCCGCTGGCCGAGCAGGCCGGTCTGGTGGGGGCGGGGGTGCTGGCCATGCAGGAGACGCTCAAAAGCAGGGGGAAAAGCGCATGAGTGTGGATGTCGAGTTTGACCAGGTGGTCAAACAATTTGGCCCGGTGCAGGTGCTGCATGGGGTGAGTTTCAAACTGCAGGCCGGGCGCACCGTAGGCCTGATTGGTGAGAACGGCGCTGGCAAGTCGACGCTGATGAAAATCCTGTCTGGCTTTGAGTCGATCAGCAGCGGCAGCCTGCGCATCAACGGCCAGCCGATGGTGTTTGCCAGCTCGCGCCAGGCCGAGGAACAGGGCATTGTGCTGATCCACCAGGAGTTCAGCCTGGCCGACGACCTGACGATTGCCCAGAACATGTTTCTGGGCCACGAGAAAAAACGCGGCTGGCTGCTGGATGAGGCCAGCATGCAGGCCGAGGCCGCCCAGGCCATCGCCCAGGTCGGTTTACAAGCCGATGTCAATACCCGGGTGCGTCACTTGATCGTGGCGGAAAAGCAGCTGGTGGAGATTGCACGCGCCCTGTTGCGCCGGGCCCGCCTGCTGATCATGGATGAGCCCACCGCCACCCTGACCCCGGGCGAAACCAAACGCCTGTTTGCGCTGATGGCGCAGCTCAAGGCCGATGGTGTCACCCTGGTCTATATCTCACACAAGCTTGACGAGGTGCAACAGGTGACCGACGAGGTGGTGGTGATGCGCGACGGCCAGTTTGTGACCCGCGAAGACACAGCCAAATTAACGCGCCAGCAGATGGCCAGCCTGATGGTCGGGCGCGAACTGGCCAACCTGTACCCGCCGAAGGCGCCACATTTGCCCTCGGCCAAGCCGGTGCTCAAAGTCACCGGCTTGACGGTGCCGGGTTGGGCCGAGGATGTGAGTTTTGAGGTGCATCCGGGTGAAATCCTGGGTTTTGCCGGGCTGGTGGGTGCCGGGCGCACCGAGTTGTTTGAGGGGCTGCTGGGCCTGCGCCCGCGCAGCGCCGGGCAGATTGAGCTGCAGGGCCGGGTGGTGGATCTGCGCAGCCCACGCGCAGCCGCCCAGCAGGGCCTGACCTACCTCAGTGAAGACCGCAAGGGCAAAGGCCTGCATGTGAACCTGGGCCTGCGTGAGAACCTGACGTTGATGACCTTGCAGCGTTACGCCCACCCGCTGCTGGACATCACGGCTGAAAAAGCCGCGCTCACAACCGCTGTGGACGACTACGGCATCCGCACCGGCAGCCTGACCAGCTTGGCTTCTGCGCTGTCAGGCGGCAACCAGCAGAAGCTGGCGCTGGCCAAGGTGCTGCACCCGAACCCGAAGGTGGTGGTGCTCGACGAACCCACCCGGGGTGTGGACGTGGGCGCCAAAAGCGACATCTACACGCTGATCCAGCGTCTGGCCCGCGAGGGTCTGGCCGTCATTGTCATTTCCAGTGAGTTGCTGGAGCTGATCGGCCTGTGCCACCGCGTGGTCGTGATGCGCAATGGCCGTCTGCAAGCCGTGCTTGAAGAAAACCAATTAACCGAACAGGAGTTGATCACCCATGCCACAGGAACCCACTAAAACGCTGCCCACAGCGCAGGCCGCCGCCCCCTGGCTGGGCCGTTTACAGGGCCTGGGCCCGGTGATTGGCCTGGTGCTGCTGTGTGTGGCCGGCACCTGGCTCAACAGCAATTTCGCCACGGTAGACAACGCCATGAATGTGCTGACCCGCACCGCCTTCATCGGCATCATTGCGGTGGGCATGTGTTTTGTCATCGTTTCGGGCGGCATCGATCTCTCGGTCGGCTCGATGGCGGCGTTGATTGCGGGCAGCATCATCCTGACGATGAACGCGCTGGCGCCCATGGGCTTGTCGCCGGTGATGGTGGTGGTGATTGGCATGGCTCTGGCGATTCTGTTGGGCGCGGCCTTTGGCCTGGCGCATGGGCTGCTGATCACCAAGGGCCACATCGAGCCCTTCATCGTGACACTCGGCACCCTGGGCATTTACCGCGCTTACCTGACCTATTTTTCCAACGGTGGTGCGATCACCCTGGACAACGACTTGAGCGACGTTTACAGCCCGGTCTATTACGCCAGCCTGTTGGGCATTCCGATCCCGGTGCTGGTGTTTCTGGTGGTGGCGCTGCTCGGCGGGGTGATCCTGAACCGCACCGCGTTTGGCCGTTATGTGCAGGCGATTGGCTCCAACGAACAGGTGGCACGTTATGCCGCTGTGGATGTGGACCTGGTGAAGATCCTGACCTATGTGTTGCTGGGCGTGTGTGTGGGTATTGCCACCTTGCTGTATGTGCCGCGCCTGGGCTCGGCCACCCCCACCACCGGCTTGTTGTGGGAGCTCGAAGCCATTGCGGCGGTGATCGTCGGCGGCACCTCGTTCAAGGGCGGCGCGGGCAGCATCACCGGCACCGTGGTGGGCGCGGTGCTGCTTTCGGTGATCAGCAACATCCTGAATCTGACCAGCATCATCAGCGTCTACCTCAACGCGGCGGTGCAGGGCTTTGTGATCGTCGGCGTGGCTTTCACGCAGCGAGGCCGGCGCTGACCCGTTTGCCATTTTTCCAACCCCGGTAGCAGGACGCTACTTTTTTCAACCTCAGGAGATCGTCAACATGAAAACCATCACCCGTAGATTAGCCTTGACCGCCGTGGCCCTGGCGGCCCTGGCCAGTGCGCCGAGTTTTGCGGCAGAGAAAGTGGTGTTGGGTGTGGCCATTCCGGCTGCCACCCACGGCTTCACCGGCGGCATCGTGTTCTGGGCCAACCAGGCCAAGAAGGACCTGGAAAAAGCCCACCCCGACCTGCAGGTCATCGTCAAGACCGCCTCCGGTGCACCGGAGCAGGCCAACCAGTTGCAGGATCTGCAGACCGTCAACAAAATCAATGCCCTGGTGATCTTCCCGTTTGAATCGGCCTCGCTGACCAAACCGGTGGCCCAGGTCAAGGGCAAAGGCGTGTACGTCACCGTGGTCGACCGTGGCCTGACCGACACCAGCGCACAAGACGCCTACATCTCGGGTGACAACACCGCGTTTGGCAAGATCCCGGCCGAATACCTGGCCAAAACCATGGGTGGCAAGGGCAACCTGGTGGCGATGCGCGGCATTGCCACCACGCTGGACAACGAACGCATGGACGCGTTCAACAGTGTGCTCAAGGCCCACCCTGACATGAAACTGCTGGATGCCAAATACGCCAACTGGAACCGCGACGACGCGTTCAAGGTGATGCAGGACTACCTGACCCGCTTCAAACAGATCGACGCGGTTTGGGCGGCGGATGACGACATGGCGGTGGGTGTGCTCAAGGCCATCGACCAGGCCAAACGCACCGACATCAAAATCGTGTTTGGTGGCGCCGGTGCCAAGGGCATGATCAAAACCCTGATGGACGGCAAAGACCCGCGCATCCAGGCCAATGTGTCGTATTCGCCCAAGTTCATCTACGACGCGATCAAACTCACCGCCGAAGCCCGGTTGAAGGGTGAGAAGCTGCCCGCCACCTACATCATCCCCTCGGTGCTGATCACCAAGGACAACGCGGCGCAGTTCTACTTCCCGGATTCGCCGTTCTGAGTTGTAAGTAAAAACGGCTGCTAGCCCTTATAAATAGAGGGCTGGCAGCTATATCCTGTATAGCATAAGGAGGTTTGGTCATGGCTCGCCCTGTCACACTGTTTACCGGCCAGTGGGCCGATTTGCCCCTGCAAGAGCTGGCGCCGCTGGCCAAAAGCATGGGCTACGACGGGCTGGAGCTGGCCTGCTGGGGCGACCATTTCAACGTCCAGCAGGCACTGGCGTCGCCCGGTTACGTGAAAGACAAACGTGCCCTGTTGGCCAGCCACGGCCTGCAGTGTCTGGCCATTGGCAACCATCTGGTGGGGCAGGCGGTGTGTGACCTGATCGACGAGCGCCACCAGGCCATCTTGCCAGCCCATGTCTGGGGCGATGGTGAGCCCGAAGGTGTGCGCCAGCGTGCCGCTGCCGAGTTGCAAGATACCGCACGTGCTGCGGCCCGTTTTGGTGTCAAAACCGTCACCTGCTTCACCGGCTCGTCCATCTGGCACAGCCTGTACGCTTTTCCGCCCACGTCCCAGGCCTTTTGGGACAAAGGTTTTGCCGACTTTGGCCAGCGTTTTGGCCCGATCCTGGAGGTGTTTGACAAAGAAGGGGTGAACTTCGCCCTGGAGGTGCACCCTACCGAAATTGCCTTTGACATCGCATCCAGCGAGCGCGCCTTGGCGGCGGTGCAAGGCCACCGGCGCTTTGGCTTCAACTTCGACCCCAGCCACCTGGCGTACCAGGGGGTGGACTATGTCCGCTTCCTGCGCACCTTCCCGGACCGCATCCACAACGTGCACATGAAGGATGTCTGGTGGGGCAGGGGGGACGGTTCGGTTGGCGTTTTTGGCGGGCACACCTCGTTTGGGGACGCCCGGCGCCACTGGGATTTCCGCAGTGTCGGACGTGGGATGGTGGACTTTGAATCGATCATCGTGGCGCTCAATGACATTGGCTACACCGGCCCCTTGAGTGTGGAGTGGGAAGACAGTCGTATGGACCGGGTGCACGGCGCTACCGAGAGTGCTGCGTTCTGCAAAAGGCTGGACTTCAAACCCGCAGCCGGGGCGTTTGACGCGGTTTTTGCCAAAGACAGATCATGAGCGCAGCTTCAAGAAAACTACGCTACGCCATGGTGGGCGGCGGGCGTGATGCTTTTATTGGCGCGGTGCACCGCAAAGCCGCTGCGCTGGACGGCCAGATTGAACTGGTCGCTGCTGCCTTGTCGAGCAACCCGGACAAGGCCCGTGCCTCGGGCCGCGATCTGTTCCTGGCCGAGGATCGCAACCACGGCTGCTGGCAAGACTTGCTGGCTGATGAACTCAAACGCCCACCCGAGGAGCGCATCGACTTTGTCTCCATCGTCACACCCAATCACCTGCATTACCCGGTGGCCCAGGCTTTTGTAGACGCCGGGTTCAATGTGGTGTGTGACAAACCGTTGGTGCACACCCCTGAGCAAGCACAGGCCTTGGTGAATGCGGTGGCGCGCCAGAACACCGTGTTTGGGGTTACCTACAACTACACCGGTTACCCGATGGTGCGCCAAATGCGCGAGATGGTGCGCAGCGGTGTGATTGGGGCGGTGCGCAAGGTCATCGTGGAGTACCACCAGGGCTGGCTGGCCACCGCCGTGGAAGCCTCCGGCAACAAACAGGCGCTGTGGCGCACCGACCCGGCCCAAAGTGGCCTGGCGGGCGCATTGGGAGACATTGGTTCACATGCTGAGAACCTGCTGGCCAGCGTGACCGGGCTGGAGGTGGAGGCCATTTGCGCCGACCTGGGCACCCTGGGCGTCGGGCGCACGCTGGACGATGACGTCAACCTGCTGTTGCGCCTGCGTGGTGGCGTGCGTGCTGTGCTGGTGGCTTCCCAAATTTGTGTGGGCTGTGAAAACGACTTGCGCCTGCGGGTGTTTGGCAGCACCGGCACTCTGGATTGGCGTCAGGAACAACCCAGCCAGCTGTGGCACCTGCCTTTGGGTGAGTCGGCGCGTCTGCTGACACGTGGCTCGGTCGGGCTGTGCGCTGCTGCTACCCAGGCCACCAGGCTGCCGACCGGGCACCCGGAAGGGTTCATCGAGGCCTTTGCCAATATCTACCTGGGTGTGGCCGAGGATATCCGGGCCAGACTGGACGGCAGCCAGGCCACCACGGCGGACTACCCACGGGTGGAAGACGGCGCGCGTGGTGTGTATTTCATCAACAAGGTGCTTCAGTCATCCCACTCGCAAGACAAATGGACGCTGTGTGACTGAGCAGCGGCTGTCGGGTGCCTCCAAAAAAATAGCACCAAGCCCATAATTTACCTGGGCTTGGTGCCAATTTTGTGGCGATGTGCCGATCAACGTTTGTACAAAGCCCTGAACTGCGCATAACGCGGCATCAGCACCTCTTGCTCAGCGGCGTCAGGGGTGTAGGTGGCTTCGACGGCAGGGGGCAGACACACCGCGTGTGGGTCGGCACCGGTGGCCAGCCAGCCCAGGCGCGCGGCACCCAGCGCACCACCGACGGTGGAGCTGGCGTGGGTGACGATCTCGATGTCCAGCGCCGAGGCCAGTTGTTGTGCCCACATGGCGCTGCGTGATCCGCCGCCCACCAGGGACAAACGTTTCACCGTGCTGCCAGCGGCCTTGAGTGCGGCCAGGCCGTCGTTCAGGCCAAAGGTCACCCCTTCGATCACCGAATAACCCAGGCGGGTGGCGTCGGTCTCAAAGTTCAGGCCATGGAAACTGCCGCGCACATTGGCGTCGTTGTGCGGCGTGCGTTCACCGGCCAGGTACGGCAAGAACAGCGGGGCGGCAGCGCGCTCGGCCAATGTCAGAGAGGCGGCCTGGTTGGCCAAAGCGCCTTCGTTGGCGACACCGAGCAGGTGGGTCACCCATTGCAGCGCGCTGGCAGCAGACAGCATCACACTCATCTGGTGCCACTGGCCGGGTATGGCGTGGCAGAACGCGTGGGTGGCGCTGGCTGCATTGGGCTGGTAAGACGGGGTCACCACAAACAGCACACCGCTGGTGCCCAATGACAAAAAGCCTTGCCCAGCCTGGACGGCACCCATGCCGACCGCGCTGGCGGCGTTGTCGCCTGCACCACCGGCCACCAGCACGTCCTTGGACAGGCCCAGGCTTTGAGCCACTTCGGCGGTCAGGGTGCCACTGGCCTGGCTTCCTTCCACCAGACGCGGCATGTGGGCCTGGGTAAAGCCGGTCAGGGCCAGCAGTTTGTCGGACCAGGCGCGTTGTTGCACGTCCAGCCACAGGGTGCCGCTGGCGTCGGACATGTCGGTGGCGTAGTCGCCAGTGAGCATCAGGCGCACGTAGTCCTTGGGCAACAGCACTTTGGCAACTTGTTTGAACACCTCGGGTTCGTGGCGGGCCACCCAGCGCAATTTGGGGGCGGTGAAGCCGGGCATGGCTAGGCTACCACCCAGTTGTGCGAGTTCAGGCAACTCGGCCATCATCTGCACACACTCCTCAGAACAGCGGGTGTCATTCCACAAAATGGCGGGGCGCAGAACGCGGTCTTGTGCGTCCAGCAACACCGCGCCGTGCATCTGCCCGGACAGGCCGATGGCGCGCACGGCGGCATATTCAGCGGGATGGGTTTTCCGCAGTTCGCCCAGCGCGGCCTGGGTGGCGCTCCACCAGTCGTGCGGATTTTGCTCACTGTGGCCCGGATGCGGACGCGACACGGTGAGCACGGAGCCCGCAGAGCCGACGACGCGGTGGGATGTGTCAAGCAGCACGGCCTTGACTTCTGATGTGCCGATATCGATACCGAGGAACATGGCATTCTCTCCAGGAGGGTTGGGTTAAAGGGTGTCTTCAGAAACGGGGGCGCCGGGATTGGTGGCGTAACCGGTGGGTGCCTGCATGGGGCGCAGTTGACGGTGCAGCACCAGGGCGGCGGCACCCACGGCCGAGGCCAGCAGCCCGTAACGCGCCGGGCGCACTGGCGGGGCAGGCATGCGGGCACCGGCCGAATAGGCTTTTAAGGTTTCCTGGGCGCGGGTGATCAAGCCCGGGTACTTGGCGCACGAGGGGCCGCCCACAATCAGCACACTGGGGTCAAAGGTGGTCCACAGGTTGGCGAGCACCACGCCCAGGTAGTTTCCGCCACTGCTGGGGTCGGTGAGCTTGTCCAGGGTGCGTGCACCAAAGAAGGTCTCCGCACACCCCCGGCGCCCACAGGAGCACAGGGGGCCGTTGATCTGCAGGATGCCGTGTCCGATTTCACCGGCACCGCCGTACTGGCCGGTGAACAGCCGGTCATTGAGCACAATGCCGGCGCCGACCCCCACATCGCAGGTGACAAAAATCAGCGAATCGCTCGGGGTGCCTTCGACAAACTCGTATTCACTCAGCGCGGCCGTGTCGGCCTCGTTTTGTACGTACACCGGCATCGGTGGCAACTTGACCTGTTTCAGCGCGGCGGTGAAAAGAGGCAGGAAGTCCACATTCCACCAGCCCAGGTTGGACGCAAAGTGCACCTTGCCCGTGGTTTCGTCAAACGCGCCCGGCAGCCCAACACCCAGCCCCGTCAATTGCAAGCCCCATGACAGCAGCAGTTCGTGCGCGCGGGCGACCAGGCAGGCGATTTGTTGGCAGACCTCGACCGGCTCCATACCCTGCCGGGGCTCCTCGGTGGACCACAGGATTTTTCCAGCCAGGCTGACACACGCCACCCGCAACACGTCGACCGCCACTTCGACACCGACCAGGGCACGTGTGCGGCCATCAATTTGCAGCGGGGTGGAGGGGCGACCCGCACCTTTGGCGTTCACGGTGTCGCTCTCGGTGATCCAGGCCTCATCAATCAGCTCACGCACCAGCAGGCTGACGGTTGACTTGGTGAGGCCACTTTCCTGGGCCAGTTGTGCACGCGACAAACCTGGCTGGATGCGCAGCAGTCTGAGCAACACGCTGCGGTTGATGCGTTTGACGAGTTGTTGGTCGCCGGTGGTTTTCATGGCAGGCCGTCCTGGTGTACGTGGCTTGCCCGCTGGTGTGGGTGCCTGCAGGCAACGCTGTGATGCCACACGACGGTCATACCAAGGCACCACAATGGTTGCTGCATCGGGCCGGATTGGGCGCTTGTGATGCGCCACCGATCCTGGGTGGTGGTATGACCAGAGTTTGCAGGGTTGACATGACAGAGTTTGCTGGAAGCTGCGGAGGTGGGCCACCTCCAAAGGGCTTGCGGCTGGAATATGTGATATTAGTTTGATTGACAAACTATTGTCTTCATCTTGATCCCGCTAGGACATCAGGGTTTACCCTGGGGTTGGTGGATGCTTGTTCTGGTCTTCTGAATGTGCGTGTATGGCGCCAGTTCGCACCGGCGAGATTGCAGGAATCTGAGAGGAAAGTGTCAAAACAGCTTAAAAGTAGGGGCATTAAGCGTGTTGCGTTCTTGTTTCTAAAAAATCGCGTACTAGGGTTTACACCTATATTTATCAGTGGTCAAAAAAATAGAATTAATTCGTTGTTCGAACTAAAAGCGGATGACACCTGGGTTTTTGGCAAGTGTGGATGAGTTTTTTTTCGAAGCGAACAATCGCACGACAACCCCGCTTTTTGGAACCCGCGCCTGAACGAGATGCTCATCAGACGGCAGGCACATTGTTTAATTTCTGGAGAACTGACTTGGCAAGCTATTTCAAAGACATCGCGCCGATCCGCTACGAAGGTGTGGACAGCACGAACCCCCTGGCATTTCGTCACTACAACCCAGAGCAGATCGTGCTTGGCAAGTCCATGAAGGAGCAGCTGCGTTTTGCAGTCTGTTACTGGCACAGTTTCTGTTCGACCGGCTCTGACCCGTTTGGCGGCAGCACCTTCGAGCGTCCCTGGTTTGATGGTGGCACTGCGCTGCAACTGGCTGAGAAAAAAGCCGAAGAATCGTTTGATTTCTTCAGCAAGCTGGGCGCACCGTACTACTGCTTCCATGACCGCGATGTGGCACCCGAGGGCGCCACTCCCCAAGAGAGCCGCAGCAACTTCTTGCACATGGTGGACATTCTGGCGAAACACCAGGAGCGCACCGGGCTGAAATTGCTCTGGGGCACCGCCAACCTGTTCAGCCACCGCCGTTTCATGGCGGGTGCCGCATCCAACCCCAATCCAGAGGTGTTTGCCATGTCGGCAGCGCAGGTGCGCGACGCGATGGACGCTACCCTGAAACTGGGTGGCGAAAACTATGTGTTGTGGGGTGGGCGTGAAGGTTACGAGACCTTGCTCAACACCAATATGGCGCATGAGTTTGACCAGATGGCGCGTTTCCTGAACATGGTGGTGGAGTACAAACACAAGATTGGCTTCAAGGGCGCGATCCTGATCGAACCCAAACCCAGAGAGCCGTCCAAGCACCAGTATGACTTTGACACCGCCACCGTCTACGGCCTGCTGGCCCGTGCCGGTCTGGAAAAAGAGGTGCAGGTCAACATCGAAGCCAACCACGCCACCTTGGCGGGTCACAGCTTCGAGCACGAAGTGGCCACCGCTTTGGCGCTGGGCATCTTCGGCAGCCTCGACATGAACCGCGGTGACCCGCAGTTGGGCTGGGACACCGACCAGTTCCCCAACAACGTGCCTGAGCTGACACAAACCCTCTACTACATCTTGCAAGCCGGTGGTTTCAAGACCGGCGGTTGCAACTTCGACGCCAAGGTTCGTCGCCAGTCACTGGATGCGGCGGATCTGTTCCATGGTCACATTGGTGGCATGGATGTCTGTGCCCGGGCCCTGCTGGCTGCTGAAAAAATGATTCAGGACGGACGTCTGGCAGAGGTGGTGGCACAGCGTTACGCGGGCTGGAGCCAGCCGTGGGCGCAGGATGTGCTGGCCGGCAAAACCAGTCTGGATGCGCTGGCTGACAAGGTGCTGCAGGACAACCGTGATGTGTTGCCCGTGTCGGCACGGCAAGAGTATCTGGAAAATCTGGTGAACCGGTTTGTTTGATCTTTGCGGGGCTGCTGGTTGAACATATTGGTGTTTAATCAGCAGCCCGTGTGATGGGTCATCTTGTGAGTGATTTCCGTGTGTGACGGTGTTTTTCCGGAACCACGGGGATGCTCACGGGAGACAGGAACAGACGGTCATTTTGAAGTGTGTTTTTGAATGTGCAAATATTTACCAGGAGATTGATATGAGAAAGAGTGTTTTCACCTTGACATTGATTGCTGCCGCTATGGGTTTGACCGCTTGCGGCAAAAAAGAAGAGGCCCCTGCACCCGCACCGGCGGCCCCTGCAGCGGCTCCTGCGCCCGCTGTCCTGGTAGGTTTGGCCATTCCCGAAACACACGTCGAGCGTTGGGTCGGTGATGCCGAATACATGAAAAAAGACCTTGAAGCCATGGGCTACAAGGTGGATGTGGCTTTTGCTGACGCTGACCAATCCAAACAAAACAAACAGATCGAAGACATGGTCACCAAAGGTGCCAAAGCCATTGTGGTGGGTTCGGTGACCGAAGCTGCCGCCCAGGCCGTGGAATCTGCGAAAAAGGCCGGTGTCCAGGTCATCTCGTATGACCGTCTGATCACCGGTACCGATGCGTATGACTACTACCTGACTTTCGACAATTTCAAGGTTGGTCAATTGCAAGGTCAGGCCATCAAGGACGCTTTGGCACTCGATACCGCCAAGGGCAAAAACATCACCTTGTTTGCCGGTTCACCCACCGACAACAATGCGCGCTTCTTCTTTGACGGTGCCATGGATGTTCTGAAGCCTTTCGTGACCAGTGGTGCCCTGAAGATTTGCGGCCCGGCACCTACCAATTCTGCTGACGCAACCTGGTCCAAGATCACCACCGAAGGCTGGGCGGCCGACAAGGCCAAGGCACGTATGGAAACCCTGTTGTCCGGCGCTTGCAAGTCGGTCAAGCTCGATGCCGTGCTGGCCCCCAACGACACACTGGCACGTTCCATCATTGGCGCGCTGGAGCAAGATGGCAAATACAAGACCTTGCCTGTGATCACCGGTCAAGACGGTGAGTTGTTGTCCGCCAAGTGGATCATGGAAGGCAAACAGACCATGACCGTCTTCAAGGACACCCGTGTGCTGGCCAAGGGTACGGCTGAAGCGGTGGACAGCATCATCAAGGGTGCTGCTGAGCCCACGCTGACGGTGAAAGCCCGTGTTGACACCACCACCTACAACACCGGCAAGAAGGTTGTGAAGTCCTTCCTGCTGGAGCCAGTGGCCGTCAACAAGGACAACCTGACCAAAGAGCTGGTTGACAGTGGTTTCTACACAGCCGACGCTGTGGCCAAAGGGACCAAGTAGTCACCAACTGAAGGGTGGTTAGACGCGACTGCGTCTTGTACAAACAAGGCGCAGTCGCCGGTCCTCTGATGAGGACAGAAACTGCATGTGCGCATGAGGTCGTTGGATACGGACTGCGCATGGTCAAAATGTGCTGTCTCTTCCGACCACCGGTCTGACCACCCAAAAGATAACCATGGACAAGATCTTAGATATCAAGGGCATGCGCAAAACCTTCGGTCCGGTGGTTGCGCTGGACTGTGTGGACATGCAGGTCACACGCGCCAAAATCCACTTCATCGTGGGTGAAAACGGTGCTGGCAAATCGACCATGATGAAGGTCCTCAGCGGCGTCTACCCCTATGGGAGCTACGAGGGCCAGGTACTTTACGAAGGCAAGGAATGCAAGTTCAAGAGCCTCAAGGAAAGTGAAAACGAAGGCATTGTCATCATCCATCAGGAGTTGGCACTGTCACCTTATCTGTCCATTTACGAGAATCTGTTCCTCGGCAATGAGCGCAAAAAAGGCTTGTTGATCGACTGGGAGCAAACCTACATCGACGCCAAGGCGGTGATGGAAAAAGTGGGTGTGCACGAAGACTTGGCAACACCCGTCAACAAACTCTCGGTGGCCAAGCAGCAGTTGCTGGAAATTGGCAAAGCCCTGTCCAAAAACGCCAAGCTGCTCATTTTGGACGAGCCAACCTCCTCTTTGAACGAAGACGACAGCAGCAATTTGCTGAAACTGTTGTTGAGCCTCAAAGAGCAGGGTGTGACGATCATCATGATTTCACACAAGCTCAACGAAGTGATGGCGATTGCCGATGAAATCACCATCATCCGCGACGGCCAGACCGTGGAGCGGGTGGACTTGTTGACCCACAAGGTCGATATCAACTACATCGTCAAATGTATGGTCGGGCGTGAGCTGACCTCGATGTACCCGGCGCGTGTGCCGCAGATTGGTGAGCCGATCCTCAAGCTGACGAATCTGACCGTCAAACACCCGATTTTCAGTGACCGCGTCATCATCAACAACGCCTCGATGGAGGTGCGCCATGGTGAGATCGTCGGGCTAGCAGGTCTGGTGGGATCGGGTCGTACCGAACTGATGTTGACCATCTTCGGGCGCTCCCTGAGCCCCAATGTGGAAGGGGATATCTGGTTCGACGGGCGCTCGGTGGCGTTCAAAAGCGCCAAGGAGGCGATTGCGCACCAGATGATTTATGTCTCGGAAGACCGCAAGGACCTGGGCCTGGTCCTGATTCAGACCATCAAGAACAACAGCACCTATTCCTCGCTGCCCAGGCTGTCCAAGTTCAGCCTGATCGACAAGTACAAGGAAATCGAAGAGAGCGAAAAATACCGGACCGCGCTGCGCATCAAGACGCCCAACATCGACCAGATCGTGGGCAACTTGAGCGGTGGCAACCAGCAAAAAGTGGTGCTGGCCAGGTGTCTGATGGCACAACCCAAGCTGCTGATCATCGACGAGCCCACACGCGGTATTGATGTGGGTGCCAAAAACGAAATCTACAAAATCATGAATGACTTTGTGGCCAAGGGCAACAGCATCATCATGATTTCGTCGGAGTTGCCGGAAGTGCTGGGCATGACCGACCGTGTTTATGTGATGGACAAAGGCCGCATCAAGGGGGAGCTCAAAACCTCAGAGGCCAGTCAGGAAGCCATCATGAAACTGGCGGTGGCTTAAACCCCAAGCAGTGACTCGTCGGACGCCCCATAAAAATCATTCAAACGTAACCCATCATGTTCAAAATCATCAAACAGAACCAGAAACATTTCTCGATGTACATGGTTTTGCTGCTCATCTTCACGGCCTTCGGGTTCATGACAGATTTTGTCAACTTCACCCCGCGCAACATCACCAATCTGGTGATTCAGAACAGCTACATCCTGGTGCTGGCCATCGGCATGGTGCTGGTCATCATCACCGGCAAGATCGATTTGTCGGTCGGGGCCACGGTGGCCTTCACCGGCGCCATGGCGGCCATCGTCTACAACGCCACCAACGGCAGCATGTTGCTGTCGCTGGCCGCATGTATGTTGGCAGGGGCGGCCATTGGTGCTTTTCAAGGGTATTGGGTGGCGTACCTGAAGGTGCCCGCTTTCATCGTGACGCTGGCGGGTATGCTGGGCTTTCGCGGCTTGACCTATGTGCTCACCAGCATCAAGCCGGTGGGGCTGATGGACGACAACTTCAAGAAAGTGGCCAGCGGGTTCATCGAACCGAGTTTCATGGATGGCAAGGTGCTGGCCCTGGTGGTGGGTGTGGTGTTCCTGCTCATCATGGTGGTGATGGACATCCAGAATCGCCGAACCCGCTCGCGTCTGGGTTTTGATGTGCTGCCGATGTCGCTGTTCATCGTCAAAAACCTGTTCATCAGTGTCATCATCTTCTGGCTGTTCTACAAGTTCTCGATGGACCGCGGTATTCCAAACGTGATTGTCATCATCGGTTTGCTGGTGATTGCCTTCACCTTCATGATGAACAACACCGTGTTTGGCCGCAGCATCTACGCGATTGGTGGCAATGCCAAGTCGGCCAAACTCTCGGGCATCAACGCCGAGCGGGTCGAGTTTTATGTGTTTGTCATCATGGGCGTCATGGCCGCCATCTCCGGCCTGATCTTCACCGCCTACATGAACCAGGCCATGCCGCAGGCAGGCAACATGTTTGAGCTGGATGCGATTTCCTCGGTGTTCATCGGCGGTGCCAGTGCCACCGGCGGTGTGGGCACCATCATCGGATCGGTCATTGGTGGCCTGGTGATGGGGGTGATCAACAACGGTATGTCACTCATGAACATGGGTGCGGAATACCAACTGGTGGTCAAGGCCCTGGTCTTGCTGTTGGCCGTCTGGTACGACCTGCAAAACAACAAAAAATCCGCCTGAACCAAACAGCCTCACAATACTGTATTTAAAAACAGTATTGTGAGGTGTTCATGTCTTCTCCTGCCCTGGCGCAGGCGGCAGCCCGGCAGCCTTCAGACGGTGCTTATGCCGAGCTGTATTGCCTGAGCAACTTCAGCTTTCAGCGCGGCGCCTCCCACCCCGAAGAACTGGTTGAACGCGCCCACACGCTGGGTTATGCGGCGCTGGCGATCACCGACGAGTGTTCGGTGGCCGGTGTGGTGCGGGCCCACCTGGAGGCCAGGAAGTGTGGGCTGCGCTTGCTGCCTGGTGCGAGTTTCACCGTGCCTTTGGGTGACGCGTCGCCTGGTGTGTCCTTTACCCTCATCGCCTTGCCGCGTGATCTGTCGGCCTGGGGTGATCTGTGTGAATTCATCACCAACGCGCGGCGCAGTGCGCCCAAGGGCCAGTACCACGTGTGCTGGCCAGATCCGGCGTGGGCCAAGCTGCGTGGCTGTGAAATGATTCTGTGTGTCTCAAATGCTATTTCATTGGAAGCGTCTAGCGCTTTATGTATAAGGGCTAGAGGCCTGTTTGGCACACATTTCTGGCTCGGCGTGACGCAGCTCCTGCAGACCCGGGACGGGGTGTTGTTGCACAAACTCAGTCAGCTTTCCCGGCTCACGCGTGTGCCCCTGGTGGCGGTGGGTGAGGTGCTGATGCATGTGCGTTCACGCAAGCCTTTGCAGGACGTGGTCACCGCAGTGCGCCAGGGCCAGCCGCTGGCCGACTGTGGCTTGACCTTGAGGCCCAATGCGGAGAACCATTTGCGGGCCCGTGAGCGGCTGCTGCAGCTGTACCCGCGTGAGCTGCTGGCCAATACCCTCAGCCTTGCTGCGCGTTGCACGTTCAGGTTGGACGAGCTGCGTTACCACTACCCGCTGGAGGCGGTGTTGCCGGGCCTGAGCCCGGCGCAGACCCTGCGCCAGTTCACTTGGGAAGGTGCCGCCCGGCGTTACCCGGCCGGTGTGCCCCCCGATGTGCAGCAGCAACTGGACCACGAGCTGGCACTGATCAGTGAACTGCATTACGAGATGTATTTCTTGACGGTGCACGACATCGTCGCGTTTGCCCGGTCTCAGGGCATTTTGTGCCAAGGGCGTGGCTCGGCGGCCAACTCGGCCGTGTGTTACTGCCTGGGGGTGACCGAGGTGGATCCGGCACGCAGCAGCCTCTTGTTTGAACGTTTTATCAGCCGGGAGCGCCACGAGCCGCCCGACATTGATGTGGACTTTGAACACAAGCGCCGCGAAGAGGTGATCCAGTACATCTACAGCAAATACGGGCGCGAGCGTGCCGCGCTGACGGCGGTGGTGAGCAGCTACCGGCCGCGCAGTGCGCTGCGCGACGTGGGCCGCGCACTCGGTATTGACGAGGCTCTGATCACCGCGCTGGCGCGGGAGCACCCCGGCATGTACTCCCGCACGGTGTTGTCGGAGCGGCTGCAGGCGGCGCTGGACCGGCTGGGGCCGGGTTTTGTCACGCCGCCAGAGCAGTTGCTGGCGCTGTGGCTGGACCTGAGTGCGCAGATACAGGGTTTTCCGAGGCACCTGAGCCAGCATCCCGGCGGTTTTGTGCTGACCCAGGGCTTACTGACCCGGCTGGTGCCGGTGGAAAGCGCGGCCATGCCGGATCGCTCGGTGGTCCAGTGGGACAAGGACGACCTGGACGCTATGGGGCTGCTGAAAGTGGATGTGCTGGCCCTGGGCATGCTCAGCGCCATCCGCCGTTGCCTTGAACTGGTCAGCACCCGGCGCGGTCAACCGTTTGCCATGCAGGACATCCCGTCGCATGACGATGCCACCTTTGACATGATCTGCCGGGCCGACACCGTGGGGGTGTTCCAGATCGAGAGCCGCGCCCAGATGAGCATGCTGCCACGGCTCAAACCGCGCTGCTTCTACGACCTGGTGGTCGAGGTGGCCATCGTGCGTCCGGGGCCGATCCAGGGCGGCATGGTGCACCCGTACCTGAAGGCGCGGGCGCATCCGGACCAGGTGGTCTACCCGAGCGAGGCACTCAAGGCTGCACTGGTACGCACCTTGGGCATCCCGATTTTTCAGGAGCAGGTGATGCAGATTGCCATGATTGCCGCCGATTTCACACCCGGTGAGGCGGACGATTTGCGCCGCTCCATGGCCGCCTGGAAGCGCAAGGGCGGTGTGCACAAGTTCCATGACCGGCTGGTCAAGCAGATGCTGCACAACGGGTATGACGAAGCTTTTGCGGAAAACATCTTCAAACAGATTGAAGGTTTTGGTGAATACGGTTTTCCGGAGAGCCATGCCGCCAGCTTTGCTTTGCTGGTGTGGGCCAGCTGCTGGCTCAAGCAGCATGAACCCGCCTGTTTTCTGACGGCTTTGCTCAACAGCCAACCTATGGGGTTTTATGGGCCATCTCAGTTGGTGCAGGACGCCCAACGCCACGGGGTGACGGTGTTGCCGGTGGATGTGCTGTTCAGCCAGTGGGACTGTGTGCTGGCGCCTTCTGGCGCCGCAGACTCGGTACCCGGTCCGCGCCAACAGCCTGCGGTGCGTCTGGGGCTGCGTCTGGTGACTGGTCTGAGTCAGCAGGCGGCCACCCGCATCACACAAGCCCGTCACAGCCAGCCAATCACCAGCACCGAAGACCTGGCCTTGCGTGCCGGGCTCGATACAACCGAACTCAGCGCCCTGGCCAGCGCCGATGCTTTGGCCAGTCTGTCAGGCCACCGCCGCCAGCAGGTCTGGGAGAGCAGTGCCTTGCACCGAGCACCAGAGCTCTTGCGTGTGGCCCCGGTCCATGAACGTCCGCTGGTGCTGCCCGCCGCGTCCGAAGGCGAAGAGGTGCGCTTTGACTATGCGGCAGTTGGGCTCACTTTGCGCTCTCACCCCTTATATCTGTTGAGGGAGCAGCTATCAAAATTAAAGCTTTTGACAGCCAGCCAATTGCGTGCCTTGCCCCATGGTCGCCTGGTGCGGACCTGCGGCCTGGTGACCATGCGGCAAAGCCCGGGCACAGCCCATGGGGTCACCTTTGTCACGCTGGAGGACGAAACCGGCACTGTCAACGTGATTGTCTGGAAGGCCTTGAAAGAGCGTCAGCGCAGCGAACTGCTGCATGCCCGCTTGCTGGTGGTGCACGGTACCTGGCAACGCGACGTGGACAGTGGTGGCCAGGTCTGCCATGTGGTGGCTGGCCATCTGCGAGACCTGACTACCATGCTGGGCGAATTGCCCACCAGCAGCCGGGATTTCCATTAAAGCCGGGCATACTCGGCAAATGGGGTGCTTTGTCCGGCATATTGCTTGTAATCTGCACTCTGTCACCCAAAAAGATCATGCCAGCACCGAGATGCGCGCTTTCACCCTGACCCGCTACTTTTCCCTGTTGTCTTTTGGACTGTTGTTGTTGGCAGGTGTCCTGCTGGGAACCCTGGTCCGGCAGCAGGAACTGGCCCAGATGGAGCGCACCGCGATTGAGCGCAACATCAATACCACCCATCTGCTGGGGAATTTGCTGGCGCCGGACATCCAGCGTCTGGTCCGGATGTCAGACGGGGTGCCGGCCCAGGCCCTGCAGACTTTGCCCGAGGTGGCCGAGTTGCAAAACAAGCTCCGGGTTTGGCTGCGTCGTTCTGACATTGCCAGGGTCAAAATTTACAGCCCCCAGGGCCTGACGCTTTTTTCAACCGAAGCCGTGCAGATTGGTGAAGACAAAAGCGGGTCTGCCGGATTTGTGGCGGCCCGCAGTGGCCAGGTGATCAGCGAACTGGTTCACAGCGACCAGTTTGCGGGCCCCGAGGGGATGCTGCTCAATGTGGATCTGATGTCGAGTTATGTGCCGGTTCAGCACAACGGGCAGCTGGTTGCCGTTTTTGAGCAGTACCAGGATGTCACCCGGCTGATTCAGCGCATCGAACACTCCCTGTGGCGGGTTGGTGGCTTGATCGCCGCTGTGTTTGTGTTGCTGTATGTTGTGCTGGTGGCGGTGGTGCAACGTGGTCAGCGCGCCCTGAACACCCAGAAAGCTTTGCTGGAGGAGGCCAACCGGGTGCTTGACCAGCGGGTGGCCGAGCGCACCCGGGAACTCACGGTCAGCGAAGCGCAGCTGCGTGAGAGTGAAGCCCGGTTTCGCAGCTTGACCGAAATGTCGTCCGACTTCTACTGGGAAAGTGACGCCCAGCATCGATTCACCCAGCGGACCTTCAGTGCACGCGAAGCCGCCGACCCGGTGTTTTGTCAGACCGTTTTCCTGGGCCGTTTGATCTGGGAGGTGCCCACCATCGTGCCCAATGCCAGCGACTGGCAGGCCCATCGGGCAGTGCTGGATGCTCATCTGCCGTTTCGTGGCTTCGAGGTGGCGCACCAGGGCGCCAAAACAAGCCCCTTGTATATCAGTGTCAGCGGCGCCCCGGTGTTTGATGCCACCGGTGCATTTGTCGGGTATCGGGGCGTGGGGCGAGACATCACACAACGCAAACAAGCCGACACTGAATTGCGCATCGCCGCCACCGCCTTTGAGTCACAGCAGAGTACCTTGGTGGCCGATGTCCATGGGATTGTCCAGCGTGTCAACCAGGCACTGACCGAGTCCACCGGTTACAGCGCGCAGGAGATTGTGGGGCAGCCTGCAGCCATTCTGCGCTCAGAACGGTTGAGCGCCGACTTTTACGCAGCCCAGTGGGCCTGTGTCGAGCAGACCGGGAAGTGGCAGGGTGAAGTCTGGACCACCCGCAAAAACGGCGAGGTCTTTCCGCAGTGGTTGTCGATTTCTTCGGTCAAAGATGAGCAGGGGGTGGTGACCCATTACATCGGCAATTACATTGACATTTCGGCGCAAAAACAGGCTGAGGAGGAGGTCAGGAAACTGGCGTTTTTTGACCCACTGACGGGCCTGCCCAACCGTACCCTGCTGCGTGACCGCCTGCAGCAAACCGCCGCAGCCAGCGTGCGCTCGGGCGGTTGCTGTGCGGTGCTCTATCTGGATCTGGACAACTTCAAGACCCTCAATGACACCCAGGGACACGCCAGTGGCGACCAATTGTTGCAGTGGGTGGCGGCCCGGCTGGTGGACAACCTGCGTCAGTGTGACACCGTGGCGCGTATTGGTGGTGATGAGTTTGTGGTGGTGTTGCCGCAGCTGGAGGCGCGCAACCAGGAAATGGCTGCTGGCGATGTGGAGCTGGTGTGCCAGAAGCTGCTCCAGGCGCTGGCCCAGCCCTATGTGTTCGCTCACACCGACTTCTACAGCACGGCCAGCATGGGTGTCACCTTTGTTGGCGGGCAGGAGACCTCGGTGGACGATGTGCTCAAACAAGCCGACATGGCGATGTACCAGGCCAAAAGCCTCGGGGGCAACACCTTTGCCTTTTTTGACCCGGTCATGGAGTCGGTGGCGCTGTCCCATGCCCGGTTGGAGGTTGATTTGCGCCAGGCGATCCAATCAGGGCAACTGGAACTGTATTACCAACCCCAGGTGTCGGGCGGCAGTGGGCGCATTGTGGGGGCAGAAGCCTTGCTGCGTTGGCAGCATCCGCAGCGCGGTTTGGTGCCCCCTGGCGACTTTGTGCCCCATGCCGAGCGCACCGGTCTGATCCTGCCGCTGGGGCAATGGGTGCTGGAGCAGGCCTGTGTGCAGCTGGCGGCCTGGGCCCAGCAGCCCGCGATGAAGGACTTAGTGTTGGCGGTGAATGTCAGCGCCCAGCAGTTCAAGGCCACCGATTTTGCGGAACAGGTTCTGGCCACGCTGGCGCGTACCGGTGCCCAGGCCAAGCTGCTCAAGCTGGAGCTGACAGAGAGTATTTTTGCCGGCAACATTGATGAGATTGTGGGCATGATGAATAAGCTCAAGGGCCAGGGTGTCGGCTTTTCGCTGGACGACTTTGGCACCGGTTATTCGTCCTTGGCCTACCTGAGTCGTTTGCCGCTGGACCAGTTAAAAATCGACCGATCCTTTGTCGCCAACATCGAGTCAGATAACAACAACGTGGCCATCTGCGCTGCCACCATCGGTCTGGCCCACAGCCTCAAGCTCAAGGTGGTGGCCGAAGGTGTGGAGAACGAGGCCAAGCGTTATTTCCTGAGCACGGTGCACCGCTGTGACCTGCTGCAGGGTTATCTGTTCGGTCGACCACTCCCGATTGGCGGGTTTGAAGACCTGCTGCGGTCCTGGACGCCCGCTTAATCGGCCTGGAATTGCGCCGCGTTTTTGCCTTTGAACGGCGCGTAAAACGCCTTGATGCTGCGCATATCGGCTTCCAGATCACCGGTCGGGTAAAACAGGGGACCCAGCCCGCTGATCTTGCGGCTGTAATCCATGTAGGCCATCACGATCGGCACCTGAGCCGTCTGGGCGATGTGGTAGAAGCCGGTTTTCCAGTAACGCGTTTTGCTGCGTGTGCCTTCGGGCGGCACGATCAGCTGCAGCGCGCCGCGTGCCTTGCTGATGGCGTTGGCTGAGGCCGCGACGAGGTTGTTGGCTTTGGAGCGGTCCACCGAAATGCCACCCAGCCAGCGCATCACACCCCCAAAGGGAAAACGGAAGATGCTGGCTTTGCCCATCCAGTGCACATTGAGTCGCAGGACAAAGGCCACCATCAAGGTGTAGGGCAGGTCCCAGTTGCTGGTGTGTGGCGCAGCAATGAACACACTGCGCTGCGCCTCGGGGGGCAAGCTGCCCAACACCCGCCAGCCTGCCAGCTTGAGGTAGCCCAGTGACAGCCAGCGACACAGCGCATTGACCACCGGTGTGGTGAAGATGGTGCGTTGCATGCGGGCTGGTCTGGGCTCAGGACGCGTTTTTACAGACCAGCGGCTTCGCGCAGTGCGACGGCCTTGTCGGTGCGCTCCCAAGTGAACTCGGGTTCTTCGCGACCGAAGTGGCCGTAGGCTGCGGTCTTTTCGTAGATCGGACGCAACAGGTCGAGCATCTGGATGATGCCCTTGGGACGCAGGTCAAAGTGCATGTTCACCAGGGCGGCAATCTGTTCGTCCGGGATCACACCGGTGCCTTCGGTGTACACCGTGACATTCATCGGTTTGGCCACACCGATGGCATAGGCTACCTGCACCTGGCACTGGCGTGCTAGCCCAGCTGCCACCACGTTCTTGGCGACATAACGGGCAGCGTAGGCAGCCGAGCGGTCGACCTTGCTCGGGTCCTTGCCGCTGAAGGCGCCGCCACCGTGCGGGCAGGCGCCACCGTAGGTGTCGACAATGATCTTGCGCCCCGTCAAGCCGCAATCACCTTGCGGGCCACCGACCACAAAACGGCCGGTCGGGTTGATCAGGTACTTGGTGTCAGCGGTCAGCCATTCCTTGGGCAGCACGGGTTTGATGATTTCTTCACGCACCGCCTCGTAGAAGGCATCGGTCATCTTGTGGCCCAGGCTGTATTCCGGGGCGTGTTGGCTCGACAACACCACGGTGTCAATGCTGTGGGGTTTGCCGTCCACGTAGCGCATGGTGACCTGGCTCTTGGCGTCCGGGCGCAAGAAGGGCAGGCGACCGTCCTTGCGCAGCTGTGCCTGACGTTCCACCAAGCGGTGGGCGTAATAAATGGGCGCGGGCATCAGCTCGGGTGTCTCGTTGCAGGCGTAACCAAACATCAGGCCCTGGTCGCCAGCGCCGGTGTTCAGGTGATCGTCCGAGGCATGGTCCACACCTTGGGCAATGTCATTGCTTTGTTTGTCGTAGGCCACCAGCACCGCGCAACCTTTGTAGTCGATGCCATATTCGGTGTTGTCGTAGCCAATGCGTTTGATGGTGTCGCGTGCCACCTGGATGTAGTCGACATGGGCGTTGGTAGTGATTTCACCAGCCAGTACCACCAGACCGGTGTTGGTCAGGGTTTCGGCAGCGACACGGCTGCGCGGGTCTTGGGTGAAGATGGCGTCCAGAATCGCGTCGGAGATCTGGTCTGCCACCTTGTCGGGATGGCCTTCAGAAACGGATTCGGAGGTGAAGAGAAAGTCGTTTGCCATGAAAAAAAGCTCCTAAGAAAAATTAACAACCTTTTTTGCGTTGCTTTTGGCCTTGGGAGCTTTCGGCGAACGCTTTAGCAGATGTGTCAACGTGTTGACAAGGCACAATGGCGACCCGTGTGGGGTGCCTGCTTGTGTGTGTCGCCCTGCAAGTAGTTCCGTAACTCAGCGACAGTGTCAAGTTTAGCTCACACCATGGCCATTTTTTTCAAATTGCTGTCCAGAATGCCACTGGCCTGGCTGCATGCCCTGGGCTGGTTGCTCGGCTGGCTGGTGTTTGTCGCATCAGGGATCTATCGGCGCCGTTTTCTGGCCAATGCAGAGCAGGCCGGCATGGCCAGGTCGGACTGGTTGGCCGCTGTGGGGGAGAGTGGCAAGCTGGTGGCTGAGTTGCCGCGTTTGTGGCTGGGGCGCCCGGTCCCTGTGTTGTGGGATGGTGCCGAGCATGTGGAGGCCGCCTTGGCCCGGGGCTGCGGTGTGGTTTTCCTGACACCGCACCTGGGCTGCTTTGAGATCACCGCGCAAGCCTATGCGCAGCGTTATGGCCAGACAGCGAAGCCGATGACGGTGCTGTTTCGCCCACCGCGTCAAGCCTGGCTGCGCGTGGTGGTGATGGCCTCGCGCCAGCGCCCGGGTTTGCTGACCGCACCCACCACGCTCTCAGGTGTCAAACAACTGATCAAGGCCTTGAAAAAAGGTGAGGCGGTCGGGCTGTTGCCCGACCAGGTGCCGCCGCAGGGCATGGGGGTGATGGCCCCATTTTTTGGACGTGACGCGTACACCATGACCTTGTCGGTGCGGCTGGTGCAACAAACCGGTGCCACGGTGCTGCTGGCCTGGGGTGAACGCTTGGCCAGGGGGCAGGGTTACCGGGTGCATGTGGCGCCTTTGCACGAAGCGTTGCCGTCGGATCTGAGTCAGGCCGCCGCTGTCGTCAACCAGGCCATGCAGCGCCTGATTGTGCAGTGCCCTGCCCAATACCTGTGGGGATACGCGCGCTACAAACAGCCGCGTGAGACGGCGCACACCGCATGAAAAAACGCTGTCTGTTGTGGATCTGTTGTCGTTGCCCCAGTCGGGAGTCGGCCCCATGCTGAGTCGTTTGAGTTTGCGCCTGATGCGTGCTCTGTCACCCTTGCCGTTGGCCTGGGTGCGCGCGCTCGGTGTGGTGCTGGGTGTGTTGTTGTATCTGCTTGTGACGCCGCGCCGACGGATTGTCAGAACCAATTTGCGCCTGTGTTTTCCCCAGCTGAGCGAGGCAGAGTGCCGCCAGCGCACACGGCGGATGTTTGTCTATTTTGCGCAGGCCTGGCTGGACCGCAGCTGGCTCTGGCATGGTGCGCCGCAGCGGGTGCGCGAGCGTTTGCAGCTCACGGGTGATGTACAAGCCTTGACTGGCAACGAGCCGGTGGTGATTTTTGCGCCGCATTTTGTCGGGCTGGATGCGGGCTGGACTGCGCTGACCCAGCAGTTGCCACGCCACTTCACCACGATTTACACCGACCAGACCAACAAGCTGATGGACGCCTGGATCCTGGCCGGGCGCCAGCGTTTTGGCAACAGCCACTTGTTTGGGCGTGCTGACGGTGTCAAGAGCATTGTGGCGGCGCTGCGTGCGGGTGACCCGCTGTACCTGCTGCCCGACATGAATTTTGGCCTCAATGAGTCGGTGTTTGTCCCGTTTTACGGGGTGAGTGCGGCCACGGTGCCGAGCCTGTCACGTTTTGCCAAACTCGGGCGCGCCAAGGTGGTTCCGGTGATCACTCGGCTGACCCGCGCGGGCTACAGCGTGGAGGTGTTGCCAGCCTGGTCAGACTTCCCCAGTGATGACGCCACCGCCGACACGGCACGTATGAACGCAGAGCTGCAAAACTACATCAACACCATGCCTGAGCAGTACTACTGGGTCCACAAACGCTTCAAGGATCGGCCGCCGGGTGAGGCTGACTTCTATCGGTAAATTGGCCTCTAGCCCTTATGATAAAAGGGCTGGTAGCTATTGATTTGGTATCAGTCGGATGGGCTGGTTGATGCGGCGGCGGCCGCAGCGCTGGTGGCCTCGGGGTGTGCCCACTGCCACAGCAGCGTGGCCACGTCCTCAATGCCCTGGCGCTTGGTGGCTGAAAACAACCGGACCTCACCACCGCCTGCCTGCAATTTCATGATCGACAGGGCCTTGGTCTGCTCCGAGCGGGTCAGTTTGTCGGCTTTGGTCAGTACCACCAGAAACTTCAGGCCCTCTTCCACCCGGGGGCGCACCACGTCGAGCAGGATCTCGTCGAGTTCGGTCAGGCCATGGCGCGGGTCACACATCAGCACGATGGCTTTCAGGTTCTCACGCGTCACCAAATAGTTGGCCATCACCTGTTGCCAGCGGATCTTGTCCTGCTTGGGCACAGCCGCGTAGCCATAACCGGGCAAATCGGCCAGCACCGCGTCGGTCACACCCTGTTTGCCCAGAGAAAACAGGTTGATGTGTTGTGTGCGGCCTGGTTTTTTGGAGGCAAATGCCAGCTGCTTCTGCTGTGTCAAGGTGTTGATGCAGGTCGACTTGCCAGCGTTGGAACGCCCCACAAAAGCGATCTCGGGCACACTGAGCGGCGGCAGAAAATGCAGCTGCGGCGCGGTGGTCAGGAATTTGGCCGTGTGCATCCAGCCCATAGCCTCGGCAGCGGTGATGCCTGTGGCCACAGGTGCGGCGACACTCGGTGTTTTGGGGTCGGCGGGGCTGGTTTGAGTGGTCATGGGGGCAATCTAAAGCAATTGAGCATTGTAGAATCAAGTGGTTTTTGAACTCACGACTTGTCCGGGATCTCTATGAAGCTCATCTCCTCTGTGTTGGTCGCTGCATCGCTGGCTATGTCGGCGGTGTCTGGTTTTGCGCAAGAGGCTGCTGCTGCAGCCAAGCCGGATTTGGCCAAAGGTCAAGCCAGCTTTACCGCGGTGTGTGTCGCCTGCCATGGGCCGGATGGCAATTCCTTGGTACCCGATTACCCCAAGCTGGCCCAGCAACATCCCGAGTACCTGATCAAACAGCTGCAGGAGTTCAAAGCCGGCAAGCGTCAAAACGCCATCATGCTCGGTTTTTCCGCGATGTTGAGTGACGAGGACATGAAAAACATCGCCTATTGGGTGACCACCAACAAGGCCGCTCCGGGCACCGCTGCCGATGCCGACCTGATTGCACAGGGCAAACGCATCTACCTCGGTGGTGTGCTGGACCGCAACATCCCGGCCTGTGCGGGCTGCCATGGCCCGGCTGCAGCCGGTATCCCCGCCCAGTACCCGCGTCTGAAAGGCCAACAAGCCAATTACGTGGTGACACAACTCACCACCTTCCGCAGTGGTGAGCGCAACAACAACCTGCAAATGACCGGTGTGGCGGCCAAGCTCAACGACCGTGAGATCAAGGCCGTGGCCGAGTACGTGGCCAGCCTCAAGTGAGGCTGCGGCCTAGGGCTTGAACAAGCCCGGTCGTCCCGCTAAGAAAAGCAGCCGCCAACGGGTGGGCTGCTTTTTTTTCGTCCGCCATTGAGCGGCTTGGTTTCTGCGTACACAGTGTCTTTACCAACCCTTGACCAACAGGGGTGAAACTATTTGTGCGTAAATCTTTCTGACAGACACCCCCTTCGCTTTCCCCAAGGACCATCGGCATGTTGATCAAAAGCAATTCACAAGGTTTTGTGCACCCCATCCCCAGTGAGATCACACCGCTGGCGGCCTACCAATCGCGGCGCAACATGATCCGCCTCATGGCCAGTGGGGCGGCAGGAGCCGCGCTGGCCAGCTGGGCCGGGCGCGAGGCGCTGGCGCAGGCCTGGGCACCACCTGGCAAACACACTGCGCTGGCGGCCATCAAGAGCGCCACGCCGGGTGCACTGACGATGGAGAAGGTCACCGACTACAAAGATGCCAGCAGCTACAACAACTTCTACGAATTCGGGACCGACAAGGCGGACCCGGCGCAGTACGCCCAGGCTTTGCCTACCAGCCCTTGGCAGGTGGAGATCGAGGGGCTGGTGAAAAAGCCGGGCCGTTATGCGCTGGAAGATTTGCTCAAGCTCAGTGCGCAGGAGGAGCGCATCTACCGCCTGCGCTGTGTCGAGGGCTGGTCGATGGTGATCCCGTGGTTGGGGTACTCGCTGTCGGCGCTGATCCGCAAGGTGGAGCCGCTGGGCAGCGCCAAATATGTGGAGTTTGTGACGCTGGCGGACCCCAAAACCATGCCGGGGGTTCGTTCGCGGGTGCTGGACTGGCCCTATGTGGAAGGTTTGCGCCTGGACGAGGCCATGCACCCGCTGACCTTGCTGGCATTTGGCATGTATGGCGAGGTCTTGCCCAAACAAAGTGGTGCACCGCTGCGCCTGGTGGTGCCCTGGAAATATGGCTTCAAAAGTGGCAAAAGCATTGTCAAGATCCGCTTCACCGACAAGCAGCCACAAACCGCCTGGAACAAGGCCGCCGCGAGCGAGTACGGCTTTTACTCCAACGTGAATCCGGCGGTGGACCATCCGCGCTGGAGCCAGGCCACAGAACGTCGGATCGGCGAGGACGGGCTGTTTGCCAAAAAGCGCAAAACCCTGCTTTTTAATGGCTACGAGGCCCAGGTCGGACAGCTGTACGCGGGCATGGACCTCAAGAAGTTCTTCTGATGGCGATTGTGGTGCCCACCCAGCGTTGGGCCGCAGCTGTCAATGCGCTGTGTCTACACCCCTGGAGCAAACCGCTGCTGTTCGGTCTGATGTTGCTGCCACTGTGTGTGCTGGTGGGCGCGGCAGTCTTTGACCAGTTGGGTGCGAACCCGGCCCAGGCCTTGGTGCGAAGCACCGGCGACTGGACGCTGCGTGCCCTGTGTCTGGTGCTGGCGTTGACACCCTTGCGTGTCGGTTTGCAGTTGCCAGCCTTGGCGCGCTGGCGGCGCATGCTGGGACTGTTTGTGTTTTTTTACGCCAGCCTGCACCTGCTGTGTTACAGCTGGCTGGACATGGGTTTTGAGCTGGGCGACATCGCACGCGACATCCCGAAGCGGCCCTTCATTCTGGTGGGCTTTGCGGCTTTTGTGCTGCTATGTGCTCTGGCCCTCACCTCCCCGCATCGGGTGGTACGCATGATGGGCGGCAAACACTGGCGGCGCCTGCACCAGCTGGTGTACGCCGTGGCTGGCTTGGCGCTGTTGCATTTTTTTTGGATGCGTGCTGGCAAAAACGATGTGGCCGAGGTGTGGGTGTACACCGCCATCCTTGGCTATTTGCTGGGCTGGCGTCTGGTGCGTGCCGCCAAATATATGAGAAAAAGGCCTCTAGCCCTTTAGATAAAAGGGCTGGATGCTATCAGTGAAAGAGCGTTCGGTGACAGCTCCGCCGTCGCCTTGAGCGGTCAGGGCGCGGCGACAGGCTGGCTGCTGGCCTTGGCTGGGGTGCTTGCCACATCCGCAGCCGGTGTGGCAGCGGGCCGAGAGAAGACCTGGGGTACCAGGGACTCGGGCAGTGTGGCCCGATGAGTTCCAGCCGGGGGCGTGGGCAGGTACAGGGCCCCTGTTTGACCACAGGCAGACAGTAGCGAAACCGTGGCTGACAGGGCCAGGGCCCGGACTAGAATTTGTTGGATCAACATGATGTGGAATTGTAATGAACGATGCTGAATTTATGGACCAGGCGGAACGTGTGCTCAAAGCCGTGGAGGCCAGCTGTGACCATATCAACGACGCGACCAACGCAGACATTGACAACCAGCGCACCGGCGGCATGGTGACGCTGGTGTTTGCCAACCACAGCCAGATTGTGATCAACCTGCAAAAGCCCTTGCAGGAGATCTGGCTGGCCGCCAAAAGCGGTGGGTATCACTACAAATTTGATGGCAAACAGTGGATGGATACCAAGGGGCAGGGCGAGTTTTTTGCCTCACTGTCGCGTTTTGCCAGCGAACAGTCAGGCAGCCCGCTTGTGTTTGCGGCGAGCTAGATTTCAGGCCGTTGCCGCGCGGCCGCCTAGTTTTTAAACAGATCGAGGATTTTCTTTTTCTCGTCCGCCACCGGCATCGGAATCACCTGTTGGCTGTCGACTGCTTTGCCGCCGCCATCCAGCCCCAGCGTGGCAATGCCCGTCGACTTGGTGTATTCGTTGAAGAACCACTCCCCATCGATGTTGACCACACCTTCTGGTACCGGCAGCTCGGCCACGGGCACATTCTTGAGGGCTTGTGCCATGAACTCAATCCACACCGGCAAGCTCAAGCCGCCACCCGTTTCCCGGCTACCCAGTTTGCGTGGTGTGTCATAACCAATCCAAGTCACTGCAGCCAGGCTGGGCTGAAAACCGGCAAACCACGCATCCATGGAGTCGTTGGTGGTACCGGTTTTGCCGAACAGGTCAGGCCGCTTTAGCTTGGCTTGTGCTGAGGCTGCCGTGCCGGAACGAGCCACCTCCTGCAGCAGACTGTCCATGACAAAGGCATTGCGTGCATCAATGGCTCGCACCGACTCATCGAGCACAGGCACCGGGGTTTGGGCCAGAACCCTGCCTTTTTGGTCGGTGATACTCGACACAATCCAGGGGTTGACGCGGTAGCCACCGTTGGCAAACACCGAGTAGGCGGTGGCCATCTGCATCGGGGTCACCGAACCCGCGCCCAGCGCCATCGTCAGGTAGGCCGGGTGTTTCTCTGCATCAAAACCAAAACGGGTGACCCAGTCCTGAGCGTGTTGCGCCCCGACAACCTGCAAGACCCGGATCGAGACCATGTTCTTGGACAGTGCCAAACCACGTCGCAGGCTCATCGGGCCTTCAAACTTGCCGTCGTAGTTTTTGGGCTCCCAAGGCTGCCCGCCGGTGACGCCCGCGCTGAAAAAGAGCGGACCATCGTTGACGATGGTGGCTGGGGTCACCCCGTTTTCAAGAGCGGCTGAATAAATGAAGGGCTTGAAGCTGGAGCCCGGCTGGCGCCAGGCCTGGGTGACGTGGTTGAACTTGTTTTTCTCGAAATCAAAACCACCGACCAGCGCCCGGATCGCGCCGGTCCGGGGGTCAATCGCCACAAAGGCGCCTTCGACTTCAGGCAACTGGGTGATCTCCCAGGTGGACTTGGGCGTCTGGACAATACGGATCACCGCACCCCGGCGGATCTTGATGTTGGAGGGGGCTTTGTCGGACAAGCCTGATTGCGCAGGTTTGAGGCCCTCTCCGGTGATTTCGACGATGTCACCGTTTTGGCGGATCGCCTTGATCATCTTGGGGTTGGCCTCCAGCACCACGGCGGACAACACATCACCGTTGTCAGGATGCTCCAGCAGGGCCTCGTCAATCACATCTTCGGTGCCTTGGGCGTCCTGGGGCATGCTGACAAACTTCTCCGGGCCCCGGTACACCTGCCGACGTTCGTAATTCATGATGCCCCGGCGCAGGGCCTGGTAGGCGGCGATCTGGTCGGCCGCCCGCAGCGTGGTGTAGACGTTCAGACCACGGGTGTAGGTCGAGTCGCCATACTGGGCGTAAATCAGCTGGCGCACGGTTTCCGTGAAGTATTCGGCGTGTACTTGGGCGCTGTCGGCCGAGGACCTGATCTTCACCACCTCTTGCGTGGCGAGTTCGGCCTGCTCGGGGGTGATGAAGCCGTTTTCGAGCATGCGCTGGATGATGTAGAGCTGGCGTGTTTTGGCGCGTTTGGGGTTGCTGATGGGGTTGTAGGCCGACGGGGCCTTGGGCAAACCCGCCAGCATGGCGGCTTCTGCCACGCTGATGTCCTTCAGCTGCTTGCCAAAATAGGCCTCGGAGGCTGCAGCAAAACCATAGGCGCGGTTGCCGAGAAAAATCTGGTTCATGTAGATCTCAAGAATCTGGTCCTTGCTCAGCAAGTGCTCCATCTTGAAGGTCAACAAAATCTCGTAAATCTTGCGCGTGTAGGTTTTTTCAGACGACAGATACACATTGCGCGCCACCTGCATGGTGATGGTCGATGCGCCCTGGCTCTTGATCTGGCCCAGATTCGCCAGCGCGGCGCGTGCCACACCAATGTAATCCACCCCACCATGCTGATAGAACCGGGCATCTTCGATGGCCAGCACCGCATCTTTCATGACCTTGGGGATGTCTTTGATGGGCGTCAGATGGCGCCGCTCCTCACCAAATTCCCCAATCAGGGTGCCTTCGGCCGAAAAGACGCGCAGCGGCAACTTCGGGCGGTAGTCAGACAACTCCGAGACATCGGGCAGATTGGGGTAGGCCATGGCCATGGCAATCGCCACAATCATCAACAGCGAAGCCAAACCGGCCAACAACACGCCGCCGACCATCAAAGGCAACTTGACAGCCCAGTGCATCGGGCGGCGCTTTTTGGGAGGAACCGTCTGGGGGGCAACGGGGGGAGTGGGTGGGGGTGTTTCAGGCATGACAGGTGCTTACCGGCGTCAACCCGGTATCAAAGCGGGAATGCATCAGGGCTTGAAGTATCGCATTCCGATCCGTGGCAAGAGACCAGGTTCTGACGGCTTGGCGTGCTTTTGGGGCGCTGGTCGGACTTATGATCTGCATTTTGGCAACGTTCATCGTCTGAAAAAAGTCGAAATATCTTTGCTGGACAATGATCTTACTGATAGCATTCAAGTGATTTCTCAAGACAAGCTCGATTTTTGCCACGCCAAATAGGGGACCATATTGCTTTCTTTGGGCTCGTTATTCAGTCGTCAACCTGCAGCCATGCTGGGTTTGGATGTCAGTTCGTCAAGCGTCAAGCTGGTTGAGCTGGGTCAGGATCGGGCGGGAAAGTTGATTTTGGAGAACTGCGCGATCATTCCGCTGGAGCGGGGCTGGATCACGGATGGCAACATCGAAAAGTTCGACGAAGTGGCCGATGCGGTGCGTCGACTGGTCAAAAAGAGTGGCACCAAAACCAGAAATGTCGCCATGGCGCTGCCCCCGTCAGCGGTGATCACCAAAAAAATTGTGCTACCAGGGGGCTTGTCTGACCAAGAGCTGGAGCTTCAGGTTGAGACCGAGGCCAACCAGTACATCCCGTTTCCCTTGGATGAGGTCAGCTTGGACTTTTGTATTGTGGGTCCGAGTGCCAATTCTTCGGGGGATGTCGAGGTGCTGATTGCCGCTTCTCGGCGCGAAAAAGTGCAAGACATTCAAGGCTTGGCAGAGGCGGCAGGCTTGAAGCCCGTGATTGTGGATGTGGAGTCCTATGCTTCCCGGCTGGCGGCCAGTCGACTGATCGCCAACATGCCCAACCAAGGTGTTGGCAGCATCGTGGCCTTGTTTGAGGTCGGTGCCATGACCACCAGCATGCAGGTCATTCGCAATGATGAAGTACTGTATGACCGCGATCAGGCTTTTGGTGGTGCGCAGCTCACCCAGATGATCATTCGGCAGTACGGTTTTTCACTGGAAGAAGCTGAGAGCAAAAAGCGCACCGGTGAGTTGCCTGATGATTACAAGGCGTTGGTGTTGCAGCCGTTTCTCGAAAGTCTGGTGCAGGAAGTCAGCCGTGCGCTGCAGTTCTTTTTCACCAGCAGTCCGCACAACAAGGTGGACAGGGTGATGCTTGCTGGCGGGTCGGCGTCCCTGCCCGGGTTGACAGCGGCTGTCACCCAACAAACCGGGTTTGCCTGCAGTGTTGTGAATCCGTTTGAAGGTATGGAGATGTCGCCTTCGATTCGGCTCAACAAAATGGAGCGCGAGGCGCCGTCTTACCTCACCTCTTGTGGCTTGGCTTTGCGGAGATTTTTGCAGTGATACTGATCAATCTACTTCCCCACCGGGAAGCCGCTCGCAAACGCCGCAAGGATGTGTTCAATGTTGGATTGATGATGTCCGTCTTGGCAGGCGGATTGCTTGCGGGGTGTATTTATCTGTGGTTTCATGCACAAATCTCTGATCAGCAGGACAAGAACCAGATACTGAGTTCTGAAATTGCCCAGTTTGACCGGCAAATCAAAGACATTGCGGGTTTGGAGGCCGAGATTGCCGCTTTGCGTGCCCGCCAGCAGGCGGTGGAAGACTTGCAGGCGGATCGCAACATGCCGGTCCATTTGCTCACTGAGTTGGTCGGGCAGTTGCCTGAAGGTGTTTACATCACCAGCATGCGGCAGGAGGGGCAAAGTGTGGCTTTGCAGGGCGTGTCGCAGTCGAATGAACGTGTGTCCGAGTTGTTGCGTAACCTGAGCACCAAGTCTGCTTGGTTGAATCGCCCGGAGCTGATCGAAATTGTGGCCGGGTCTGTCAGCCTGACACCGCGTGACCAGCGTCGGGTTGCCAATTTCAAAATCAATGTGAAGCTGGTGCGGGCAGGCGAAGCGGGCAACGTTGTGCCGCCTGTGAGTGCTGCGGGCAAACTGGCTGCAGCTTCTTCCCCTTTGGCAAAGTGATGGCTTGAACTATGGCAAAGTCTCTTAACTTTTCTGTCGATTTCAAGCCTTGGCTGGACGCTGCTGCTGAACAGTTCCGCAACCTAGATAGCAAGGACCCATCCAACTGGCCCAACTTGCCTCGTCAAACCCTGTTTGCTGTGCTGGCGCTGGCGGTGGTTGTTTTTTTATGGTTTATTTGGTTGACCGACTCAAAGGATGAGCTGATCGCTGCACAGGAGCAGGAGGTCAAGTTGCGAGATGAGTACCAAGTCAAGTTGGCCAAAGCCGTGAACCTTGAGGCCCTCAAGAAGCAGCGTGAGCAGGTTCAGCAGTATGTGACGCAGTTGGAGAAGCAGCTGCCCAGCAAAGCGGAGATGGATGCCTTGTTATCGGACATCAACCAGGCGGGTATTGGCCGAAGTTTGCAGTTTGACTTGTTCCGGCCGGGCCAAGTCGTGGTGCGTGAATACTATGCAGAGCTGCCTATATCCGTGAGAGTGACAGGGCGCTACCACGATATTGGTTCATTTGCAGCCGATATTTCCAACCTGTCGCGGATTGTGACGCTCAACAACATGTCGATTGTGCCGGTCAAGGACAATGCCTTGGCGATGGAGGCTGTTGCCAAGACCTTTCGTTACCTGGATGCACAAGAGGTCAGCGCCCAGCGCAAAGCCACGGCTGGAGCCAAAAAATGAGCGCCCGTCGTTTGATTTTTTCGCTGTTGTTGCCTCTGACGGTGTTGAGTGCGTGTACCGGTGCGTCTGAGAACGAACTGCGTGAATGGATGGCGCAGCAAAAAAGCCAGACGTTTCCCAAAGTGGTTCCCTTGTCCGAACCCAAGCAGTTCAAGCCAGAAAATTACACCGAGACAACCGAGTTTGACCCCTTCAGTGCCAAGAAGCTGACCTTGGCGCTGAAGAAGGATTCAGCACAAGCCTCTTCCAACGCCGCTTTGCTTGAGCCGGAGTTGATGCGACGTAAAGAGCCACTTGAGGAGTTCCCTCTGGACACGATCGCCTTGGTGGGCAGCATGGTTCGCGACGGCAAACCCGTTGCGTTGGTAACTGTGGGCAAATTGTTGTATCAAGTCCGTGTAGGGGAGCATTTGGGACAGAACTATGGCCGCATAACAAAAATCGTTGAGACAGAAGTCACCCTGCGTGAAATTGTTCAGGACGCAGCGGGTGAGTGGATTGAACGCACTGCGTCATTGCAGCTGCAAGAGAGGTCAAAATGAAAACCCAACACCATTATTTATTTGGCCGGTTTGGCAGCCGGGTTTGGCTTGTCGCCAGCTTGTTGTTGGCCACGGCGACGGCGCAGGCCCAGATCGCCATTGAGGCTGTGACGGGTTCTATGCAAGGCGGCTCAGAAGTTGTCAAGATTGATTTGAGTGAAGCCCTGCCGACTGTACCAACCGGGTTTTCCATCCAGTCTCCCGCCAGAATTGCGCTTGATTTTCCGGGTGTGGTGAGTGCCATGGGGCGCTCTTCTGTGGACATCAACCAAGGCAATCTCAAATCCGTCAGCGTGGTTCAGGCAGGGGATCGCACCCGTGTGGTGTTGAATCTCAAACAATACACGGCTTACAAGACCCAAATTCAGGGCAAGTCCCTGTATGTGTCACTGGACGCAGTCGCGGATGTTGCCGCGGCCGAAGTGCCCAAGGTATTTGCGCAAACTGTGGTTCGCGACGCTTCGCCGTTGCGCGACCTGGATTTTCGTCGTGGGGCTGACGCATCCGGGCGCATCATTGTTTCCTTGCCCAATGACCAGGTGGGTGTCGACATCCGTCAACAGGGTCAGACGCTGGTGGTGGAGTTCATGAAAACCACCTTGCCGGAGGGGTTGCGTAGGCGTCTGGATGTGACTGATTTTGGTACACCGGTCAAAACCATCACCACCAGCCAAAGTGGTGACCGCGTGCGCATGGTGATTGAGCCCCAAGGCGACTGGGTGCACAGTGCCTACCAGAGCAACTCGGAGTTTGTCGTTGAGGTCAAGCCGGTCAAGGTGGATACTTCGAAGTTGACCCAAGGCCCGGGTTACAGTGGGCAAAAACTGTCGCTCAATTTCCAGAACATTGAAGTCCGCTCCTTGCTGCAGGTGATTGCAGACTTTACGAATTTCAACGTGATCACCTCTGACTCCGTCAATGGGGCTGTGACGCTGCGTTTGCAGGACGTGCCCTGGGATCAGGCGTTGGACATCATCCTGCAGGCCAAGGGCCTGGGCATGCGCAAGACCGGCAATGTGTTGTGGATTGCGCCCAAAGACGAAATCAATGCCAAGGAAAAGCTTGATCTGGAGTCGGCAGCCGCTGTGCAGAGCTTGGAGCCTCTGCGAACCCAGTCGTTTCAGATGAACTACACCAAGGCCGCAGAAGTGGCGGCTCAGTTAACCGCCACCGGTACTGGTGGTTCTGGTGCGTCGTCTCGCTTGCTCAGTGCACGCGGCAGTGTGATTGCGGAGGCTCGTACCAATCAGTTGTTTGTGACAGACATTCCTGCGAAGTTGGAGCAGGTTCAGCAGTTGATCGACAAACTGGATATCCCGGTGCGCCAAGTGATGATTGAGGCGCGCATTGTGGAAGCCTCGGACACCTTCAGCAAGTCGCTGGGTGTGCGTTTGGGTGGCGGCAGCAGCAGCTCAAATGCATCGATTGGCTCAAACTATACCAGTGGCCGGGCTGGCACAACTTCCGGCAGCTTTGTCAACTTCCCGGTGGCGGGGGGAGCCGCTGTGGCATTTTCGATTTTCAACTCGTCTGCCACCAAGTTCTTGAACCTTGAAATCTCTGCTCTGGAAGCGGACGGCAAGGGCAAGGTGATCTCCAGCCCGCGCCTTATCACGGCGGACCAGATCAAGGCCTTGATCGAGCAGGGCACCGAGTTCCCGTACCAAGTGGCCTCGTCCAGTGGCGCCACCTCGATTGCGTTTCGCAAGGCCAACCTGAAGCTGGAAGTCACGCCCCAGATCACACCAGAGGGGGGCATTATTCTCGCGCTGGATGTGACCAAGGACACCCGTGGTATCAGCACCGATGCCGGATATGCGATCGATACCAAACACATCCAGACCCAGGTGCTGGTGGAGAACGGCGGCACGGTGGTGGTGGGGGGCATCTTTACCGAAGACACCTCGAACACAATTGACAAGGTGCCGCTCCTGGGGGATTTGCCGGGCGTGGGGAACTTGTTCAAACGGACTGTGAACTCGACCGAAAAACGCGAAATGCTGGTCTTTATCACCCCGCGGGTGCTCAAGGACAAAGTCGCCCGTTAAGGGATCGTTGTAGAGGACGTCCCTTCAAATTGACCATCAGTCTCATCGGCCTGCCGGGCTCGGGTAAAACCACCGTTGGCCGTTTGCTTTCACGGCGCCTGCGGTTGCCGTTCCTCGACTCGGACACGGTGATTGAGCAGCAGTTGGGCTGCTCGATTCGTGAGTTCTTCGAGCGCGAGGGTGAGGCGCGGTTTCGCGACATCGAAGCCGACGTCATCGATACGTTGACGCAAGTGCCCGAGGGGGTGTTGTCCACGGGGGGCGGTGCGGTGCTTAGACCGGCGAACCGGGTCAATCTGCATTCGCGCACCAAGGTGGTCTACCTGAATTCTTCGCCAGACGACCTGTTTAGACGCTTGCGTCATGACAAAAATCGCCCGCTCCTGCAAGTAGCAGACCCTCTGGGACGGTTGCGTGATCTCTATAGCCAACGCCACCCTTTGTACAAGGAAACTGCCCATTTCCAGGTGGATACTGGGCGGCCCTCGGTGGCCAGCTTGGTCAACATGATCCTGATGCAACTCGAGCTCGACGGCAGCGTGGGTACGGTCTGAAACCCTCTAAACTCTGAGGCATGACAGCTTCAGATCTTCAAACCGTGGCCATTGAGCTGGCCGATCGCAGTTACCACATTGCTATCCGTGGCTCGCTCTTAGATAACCCCTTGAGTTACGCCCAGTTGCCCAAGTCGGCGGCCGCGCTGATTGTGACCAATACCACCGTGGGGCCACTGTACGCGCCGCAGTTGGAAAAGGCACTGGCCGCGCACTACGGCAAGGTGTTCACCGTGGTGTTGCCGGACGGTGAGGCCTTCAAGACCTGGGAGAGTTTGAACCTGATTTTTGATGCCTTGCTGAGGCACGGCTGCGACCGCAAAACCACACTGTTTGCCCTGGGGGGTGGCGTGGTGGGGGATATGACCGGTTTTGCCGCGGCCAGTTACATGCGCGGTGTGCCATTTGTGCAGGTACCCACCACGCTGCTGGCGCAGGTGGACTCGTCGGTGGGCGGCAAAACCGCGATCAACCACCCGCTGGGCAAGAACATGATTGGCGCGTTTTACCAGCCGCTCAAGGTGGTGTGTGATCTGGACACCCTCAAGAGCTTGCCGCAGCGTGAACTCAGCGCCGGTCTGGCCGAGGTCATCAAATACGGGCCGATTGCCGACATGGATTTCCTGGCCTGGCTGGAGGGTAACCTGGAGGCGGTGCTGGCGCGTGAGCCGGTGGCTTTGGCGCATATCGTCAAACGCAGTTGTGAGATCAAGGCCTGGGTGGTGGGGCAGGACGAACGCGAGTCTGGCCTGCGTGCCATCCTGAATTTTGGCCACACCTTTGGCCATGCCATCGAAGCCGGTCTGGGTTTTGGGGCCTGGTTACACGGTGAGGCGGTGGGCTGTGGCATGGTGATGGCCGCGCAGTTGTCGGCACGACTGGGTTTGGTGGACGCCTTTTTTGTTCACCGTCTCAGCACCTTGATAACCAAAGCCGGACTACCAGTCAGGGCGCCGCGACTGTCGGAGACCGACAACGCCGGGCGTTATCTGGAACTGATGCGTGTGGACAAGAAGTCGGAAGCTGGCGAGATCAAGTTTGTGTTGATCGACAAACCCGGCAGCGCCTGTGTGCGTAGTGCGCCGGACGCTGTGGTGCGCCAGGTGATTGATGCCTGTTGCGCGTGACAGTCCCTGAAACGATAGCAATGTGCCCTTTATTTACAAGGGCTAGAGCATGATTTCTCATACAAACATGGTGCTGGCACCGTACGCCTGTGACCCGGCCAAGTCACGTGGTCGGCGCTTTGCGCAGCCGCCCGCGCCCACGCGCACCGAGTACCAGCGTGACCGCGACCGCATTGTGCACAGCACCGCGTTTCGGCGGCTGGTCTACAAAACCCAGGTGTTCCTGAACCACGAAGGGGACCTGTTTCGCACCCGCTTGACGCATTCGCTGGAAGTGGCGCAGCTCGGGCGCTCGGTGGCGCGCACGCTGGGCCTCAACGAGGACCTGGTGGAAACCATTGCGCTGGTGCATGACGTCGGGCACACCCCGTTTGGCCACGCGGGGCAGGACGCGCTCAACGCCTGCATGGCCGAGTTTGGTGGTTTCGAGCACAACCTGCAAAGCCTGCGCATCGTCGACCTGCTTGAAGAGCGCTACCCTGAATTTGACGGGCTGAACCTCACGTTCGAGACCCGCGAAGGCATTCTCAAACACTGCTCGCGGCGGGATGCCGAAGTCCTGGAGCGCGCCGAGCCCGGCGGTGTGGGCCACCGTTTTCTGGTACACCAGCAGCCCAGCCTGGAAGCCCAGCTGTGCAACCTGGCCGACGAGATTGCCTACAACGCCCATGACATCGACGATGGTGTGCGCTCGGGCCTGATCACGCTGGAGCAGCTGCAGGCGCTGACGCTGTTTGAGCAATTCCGGCTGCAGGCGCTCAAAGAGCATCCCCAGCTGGGTCAGCGGCACCAGGGACGGCGCCTGTTGTACGAGTCGATCCGGCGCATGCTCAGCAGCCAGATTTATGACGTGATTGCCGCCACCCAGGCCGCGTTGGACGCAGCTCAACCTGCCGATGTGCAAGCCGTGCGGGCCTTGCCACCGCTGGTGCAATTTGGCCCGGAGATGCGCGCGCAATCCAAAGCCCTCAAGGCCTTTTTGTTGGAACAGCTGTACCGACATCCGCAGGTGGCCCACACCACCGGCCAGGCGCGGGTGGTGGTGACCGAGCTGTTTGCTGCTTACACCTGTTCGCCCGATGAGTTGCCCGAGTCGTACCAGCACCACATCCAACAAGCCCATCAGGCGGTAACCGATGTGTCGGCAGATGGCCCGCGCCTGACCGCGCGGGTGGTGGCCGACTACATCGCCGGCATGACCGACCGTTTTGCCCTGCGTGAGCATGAGCGCCTGACCGGAAAGCGGCTGCTGTCATGATGCCTGCCACTGCACAACCAGCGCGGCCGCGCAGCAGGCCGCAGTTTTTTGAGCGCCAGGTCGCAGCCAGCCTAAGCCTTCAGGAGAACACACATGTTGGATGACCAAACCGTGGTGGCCGATACCGTGGCCTGGCTGGAGCGCGCGGTGATTGGCCTGAACCTGTGCCCGTTTGCCAAGAGTGTGCATGTCAAGCGCCAGGTTCATTACGCCGTCAGCCACGCCACCACACCCGAGGCGTTGTTGGTGGATCTGATTCACGAGCTCAAACAGCTTCAAGCCCTGGATGCCAAAGAGCGAGATACTACGTTGTTGATAGCGCCAGAATGTTTGCAGGACTTTCTGGACTACAACGATTTCCTCGACCTGGCTGATCAGGCGCTGGTCGATCTGGATCTGGACGGGGTGTTGCAGATCGCCTCCCTGCACCCGCAGTACCAGTTTGCCGGCACCAAGCTGGACGACATCACCAACTTCACCAACCGATCACCTTACCCCAGCCTGCATTTGCTGCGCGAGGAAAGCATTGACCGCGCGGTGGCGGCTTTTCCCGACCCGCAGACGATTTTTGAGACCAATATGCAGACCATGGAGAACCTCGGTCTGGCAGGCTGGCAAGCCTTGCAGGTGGACGCCAGCCCGGCGTCAGCGGCGACGCAGGACGTGGCATCATCGCCGGATGACCTCCAAACACCCTGACACCCACCGCCCAAAGCCGGGCGATCGTCCTTCTGCGCGAGCCGCAGGCCGTTCTGGCGCGACGCCGCCCAGTCCCCATCCCCTGGCCGACGAACTGCGCCCGGGTCAGTCGATCGAGTTGCTTAAGGAGTTACACATCCTCACGCGCGAGGGCAAACTCAACCAGGACTCGCGGCGCAAACTTAAACAGGTCTACCACCTCTACCAGTTCATTGAAAAGCTGTTGCTGGAGCTGGCGCAGCAGGTGAGGGCGCCCAACCCAACGGACGACATCCGCGCTTACACCAGCCCCGCCGGGCTCACCCTGGCTGACCACGGCGCGGGCAAGTCCTACCTGGGCTTCATCCTGTACGACCTGTTTTTCAGGCAGCAAGGCCTGGGCCACATCTACGGCATCGAGACACGCGCCGAGCTGGTGGAGAAGTCGCAGGCGCTGGCCAGCCGCCTGGGTTTTGAGCGCATGTCCTTTTTGAACCTGACGGTGGCCGAGTCGACTGAGTCAAGCCGTTTGCCCGAGCGCATCGACGTGGTCACCGCTTTGCATGCCTGCGACAGCGCCACCGACGATGCCATCGCTTTTGGTCTGCAAAAACGGGCGCGGGTGATGGTGCTGGTGCCTTGCTGCCAGGCCGAGGTGGCGCGGGTGCTGAGCCAGCATAAGGCGCTGTCTTTGTCACGCACTCCGCTGGCCGAGTTGTGGCGCCACCCCTTGCACACACGCGAAATGGGCAGCCAGATCACCAATGTGCTGCGCTGCCTGTACCTGGAGGCCTGTGGTTACCAGGTCACGGTGACCGAACTGGTGGGCTGGGAGCACAGCATGAAAAACGAGCTGATCATCGCGCGTTACACCGGCGCCAGAAAACGCGCCAGCGCCGAACGGCTGCGCAGCCTGCTGGCCGAGTTTGGCCTGCTGTCCCTGCTTCATACACGCTTTACATCCTTGCCGGACAATGCCGTGCCGCCTTTGTTGGGCGAAGTGGTTTGAATGGGAAAGCGTTTTTTTGGAGAGAAGCATGAAAACACTCATGAAAATGGGTTTGTCCACCGCCTTGGTGCTGGCCCTGGGCGCCTGCGCCACCAGCAGCCCGGACGTGATCCAGCGCGGTGATGCCCAGCGCATGTCGCAAGTGCAAGATGGGGTGCTGTTGTCGATTCGCACTGTCACCGTGGATGGCAGCCAGAGCGGTATTGGTGCGGCCGTGGGTGGCGTCACCGGCGCGGTGGCGGGCGCCAGCCGGGGTGCTGGCGGCGGTGAGAGCCAAGTGATCGGCCTGCTGGTGGGCGTGGCTGGTGCCGTGGCCGGCAACACCATCGAACGTATGGCCACCCGTGAAGAAGCCAATGAACTGCTGATCCAGCTCAAAGGGGGTGAACGCCGCGCCATTGTGCAGGCCAAGGGCAGTGAAACCCTGGTGCCGGGTGACTCGGTGATCATTGTCACCACTGGCGGCAAGGTGCGTGTGACCAAGGCCCCCAAGTAAACGCGGGTCGGTTTTTGTCAGAGCCATGGCCCGACTGCCGCGCCTGACCCTGCCGGGCTGGCCACACCACATCATCCAGCGTGGCAACAACCGCCAGGCCATTTTTGCCAGCGCGGCGGATTACCGTTTCTGGCTGGACCTGCTGGCGCAACAGGCACCCCGTTATGAGGTGTTGATCCACGCCTATGTGCTGATGGACAACCACTTCCATCTGCTGGCCACCCCCAAGACCGCCGACGGTCTGCCCAAACTGATGCAGGCCGTGGGGCGCAGTTATGTGCGGTACTTCAACCAAAACCAGCAACGTAGCGGCACCTTGTGGGAAGGGCGTTACCGCTCAACCGTGATCCAGCCTGAGCGTTATCTGCTGGCCTGTATGGTCTACATGGACCTCAACCCGGTGCGCGCCGGTCTGGTGGCGCAGGCCCAGGACTACCCCTGGTCCAGCCATGGGCATTGCCTGGGGCAGCGGGTGGATCGGCTGATCACGCCGCACGCCTTGTTCTGGCAGCTGGGCAACACCCCGTTTGCCCGTGAATCCGCTTACGCCGAGTTGGTGCGCTCAGGCATCAACTCGGTGCAACAGGCGGCGCTGACTGAGTCCACCTTGGCCGGTTGGGCCCTGGGTGAGCCGGATTTTGTGGCTAATTTACAAAAACACACCGAGCGTCGTGTGGTCAAAAAAGCCGCCGGGCGACCCGTTTCCGCCCCCAAAATAATCATCAAATAGGGCTCTGGCCCTTAAATTAAAAGAGATTATTGCTATGTTTATTAATGTGTCCCTAATTTAATTTTCTGAAAGTAGGATAATTTGTAATTGGGATCTGACCCCTATTAATTGCTTTGGCATCCTTGTTGCAATGCGGTACAGTCAAGCCCTTTTCGATACTTTTAGGAGCGCGCCCCATGACGACGGCAGCCGAGATCCAGCATCTCCAGGACCATGGTTTGTATTCTTCCGCCCAGGAGCACGACGCCTGCGGTGTGGGTTTTGTGGCCCATATCAAAGGTGTCAAGTCACATGACATCGTCAAGAATGCGCTCAAGATCCTCGAAAACCTCGACCACCGGGGTGCGGTTGGTGCCGACAAACTCATGGGTGACGGTGCCGGTATCCTGATCCAGCTGCCCGATGCCCTGTACCGCGAAGAAATGGCGGCCCAAGGGGTGACCCTGCCGCCACCCGGTGAGTACGGTGTGGGCATGGTGTTTTTGCCCAAGGAACACGCCTCGCGTCTGGCCTGTGAGCAGGAGCTGGAACGTGCGGTCAAGGCCGAAGGTCAGGTCTTGCTCGGCTGGCGCGATGTGCCGGTCAACCGCGACATGCCGATGTCGCCCAATGTGCGCAAAAAAGAACCCATCCTGCGCCAGATCTTCATTGGCCGTGGCACCGATGTGATCGTGCAGGATGCGCTCGAGCGCAAGCTGTACGTGATCCGCAAGACCGCCAGCGCCCACATCCAGGCGCTCAAGCTCAAACACAGCAAAGAGTATTACGTGCCCAGCATGTCCAGCCGCACGGTCATCTACAAGGGCTTGCTGCTGGCCGATCAAGTGGGTACCTATTACCTGGACCTGCAGGACCCGCGCTGTGTCTCGGCCCTGGGTCTGGTGCACCAACGTTTCTCCACCAACACCTTCCCCGAGTGGCCGCTGGCCCACCCCTACCGCTATGTGGCGCACAACGGTGAAATCAACACCGTCAAGGGCAACTACAACTGGATGAAAGCCCGCGAAGGTGTGATGAGCTCACCGGTGCTCGGTGACGACCTCAAAAAGCTCTACCCGATCAGTTTTGCCAGCCAGAGCGACACCGCCACCTTCGATAACTGCCTGGAGTTGCTGACCATGGCCGGTTACCCGATCAGCCAGGCGGTGATGATGATGATTCCCGAACCGTGGGAACAAAACACCGGCATGGACGAGCGCCGCCGCGCCTTTTATGAGTACCACGCCGCCATGCTCGAGCCCTGGGATGGCCCGGCCAGCATCGTGTTCACCGATGGCCGCCAGATCGGTGCCACGCTGGACCGTAATGGCCTGCGCCCCTCGCGGTATTGCATCACCGACGACGACCTGGTGGTGATGGCCTCCGAGTCGGGTGTGTTGCCCTTCCCCGAGAACAAGATCGTGCGCAAATGGCGCCTGCAGCCCGGCAAGATGTTCATGATCGACCTGGAGCAGGGTCGTATGGTCGAGGACGAGGAACTCAAGTCCAGCCTGGCCAACAGCAAACCCTACAAACAGTGGATCCAGAACTTGCGCATCCGCCTGGGGGATGTCCCTGGTGGCAGCGAGCCGGCCAGTGCCTACGAGTCCGGCAGCACCTTGCTGGACCGCCAGCAGGCCTTTGGCTTCACGCAGGAAGACATCAAGTTCCTGATCGCCCCGATGGCCGCCAACGGCGAAGAAGCGATTGGCTCCATGGGCAACGACAGCCCGCTGGCCGTTCTGAGCGACAAGAACAAGCCGCTCTACAACTACTTCAAGCAGCTGTTTGCCCAAGTGACCAACCCGCCGATCGACCCGATCCGCGAAGCAATTGTGATGAGCCTGGTGTCCTTCATTGGTCCCAAGCCCAACCTGCTCGACATCAACCAGGTCAACCCGCCGCTGCGCCTGGAAGTCAGCCAGCCGGTGCTGGACTTTGCCGACATGGCCAAGCTGCGCGACATCGCCACACACACCCAAGGCAAGTTCCGCAGTTACACCCTGGACATCACCTACCCGCTGGCCTGGGGCCGTGAAGGGGTCGAGGCCAAGCTTGCATCGTTGTGTGCCGAAGCGGTGGACGCCATCAAGGGCGGCCACAACATCCTGATCATCAGTGACCGCGCCATGAACGCCACCCAGGTGGCGATTCCGGCGGTGCTGGCGCTCTCCGCGATCCACCAGCATCTGGTGCGTGAAGGTCTGCGCACCACTGCCGGTCTGGTCGTGGAGACTGGCTCGGCGCGTGAGGTCCACCACTTTGGTGTGCTGGCCGGTTACGGTGCCGAGGCGGTTCACCCCTACCTGGCCATGGAAACGCTGGCCAGCATCTGCAAAGACCTGCCGGGTGACCTGAGTGCGGACAAAGCCATCTACAACTACGTCAAGGCGGTGGGCAAGGGCCTGTCCAAGATCATGTCCAAGATGGGTGTCTCCACCTACATGAGCTACTGCGGCGCGCAGTTGTTTGAGGCCATCGGTCTGTCGACCGCCACGGTCGAGAAATACTTCACCGGCACACCGAGTCGGGTTGAAGGCATCAGCGTGTTCGAGATTGCCGAGGAAGCCATTCGCCGTCACAAGGAAGCGTTTGGTCCCGATCCGGTGCTGGCCACCCGGCTGGATGCCGGTGGTGAATACGCCTGGCGTGCCCGCGGTGAAGAACACATGTGGACGCCGGACGCGATTGCCAAGTTGCAACACAGCACCCGCGCCAACAACTGGAACACCTACAAGGAATACGCCCAGATCGTCAATGACCAGAGCAAGCGCCACATGACACTGCGTGGCCTGTTTGAGTTCAAGATCGACCCGGCCAAGGCCATTTCCGTCGATGAGGTCGAGTCCGCTGCAGAGATCGTCAAACGGTTTGCCACCGGCGCCATGTCGCTGGGCTCCATCTCCACCGAGGCCCATGCCACGCTGGCCGTGGCCATGAACCGCATTGGCGGCAAGAGCAACACCGGCGAAGGTGGTGAAGACCCCGCACGTTACCGCAACGAACTCAAAGGCATCCCGATCAAGAAGGGCGACAGCCTGAAGAGTGTGATTGGTGCCGATGTGGTCGAGGTCGACATGCCACTGCAAGACGGTGACTCGCTGCGTTCGCGCATCAAGCAGGTGGCGTCCGGGCGTTTTGGTGTCACCGCTGAATACCTCAGCAGCGCGGACCAGATCCAGATCAAGATGGCGCAGGGCGCCAAGCCGGGCGAGGGCGGTCAACTGCCAGGTGGCAAGGTGTCCGAGTACATCGGCAAACTGCGCTACTCGGTGCCCGGTGTCGGCCTGATTTCGCCGCCGCCGCACCATGACATTTACTCGATTGAAGATCTGGCACAGCTGATCCACGACCTGAAAAACGTGGCGCCGCACAGCTCCATCAGTGTCAAGCTGGTGTCCGAGATCGGTGTGGGCACCATCGCCGCCGGTGTGGCCAAGTGCAAGGCTGACCATGTGGTGATTGCCGGGCACGACGGTGGTACCGGTGCCTCGCCCTGGTCGTCCATCAAACACTGCGGCAGCCCCTGGGAAATCGGCCTGGCCGAGACCCAGCAAATCCTGGTGCTCAACCGCCTGCGCAGCCGCATCCGTGTGCAGACCGACGGTCAGATGAAAACCGGCCGTGATGTCGTCATTGGCGCCCTGCTGGGTGCCGACGAGTTTGGTTTTGCCACCGCGCCGCTGGTGGTCGAAGGCTGCATCATGATGCGCAAGTGCCACCTCAACACCTGCCCGGTGGGCGTGGCGACGCAAGATCCGGTACTGCGCCAGAAGTTCTCTGGCAAGCCCGAGCATGTGGTCAACTATTTCTTCTTCATCGCCGAAGAAGTGCGCCAGATCATGGCCCAGTTGGGTATCCGCAAGTTTGACGACATGATCGGCCGCGCCGACCTGCTCGACACCCGCTCCGGCATCGAGCACTGGAAGGCCAGTGGCCTGGATTTCAGCCGCCTGTTTGCGATGCCCAACGTCGCAGCCGATGTGCCAAAGTTCCACATCGAAAACCAGGAACACGGTCTGGAGAAGGCGCTCGACAACGTGCTGATCGCCAAATCCCGCCCAGCGATTGACAAGGGTGAGCGCGTCCAGTTCATCGAGGTGGCACGCAATGTGAACCGTTCCGTGGGCGCCATGCTCTCGGGCGCGGTGACCAAGGTGCACCCCGAAGGTCTGCCCGACGACACCATCCGTATCCAGTTGGAGGGCACCGGTGGCCAGTCCTTTGGTGCGTTCCTGGCAAAGGGCATCACCTTGTACCTGATTGGGGATGCCAACGACTACACCGGCAAGGGCCTCTCTGGCGGCCGTGTTGTGGTGCGCCCAAGCATCGACTTCCGCGGTGAATCCACCAAAAACACCATCGTTGGCAACACCGTGATGTTTGGTGCCACCAGTGGTGAGGCCTTCTTCAGCGGCGTCGCTGGCGAGCGTTTTGCGGTTCGCCTGTCTGGCGCCACGGCGGTGGTGGAGGGCACAGGTGACCACGGTTGTGAATACATGACTGGCGGTACCGTGGTGGTGTTGGGCAAGACCGGGCGCAACTTTGCCGCGGGCATGAGCGGCGGTATCGCCTACGTCTATGACGAAGACGGCCAGTTCGCCAAACGCTGCAACACCGCGATGGTGTCGCTGGAGAAGGTGCTCGGTGTGGACGAGCAAAAGCTCACCATCAATGAAAAACACTGGCACCGTGGTCTGGCCGATGAAACCCAGCTCAAGAAGCTGCTCGAAGAACACAACCGCTGGACCGGCAGCAAGCGCGCACGCGAGTTGCTCGACAACTGGGACGTCAGCCGCCAGAAGTTCGTCAAAGTGTTCCCGCTCGAATACAAACGCGCCCTGGGTGAGATTCATGCAAGAAAAGCGGCTTTAGCCCTTTCTGAGCTTGCGCATACAGCTACGAAAAAAGAAGCGTCCAAAGTCTGAAGCAGACCAACGTATCAGGAACACATCATGGGAAAAGTCACTGGTTTCATGGAATACGAGCGCATCGAAGAGGGCTACAAGCCGGTGCCCGAGCGCTTGAAGAATTACAAAGAGTTTGTGATTGGTCTGGACGACACCCAGGCCAAAACCCAGGCCGCCCGTTGTATGGATTGCGGCACGCCGTTCTGCAACAACGGCTGCCCGGTCAACAACATCATCCCGGACTTCAACGATCTGGTGTACCAAGCCGACTGGCAAAACGCCATCGACGTGTTGCACAGCACCAACAACTTCCCCGAGTTCACCGGGCGCATCTGCCCGGCGCCGTGTGAAGCGGCCTGTGTGCTCAATGTCAACGATGACGCGGTCGGCATCAAGTCGATTGAACACGCCATCATTGACCGGGCTTGGGCCGAGGGCTGGGTCAAACCCCAACCTGCCAAACACAAGACCGGCAAAAAAGTCGCGGTGGTGGGCTCCGGCCCGGCTGGCATGGCGGCGGCGCAGCAGCTCGCACGCGTGGGCCACGATGTGACCCTGTTCGAGAAAAACGACCGCGTCGGTGGTCTGCTGCGTTATGGCATTCCGGACTTCAAGATGGAGAAGTCACACATTGACCGCCGGGTCGAGCAACTCAAGCTTGAAGGTGTGACGATCCGCACCGGTGTGCTGGTGGGCGCACTGCCCAAGGGCAGCAAGGTCACCAACTGGGCCAAGGAAACCGTTTCATCCGCGCAGCTGCAGGCCGAGTTTGATGCGGTGCTGCTGTCCGGTGGTTCGGAACAGTCGCGTGATTTGCCAGTGCCTGGGCGCGATCTCGACGGGGTCCACTTTGCGATGGAATTCCTGCCGCAGCAAAACAAGGTCAATGCGGGCGACAAGTTAAAAAACCAGTTACGCGCCGACGGCAAACATGTGATCGTGATTGGTGGCGGTGACACCGGCTCAGACTGTGTGGGCACCAGCAACCGCCATGGTGCGGTCAGTGTCACCCAGTTTGAGGTGATGCCACAGCCCCCGGCGCAAGAAAACCGCCCGATGACCTGGCCCTACTGGCCGATGAAGATGCGTACCAGCTCCAGCCACGACGAGGGTTGCACCCGCGAGTTCGCCATCTCCACCAAGGAATTCATCGGTGAAAAAGGCAAACTCACCGGCTTGAAGACGGTTCACATCGAACTCAAAGACGGCAAGATGGTCGAAATTCCCGGCACCGAAAAGACCTACCAGGCCGATCTGGTGCTGCTGGCCATGGGTTTTGTCAACCCGGTTGCCACCGTGCTGGATGCCTTTGGTATCGAGAAGGACGCCCGTGGCAACGCCAAGGCCAGCACCGACTTTGTGGGCGGTTACGCCACCAATGTGCCCAAGGTGTTTGCCGCTGGCGATGTGCGCCGGGGGCAGAGCCTGGTGGTGTGGGCCATCCGCGAAGGCCGCCAGGCAGCCCGCGCCATCGACGAGTTTTTGATGGGTTTCAGCGACCTGCCACGTTGAGTGGCAGACCGCGACCAGGTGTGGCCAGGCGGCCCCAGGGGCTTTCCTTTATGATCAAGGGTTCGGGTTTACCCCGACCCCAAGACCCATGACCGCCACTTCTTCACATTCACTGGTTGAAATACGTCACCTGAGCTTCGGCTACGGTGAACGTGTGATCCTGGACGATATTTCGCTGGACATCCCGCGTGGCAAGGTCACGGCCTTGATGGGCGCCTCGGGCGGTGGCAAAACCACCATCCTGCGCCTGATTGGTGGCCAGATCTGTGCGCAACAAGGCCAGGCCCTGTTTGACGGGCAGGATGTGACCCACATGACCCAGGCCGAGTTGTACACGGCGCGGCGGCGCATGGGTATGTTGTTCCAGTTTGGCGCCCTGTTTGCCGACCTCAGTGTGTTTGAAAACGTGGCCTTTCCGCTGCGTGAACACACCGATCTGTCGGATGCCCTGATCCGAGACATCGTGCTGATGAAACTCAATGCCGTGGGCTTGCGTGGCGCACGCGATTTGATGCCCAGTGACCTGTCGGGTGGTATGGCGCGGCGTGTTGCCATGGCGCGTGCCATTGCGCTTGACCCGGAGCTGGTGATGTACGACGAACCCTTTGCCGGTTTGGATCCGATCTCGTTGGGCACAGCCGCGACGCTGATCCGGGAGCTCAACGACGCCATGGGCCTGACCAGCATTTTTGTCTCGCACGATCTGGAGCAGACCTTTGCGATTGCGGATCAGGTGATCATTTTGGCCAACGGCAAAATCGCGACCCAGGGCACGCCCGATGAGGTGCGCCACAGCACCGACCCGCTGGTGCACCAATATGTCCACGCCTTGCCAGAAGGGCCGGTGCATTTCCATTACCCGGGGCCCAGTGTGAAACAGGATTTTGGTGGCGAGGTGCAGGCATGAGTTGGTACCAGCCCAAAGACATTGGTTTTGCTGTGCGCAGGCATCTGGATGCCATGGGTTATGCGGCACGCCTGTTTGGCCGGCTGCTGGCAACGGTGGGTTACGCGTTCAAACGCAATGTGCTGGTGCGTGACCAGATCCATTTTTTGGGCAACTATTCCCTGCCGATCATCACGGTGGCCGGGCTGTTTGTCGGATTTGTGTTCGGGCTGCAGGGTTATTACGTTTTGAAACGTTATGGCTCCGCCGAGTCGTTAGGCTTGATGGTGACCCTGAGCCTGTTGCGTGAACTCGGGCCGGTGGTGTCAGCCCTGCTGTTTGCCGGGCGTGCCGGTACCTCGCTGACCGCTGAAATCGGCTTGATGAAAGCCGGTGAGCAGATCAGTGTGATGGAAATGATGGCGGTCGACCCGATTGAGCGGGTGCTGGCGCCACGTTTCTGGGCCGGTGTGATCACCATGCCGCTGCTGGCGGCCATGTTCAGCGCCACCGGTGTCATTGGTGGCTGGGTGGTGGGGGTGTTGATGATCGGGGTGGATGGTGGCGCCTTCTGGAGCCAGATCCAGGGTGGTGTGGATGTGTTCCAGGACCTGGGCAACGGCGTCATCAAGAGTATTGTGTTTGGGGTGGCGGTGACCTTTATTGCGCTGCTGCAGGGTTACAACGCGCAGGCCACGCCCGAAGGTGTGGCCAAGGCCACCACCCGCACGGTGGTGATGGCGTCGCTGACGGTACTGGGCCTGGACTTCATCCTGACCGCGATGATGTTCACGGTATGACAAATGCACAACAGGTGTGTGGGGCTGCAGCACGATCGCAGCACACGACACCGAGTGTTAACCAATAAGAAAGAAGGGGTTTGAATGCAACGTTCAAAGAATGATGTCTGGGTGGGGATGTTTGTGCTGCTGGGTGCGGTCGCAATTCTGTTTCTGGCACTGCAGTCGGCCAATTTGCTGAGCCTCAATTTCCAGAAGACTTACATGGTGACCGCCAAGTTTGACAACATTGGTGGCCTCAAGCCCAAGGCGGCGGTCAAAAGTGCCGGTGTGGTGGTGGGCCGGGTGGAAGACATCGCGTTTGACGACAAGTCGTTCCAGGCCCGTGTCACCCTGGCATTGGAAGACCGGTATGTGTTTCCCAAGGACAGTTCGCTCAAGATCCTGACCAGTGGCCTGCTGGGTGACCAGTATCTGGGCATCGAAGCCGGTGCAGATGATAAAAACTTGGCAAAAGGAGACGTCATCTCCAGCACCCAATCGGCCGTGGTGCTGGAGAATCTGATCAGCCAGTTTCTGTACAGCAAAGCAGCAGAACCTGCGGCGCCTGAAACCAGCAAATAGTTGAAGGGACAGCTCCAAGCATGAATACAAAAAAAATCACTCAGGGAACCCCGCGTTTCACCACCCGCTTGATGCTGGTGGCGGCGGTGTTGTTGCTCAGCGCTTGCGCCACCGGCCCCAATGCCAACCCGCGCGACCCGATGGAGCCATTCAATCGCGGTGTCTACGGTTTCAACGATGCGGTTGACCGTGCGGTGATCAAACCGGTGGCGACCGCTTACCGCGACGTCTTGCCATCACCCGTGCGCACCGGCGTCAGCAATTTTTTCTACAACTTGCAAGACCTGTGGTCGTTTGTGAACAACACGCTGCAGCTCAAGGGTGAGGGTGCTGGCAACAGCATCGTGCGTTTTGGGGTGAACACCGTGTTTGGTCTGGGTGGTCTGATCGACATCGCCAGCGAGATGCGTATCGAGCGCCACACCGAAGACTTTGGCCAGACCCTGGGGCGCTGGGGTGTGGGTGCCGGCCCCTACATGGTTTTGCCTTTTGTAGGGCCCTCCACGGTGCGTGACACTGCCGCCTTGCCGGTGGACATGACGGGCAATGTGGTGTCGCATGTGGACCATGTGCCCACGCGCAATTCAGCCACGGTCCTGAACCTGGTGGACCGGCGCTCGCAGTTGCTGGATGCTTCGCGCATGCTCGACGAAGTGGCCCTGGACCCCTATGCTTTTACCCGCGATGCGTATTTGCAACGCAGGCGCAACCAGGTGTATGACGGCAACCCGCCGGATGAAGACGCTTATGTGCCTGCCAACGATGCGACTGGTCAATAAATTTTGGATGGAATCACGATGAAACGACGTTTTTTGCTGAGTAGCCTGCCTTTGATCGGTACCACCCTTCTGGGTTGGCATGTTGGCTCGGCCTGGGCGGCTGACGAAGCCCCTGACGCGCTGATCCAGCGGCTGACCAAAGAGGCCATTGACCTGATCCAGTCAGACAAAGCGGTGCAGTCCGGTGATGTGGCGCGCATCATGCAGTTGCTGGACCAGAAGATCATGCCCAACCTGAACTTTCAGCGCATGACTGCCTCCGCCGTGGGCCCCGCCTGGCGCCAGGCCACACCTGAGCAGCGCGCACGGTTGCAGGCCGAGTTCAAGACCCTGCTGGTGCGTACCTATTCCGGCGCCATGAGCCAGGCCAAAAACCTGACATTCAGCATCAAACCGATGCGCTATGCGCCAGACGACAAGGAAGTGATTGTGCGCACCCTGATCCATGGCCGTGGTGACCCGGTGCAACTGGACTACCGCCTGGAAAAAACCCCGGGTGAGGGCGCTGGCTGGAAGATTTTTAACCTCAACGTGCTGGGTGTCTGGCTGGTGGACACCTACCGCAGCCAGTTTTCGCAGGAAATCAATGCCAAAGGCATTGACGGCCTGATCGCCACCCTGAGTGAGCGCAACAAATCCAATGCCGCTGGCGACACCAAGGCCAGCAAGGGGTAAATGTGCTTGAGCTGCCTGCCCAACTGACCCACACCAGCGCCAGCGCCTGTCTGCTTGAGCTGGCGGCAGCTGTGCCCAATCAGTCTGCCGAGGTGGTGGTCAGTGCGACCAAGCTGGGGCGTTTTGACTCGGCAGCGCTGGCGGTGCTGCTGTCCTTGCGCCGCGATGCGCTGGCACTGGGCAAAACCTTTTCGGTGACCAAGCTGCCACAGCGCTTGACCGATCTGGCGCGTTTGTATGGCATTGAGGAGCTGCTGCCCGACAGGCGGCAGACCCCCCGGTAAAATAGCGGCCCCATGTCCGCCATCTCCTTCCAGTCTGTCTCCAAAGCCTACCCTTCTCCCCGTGGTTCTCAGAGCGACACCTTTCTGGCGCTTGACCGGGTCAGTCTGGACATTGAGCCCGGCGAGTTTTTCGGCCTGCTCGGCCCCAATGGCGCGGGCAAAACCACCCTGATCACCATCCTGGCTGGTCTGGCCCGGGCCACTTCGGGGCGCGTCTCGGTGCTGGGCAGTGATGTCCAAACCGACTACGCCGCCGCACGTCGCAAGCTCGGCGTGGTGCCGCAAGAGCTGGTGTTTGACCCGTTTTTCAACGTGCGTGAAGCATTGCGCTTCCAGTCAGGTTATTTCGGTGTCAAACACAACGACGCCTGGATCGACGAGCTGCTGGAGAGCCTGGGCCTGACCGACAAGGCCCACGTCAACATGCGGGCCCTCTCAGGCGGCATGAAACGCCGCGTGCTGGTGGGCCTGGCGCTGGTGCACAAACCACCAGTGATTGTGCTGGATGAGCCCACCGCCGGGGTCGACGTGGAACTGCGCCAAACCCTGTGGGCGTTTATTGCCAAACTCAACCAGCAGGGCAGCACCGTGCTGCTGACCACCCATTACCTGGAAGAGGCCGAGGCCCTGTGTGGGCGCATCGCCATGCTCAAGCAGGGGCGGGTGGTGGCGCTCGACACCACCAGTGCGCTGCTCAAGGCCGCCTCCGGCAATGTGCTGCAATTCAAGATTGATAGCGAACTCCCCCCGTCTTTGAAGGTCGGAGCCCGTATCACGGGTCGGGTTGTGCAATACCCGGCCACCGACGCGCTGGCGATTGAACGCTACCTGGCCGCCGCGCGTGAGGCCGGGCTGATGCTGCAGGACATCGAGATCCGCCGCGCCGACCTGGAGGACGTGTTCCTCGAAGTGATGAAACGTCACGCACCGGCCGAGTCGCCCACCGCCGAGGTGAACGCATGACCGGCTGGCAAATGCTCTTTTACAAAGAAGTCATGCGCTTCTGGCGTGTGGTCGGCCAGACCGTGGGCGGCCCGGTGTTGACCGCGATGTTGTATCTGCTGATTTTTGGCCACGCGCTTGAATCCCACGTCAAGGTCTACGGTCAGGTCAGTTACACCGCGTTCCTGGTGCCCGGCTTGGCCATGATGAGCTTGTTGCAAAACGCCTTTGCCAACAGTTCCTCCTCGCTGATCGCCAGCAAGGTCATGGGCAACCTGGTGTTTTTGTTGCTCACACCGCTGTCCTACTGGCACTGGTTTGTGGCCTACGTGGGCGCGTCCATCGTGCGTGGCCTGGTGGTGGCGCTGGGGGTGTTTGGGGTGTCGGTGTTTTTCACCGACCTGAACCTGGTGGCGCCGCTCTGGGTGGCCGTGTTTGCGCTGATGGGTGCGGCGCTGATGGGCGCGCTGGGTCTGATTGCCGGTCTGCATTCGGAGAAGTTCGAGCAACTCGCGGCCTTCCAGAACTTCATCGTCATGCCCATGACCTTTTTGAGCGGGGTGTTTTACTCGATCCATTCCTTGCCTCCGTTCTGGCAGAAGGTCAGCCACGTCAACCCGTTTTTCTACATGATCGACGGCTTTCGCTACGGCTTTTTTGGGGTGAGCGATGTGTCCCCCTGGCTCAGCCTGGGCGTGGTCAGTGCCACCCTGGTGGTGGTCAGCCTGACTGCGTTGTACCTGCTGCGTATCGGTTACCGTATCCGTTCCTGAGCTTCTTTAACCGCCACAGGCCGTGTGTATGCACGGCCTGGCCAACACCTCCATCCCCATGACCGCTGACCAACTCAAAGCCCTGATTGCCGCCCACCTGCCTTGTGAGCATCTTGAGGTCGATGGCGACGGCCGCCACTGGTATGCGGTGGTGGTGTCAACCGAATTTGAAGGCAAACGTGCTATTGCCCGCCACCAGCGTGTCTACGCCACGCTGGGCGACAAGGTGAAGACCGACGAGGTGCACGCCCTGTCGATCAAAGCATTCACACCGGCCGAATGGGCCGCCCAACCCCGCTAAATCCCCCTAAGCCATGGACAAACTTCTGATTCGTGGTGGCCGCCCCTTGTTGGGTGAGGTCACCATCTCCGGCGCCAAAAACGCCGCCCTGCCCGAACTGTGCGCCGCGCTGCTCACCAACGAGCCGGTCATCCTGCACAACGTGCCGCGCCTCAAAGACGTGGCCACCATGCGCACCCTGCTCGAGCACATGGGTGTCAAGACCGAGACCTTTGGGGAGCGCGGTGGCATGGGTTTCCATGCGGCTGACCCGATCCGCCCCGAAGCCCCTTATGAACTCGTGAAAACCATGCGCGCCTCGGTGCTGGCACTCGGCCCGCTGCTGGCGCGGTTTGGCCAGGCCAAGGTGTCCTTGCCCGGTGGCTGCGCGATTGGCTCGCGCCCGGTGGACCAGCACATCAAGGGCCTGACCGCGATGGGTGCCGAGATTGTGGTCGAACACGGCTACATGGTCGCCAAGCTGCCCGCAGGCCGCACCCGCCTCAAAGGCGCACGCATCACCACCGACATGGTGACGGTGACCGGCACCGAAAACTTCCTGATGGCCGCTTGCCTGGCCGAGGGCGAAACCATCCTGGAAAACGCCGCGCAAGAGCCCGAGATCCCTGATCTGGCCGAGATGCTGATCAAGATGGGCGCGAAGATTGAAGGCCATGGCACAAGCCGCATCCGCATCCAGGGCGTGGAGACGTTGCACGGCTGCACCCACCAAGTGGTGTCGGACCGCATCGAAGCTGGCACCTTTTTGTGCGCGGTGGCTGCTGCCGGCGGTGATGTGCTGGCGCGCCACGCCCGCATCGACCACCTGGAGGCCGTGGTCGAAAAACTGCGCGAAGCGGGTGTGACGATCACTGCTGTAGAAGACGGCATCCGCGTCCAGTCCAGCGGCGCGGCCCAGCTCAAGGCGCAAAGCTTTCGCACCACCGAGTACCCGGGTTTTCCGACCGACATGCAGGCGCAATTCATGGCGCTCAACAGCGTGGCGCAAGGCACGGCCAAGGTCACCGAGACGATTTTTGAGAACCGCTACATGCACGTCAACGAACTCGTGCGCCTGGGTGCCAAGATCCAGATCGACGGCAAGATTGCCCTGGTCGAAGGTGTGCCCCAGCTGTCGGGCGCCACCGTGATGGCGACCGACCTGCGCGCCTCGGCCAGCCTGGTGATTGCCGGCCTGGTGGCCAAGGGCGAAACCTGCGTGGACCGCATCTACCATCTGGACCGCGGTTACGACCAGATGGAAAACAAGCTGCGTGCGCTGGGTGCCGACATCGAGCGTGTGAAGTAAGCGTTTGAGTATTCCTGTTTTTATAGCTACCCGCCCTTTTTGAATAAGGGCTAGAGGCCAAAATGATCACTATTGCACTGTCCAAGGGCCGGATTTTTGAAGAAACCATTCCTCTCCTCAAAGCCGCAGGCATCGAGGTGCTGGAAGACCCGGACACCTCGCGCAAACTCATCCTGACCACCAACCAGCCCGATGTGCGGGTGCTGGTGGTGCGCGCCACCGATGTGCCCACTTATGTGCAGTACGGCGGTGCCGACATGGGCATCACCGGCAAGGACACGCTGCTGGAACACGGCAGCCAGGGCCTATACCAGCCGCTCGATTTGCAGATCGCCAAATGCCGCATCAGCGTGGCGGTGCGCTCCGACTTCGACTACAAAAGCGCGGTCAAAAAAGGCTCGCGCCTCACGGTAGCCACCAAATACGTGGCGATTGCGCGCGACTTCTTTGCCAGCAAAGGTGTGCACGTTGACCTGATCAAGCTCTACGGCAGCATGGAACTCGCCCCGCTGGTCGGTATGGCCGACGCGATTGTGGACCTGGTGTCCACCGGCAACACGCTCAAGGCCAACCACCTGGTTGAAGTCGAACACATCATGGACATCAGCTCACGCCTGGTCGTCAACCAGGCCGCACTCAAGCTCAAACAGGCGCCCATGCGCCACATCATTGACGCGTTTGAGTCGGCGGTGGTGTGAGGGGCTAAGCTCTGAACGTGATGCGCCAAGCTGGCACACCGCGCGGCTCAGAGATCGTGGAAAAGTGGCTTGGGGGTAATGGAGCCCATTCAGTCACCTCTGCAGCGTGACATCCAGGCCAGGTCAGATAAACTGGTTGGCCAGAACATCCGCAGGCCTACGTCGAACTGGGCGTCGTCGCCCCAGTCGCCCAGCGGCTTACTTCGCGACGAACCAAGGAAGCTGCCATGACCACTCCACCCAGCGCGGACGGTGTTTGCGCAACCAGCCGACTGCTCCCGTTCACAGCCGCGCAGATTTATGCCGCGTTTGCTGATGCCAATCTGCTGGCGATCTGGTGGGGGCCAGACGGTTTCACCAACACCTTCGAGCGATGTGAGTTCAGGCCCCAAGGGCGCTGGACCTTTGTCATGCATGGTCCGGATGGCAAGAACTACCCCAATGACAGCGTGTTTCTCGAAGCCTCGCCGCAGAGGATTGTGGTCCGTCACCTGTCGGCGCCCAACTTCACGCTCACCATCACCTTGACAGAAACCGATGGGCAAACGCATGTCCTTTGGCATCAGGCTTTTGATGATCCACGGGTGGCTGCCAGTGTGGCGCACATCATTGCTCCCGCCAACGAGCAGAACCTCAATCGCCTGCATGCGGCGCTGTTGGCTGCGCGTCCGTGACGCCGGGCTGAGGAGGCCATGACGCCAGCATTGCCCACACCATGCGCCTAGCCCTTCTCTCCGATATTCACGGCAACCTTGCCGCCCTAGAAGCCGTCACCACCGACCTGCGCCGCCGGGGTGTGGATCAGGTGGTGAACCTGGGTGACAGCCTGTCCGGCCCGCTGTTGCCGCGAGAAACCGCCCAGTTCCTGATGGCTCAGGGCTGGCTGAGCCTGGCGGGTAACCACGAGCGTCAGTTGCTCACACAAAACGCGGATCAGATGGGGCTCTCTGACGCTTACGCCCACTCCCAACTGAGCACCCAGGAGTTCGACTGGATCAGGTCTTTGCCACCCAGCGTGCGTCTCAGCCCCGATGTGTTTTTATGCCACGGCTCACCGCGCAGTGATGTCGAGTACTTTCTGGAAACCCTGGATGCGGGTGTGGTCCGCCAAGCCACCGCGGCTGAGGTCGAAACCCGCCTGAGCGACGAACTCGCGCCCCTGGTGGCCTGCGGCCACACCCATGTGGCGCGGGTGCTGCATACCCGGCGTGGGCAACGGCTGATGAATCCGGGCAGTGTGGGTCAGCCAGCGTATGACGACACCCACCCGGTGCCCCATGTGGTGGAGACCGGCTCGCCTGACGCGCGTTACGCCATTGTTGAGCAGCACAAGGACGGCTGGTGTGTGTCCCTGCTGTCGGTGCCCTATGACCACCAGTCCATGGCCCAGTTGGCCCGATTGCGTGGCCGCTCCGAGTGGGAACACGCTTTGCTCACCGGCTACATGCCCTGAGAGCGTTGTGGATCACACAAGTTATGCGCTGGCCTGCTGCCAGCATTTTTCACCGGGCCAGTTGGATGGCCGCTGACTTCTGACTTCAAACATGCCGATGAACATTCAAACAGCCACGATGGCGGATGCTGCTGCGCTGGTGGGTATGGCGCTCACCTTTCGCAACCACCTTGAAAGAACCACCCCCACACAGGCCCAGTTTGAGCAAAGCATCACGGTGCTGCTCAACTCGCCGGATGCGCGGTTTTTGATCGCTGCCAGTGACGACGGCCCCATCGGGTATGTGCTGCTTCGCTTCAGGTACTCCATGTGGGTGGGTGGTGCCGAGGCCACCATCGAAGACCTGTTTGTGGACCCGACCCATCGCAAAAACGGTGTGGGCCGCGCACTCATTCAGGCAGCTCTGCAGGCCGCCACAGACCAGGGCTGTTTGTCGGTCTGCCTGGATACCAACGAGTTCAACGTCGCCTCCAACGCCATCTACACCCAGTTGGGCTTCAACGCGGTGTCCAAGCGCTGGAACGGGCGCCAAATCTTCTACCGCAAACCCCTTACCCCCACCGCTGTGGCCAGTTGACCCGCTGTGGTGGCATCACCGGCCAGCTGGCAGGTTCGGAAATTTTGGTGTTTTGAGGCGCTAGCCCTCGTTGAATAAAGGCGATATGCTCTATCTTTGGTAGCGTTTTGATGGCTGTTGCCCCGTGGATGACTCTGGCCGCCGCGGACCGGAACGAGCGCCCCGCTAAACTTGGGCCAACCCGAAGCCTGCCACCATGAACTCAACAGCCACCCCCGCCCGTTTATCCACCGCTGACAGCTCTTTTGAGGCTGATTTCAAGGCCCGCCTGCA